>CAZPOJ010000029.1:0-23766 GCA_964588005.1 uncultured Sphaerochaeta sp.
TAATTGTATGCTTACAGCATGGAGTAGATAAAAAAGAGTCTATATCACTTTTAATCCTAGTGTTTCACTAGGCTTAAAGCTTGACAAAACAAGTGAAAGGTATAACGATGAATATATACCCCCAAGGGGTATGAGGAGTTATATATGATGGTTATACCGTTACTGATACTTATTCTGTTTGTATACTTTATTGTTCGCAATCCAGAAACGAGAACTCACATGCCGAAATCTAGCGAGCGTTCACCATTGGACATACTCAAACAGAGATATGCAGAGGGTTATCTTTCTCAAGATGAATTTCTTAGCATGAGAGAAGAACTCGGCAAGGAAAACTAGGAGGCAACTATATGCATGGATTTAATTGGGGCTATAGGGGAATGCCCAGGACAGGGGGATTTTCCTGTTTGAACTATTTTGGCTCACCCTTGGGTTTTTGGTTGATGATCGGCTTTATGGTGCTGCTGACTGTGGCAATTGTACTGCTTGTAATCGGAATAAGGAAGAAACAGAGCCATAGCTATGGAGATACTGAAGCCCTTGCCATCATACAGCGTCGCTATGCCAAGGGCGAATTGACTAAAGAGGACTTTCAACGAATGAAGAAAGACTTGCATTAGGACAATTTATGCGGTTTTCAAAGTGAGTTTTATGTTGAATACTGTGTCCGATACACTTCACGGTTACCATGAATTGTATCGGACACAGTATTTTTTCACAGCTCTCTGGTGCAACGTGTCACCCTGTATAGGGAGCAACTGGTATCTAAGGTCCTGGATTACAAACAGAGATGCTCTCTACCTGAATGTATTTTCCAGGTCCAGCAGGGCAATCTTCTTATCCAGGCCCCCTGCATACCCTACAAGGGTTCCATCCTTTCCAATGACCCTGTGGCAGGGGATTATGATGCCGATGGGGTTACGGTTGTTTGCCATACCTATGGCACGACAAGCCTTGGGGTTGCCTATCGCTATGGCAATATCCTGGTAACTGCGGGTCTCTCCATAGGGAATCTTCAGCAGAGCATCCCAGACCTGGTTCTGGAAATGAGTACCGTTTCTTTTTAGCAGTAGGGAGAAGGTTTTTCTCCTGCCGCTGAAGTACTCGTCCAGTTGGCCCTTGACCTGGTCAAAGATCGGGAAATCCTTGTATACCACCTCATCTGTCTCCCCAAAGTCCAGAGCAGTAAGTGCTTGACCATCACTTTGTAAGGTTATGAGTCCAAAGGGGGAGTCGTATCGGGTGAAATACGCTTCTGGAAAAAATTGTGTTGCCACGGCCGTACCTCCTCTTCCATCATAGAGTGAAAAGCTCTAGAAGCAAAGCATGCATGACCGAGAAAAAAACCAACAAGGAGAGCCTTCAAAGGTTCTCCTTGTTGGTTTTCACTATTTAGTTTGATTATTTGCAAGAAAATCAACTGATTCTTCTGTTATCCCTTTACGAAGACTCTCTCCTCGATAGGTTGGAATGTTTTCTCCCCTGCAGGGCTGGCAATGGAGCCAAAGGGCATCTGGGCAATGAGAGACCAGGATGCGGGTAGGTTCCAGGTGTTTTTCACTGCATCCTCAATGAGGTTACCGTAGTGTTGCAGGGAAGCTCCTACCTTGATATTTGCCAGGGCTGTCCAGATAGCGAACTGGGTAAGACCGGTACCGTGGTGACTCCAGAGAGAAAAGTTCTCCTTATAAAGGGGCATTGCATCTTGCAGGCCCTTGATGACAGCCATATCTTCAAAGACCAGCACTGTTCCTGCTCCAGCTGCAAATGAGGCTATCTTGCTCTTGGTATCCGCAACTTGCTCTTCTGGTACAATCTTAAGCAAGGCGTCCAGTACAATCTTCCAGAGCTTGGCACTCTCATCCCCATAAAGGATCAGAGCACGGGCGCTCTGGGAGTTGAATGCTGAGGGGCTAAGGCGTACAGCCTCCTCAATGGTCTTATTTACTGCTTCTTTTGCCACGGGCAGGGTAGAGCCGAGGGCATATTGTGAACGTCTCAAGGTAAGGCTATCTAAAAATGTATTTTTCATATGTATGTTCTCCATTGAAGGCAATATAGTTGTTATCAATATAAATGTCAAGATGTATAACCCTCTCTACAACAGTTTCCATACCCTCTGAATAGGTGAAAATTGGGAGAACAGACCAATGAGGCCTTGCGGAAGGATAGTATCCTCTCTCACCACGTTGTATGCTTTACCTACTCTCCCGATGATTTTATGTATCCTTTTGGGGGATGTCCCAAAGAAGAGGTGAACTGTATGGCTAGAATACTTGGAATTGTGTTGCTGGTTTGTGGAACAGCCTTGCTTGTTGCAGGATATATTACCTCCCAATCTATAGGGGAGTCCCTTAGGGTCTTTTTAGGCTTTGCCTTTACCAAGGAGACCCTGTGGTTTCTCATAGGGGGGGCGGCTTCATTCATCTTGGGTCTTTTGATCCTACTGGGCATATGCTTCTAGGTGTGTAACCTCTCCTTCTTGTTCTTGTGAAACTTGTCCTTCTTGCTGAAACCTGTATACTGAAGGAGATCAAACATAGAGGTATACCCATGATATATGATGAACTCTCCCTTCTTCCCAGCTACAAGTCCCTCATTGACACCACTGCTGCCCTCGTTGCAATCCTTGAGTCTAGGGATTGGGCCCAAGAACCTATAGGCTCCTATCCCAGTGGCAATCCCCGTATTCAGTGCACACTGGTTGAATACACCAGTTCTTCCGAACCAAGGCCCTACCAGGTGTATGAAGAGAAGACGCAGCTTCACGTCATGCTCTCTGGTGAGGAGCTTATGGCCCTCTCCTGGCGCGAGCATGCACGCTCGCTCTCCTTTGACGAGGAGGGATCGGCAACCCTCGAAGCCGATCCCATTGGAGTAATCCATGCAAAATCCGGTCATTTTGCCCTCTTTATGCCAGGGGAACCGCATACGGTAGGTATGGAGACAGGAGGAAAAAGTTCACTGGTGAAAAAACTTATCTTCCAAATAGCCGATTACCAGTAAAAGCTATACAAACGTTTACTCAGCCCCTTAACAAAGAAGAGCATAAACGGTAGAGTAGGATTCATTAAAGAGAGGACGTATCATGAGAGAAGAGCATACAGCTACCATTGGTGATAGAGAGATAGGGGGCAACCTGCCTATACTAGTGCAAACCATGTATGACAGTGCCCTTCCCCGTGACAAGGAGGGCCTTGAGGCTCTGCTCAGGCGCATAGGCACCTTGAATGCCATGGGCTGTGATATCCTGCGCTTCTCCTATCCATCCCTGGGCGACCATGATAGCTTTGCCTGGCTGTGCAAGCATAGCCCCATCCCCTTGGTCGCGGATATTCATTTTGACTATAAGCTCGCCTTGGACGCAATGGCATGCGGTGCCCATAAGATACGTATCAATCCTGGAAATATCGGGGCCCGTTGGAAAGTTGACGAAGTGGTAAAAAGTGCCTTGGACAACAAGGTTGCCATCCGTATCGGCTTGAACAGCGGCTCCCTGCCCAAGGGGGATGAGCCAATGCCCCTTTTGATGAGCCGTACAGCCCTGGAGTATCTCTCCTGGTTTGAAGGTTTGGGGTTCTATAACTCTGTGGTCTCCTTGAAGGCAAGCGATGTGGAGACTACCTTTGAAGCTAACAAACTCTTTGCTTCCCAAAGTGGATACCCCTTGCATCTGGGAGTGACCGAAGCGGGCTCTGTGGTCTCCTCGGTCACCCGGTCTACCTGGGCTTTGGGCAGGCTGCTTAGTGAGGGCATAGGGGCGACGCTTCGTATTAGCATAACAGGCGATATTGAGACTGAAGTGCAGGCGGGTGTTGAGCTTTTGAGAACCCTGGGACTACGCAAGGGTGGCATACGCATCGTCAGTTGCCCCCGCTGCGGAAGGCACAGCTTTGACTCACAGGGGTTTTTAGACTCCATCGAGAAAGAGCTTATGACTGTGCAGAAGGACCTTACGGTGGCCATCATGGGGTGTCAGGTAAACGGTCCCGGCGAAGCAAAGCATGCAGACATTGCAATTACGGGTATAGGAAGGGAAATCTTCCTCTACGAAAAAGGTGAACTGGTAAGAAAAGTCGAGCTTGCTGAGGCTCGAGAGGCAGTATTGGAAGCAGTAAGAAATGCAGAATAAACTCATCATTAAGGGTGCTCGCGAGCACAACCTGAAAAATATAGATATCGAACTGGAAAAGAACAAGCTCATCGTTATCAGCGGACTCTCCGGAAGTGGAAAGAGTTCGCTGGCCTTTGATACGATCTTTGCAGAGGGACAGAGACGGTATGTAGAGAGCCTCAGCTCTTATGCACGGATGTTCCTCGATCGGATGGACAAGCCTGATGTCGATTATATGGAAGGGCTCAGCCCCTCCATTGCTATCGAGCAGAAATCGACGCAGAAGAATCCACGTTCGACAGTGGGAACCATTACCGAGATATACGACTACTACCGCCTGTTCTGGTCGCGGGTAGGGACGCCCCACTGCCATAAGTGTGGGCGTGAAATAACCGAAATGAGCATAGACCAAATTATCGATGCCATTTACAAAGCCAAGGAAGAGAGTCGCATTATTGTCAGCGCTCCTGTGGCTATCGGGCGTAAGGGCGAGTTCAAGAAGGTCTTTGAGGATGCCAAGAGCGGTGGCTTCCAACGCGTCAAGGTCGATGGTAAGATGCTTGATCTTGATGAGCCCATCACCTTGGACAAGCAGCAGAAGCACTCCATTGATGTGGTGGTGGACCGCCTCATCCTACGCCCGGATGCCCGTCAGCGCCTCGCTTCCAGTATCGAGACCTGCAACGAGATGACCGGAGGCCTGGTAAAGATAACCTTTATAGCAGAGGACAACACTGAACATGAGGAAGTCTTCAGCGAACGCAACAGCTGCTCCCACTGTGGCCTGACCCTGCCGGACCTGGAGCCGCGGCTCTTCAGTTTCAACAACCCCTTTGGTGCCTGCCCCGAGTGCAACGGCTTGGGCGTAAAGACCGAGTTCGACCCTGATCTGATCATCCCCGACTATTCCAAAAGCTTCAACAAGGGAGCCATCGCCACTCAGAATCCTGATGCTGAGTGGTCACGCATCCCTTTTGAGGCGCTTGCCAATCATTTTGGCTTTACCTTGAACACACCGTTCAGCAAGTTGCAACCTGAGGTGATCGATGCAATCCTCTACGGTACCAAGGAGAACCTCACCATGGAGTACACCAAGGGGAAGCGCAAGGAGCTCTATAGGGTGGAAAAACCTTTCCCCGGAGTCATTCCTGATCTGCAGCGCCGCTACTATGAGACGCCGAGCATGCAAATCCGCATGTGGATGAACTCTTTTCAAAACTCCCATGTCTGCGAAGCATGTCATGGGGACAGGCTTCGTCCTGAGGCCCTTGCGGTGACCATCAAGGGGATGAACATCATGGAGGCGACACGCCTTTCGGTAAAGAACTCCCTTGAGATGTTCAAGGAGTTCTCCCTTACCGAGAACCAGAAGATCATCTCGGCACAGGTGCTCAAGGAGATTCGCGCCCGTCTGCTCTTCCTTAGCAATGTCGGGTTGACCTACCTGACCATCGACCGCAGCAGTGCTACCCTCAGTGGAGGAGAAGCCCAGCGTATCCGCCTGGCCACCCAGATAGGGTCTGCCCTCAGTGGGGTGCTGTATGTGCTGGACGAACCCTCCATAGGGTTGCACCAGAGGGACAACCAGAAGCTCATCGATACGCTGAAGAACCTCAGGGACCTGGGAAATACCGTCCTGGTGGTCGAACACGATGAAGCTACCATACGTGAAGCAGACTATGTTGTGGACCTTGGTCCCGGTGCCGGTGTCCATGGGGGGTATATTACCGCCCAGGGAACCCCTAGCGAGATCGAAGCCAACCCTGCAAGCATTACCGGCCAGTTCTTGAGCCGCAAGCTCACCATTGCCATCCCCGACAAGCGCAGGAAAGGCAATGGCAAGAAGATAGTCATCAAGGGGGCGAGCAAGAACAACCTCAAGAGCATTGATGTAGACATCCCCTTAGGCAAGATGATTGTCCTCACCGGTGTCTCCGGCAGCGGCAAGAGCTCCTTGCTCAACGAGGTGCTCCTGCCAGCAGTTAAGCGCCAACTTGCCCAGAAAAATCCTAACTTTGACGGATACTCCTCCCTCACCGGTGTACAGCATCTGGACAAGGTCATCAACATCGACCAGAGCCCCATAGGACGGACGCCGCGTAGTAACCCTGCAACTTATGTGGGGGTATTCACCCCCATAAGGGAGTTGTACGCCTCCTTACCGGAGAGCAAGGCCCGTGGCTACAAGAGCGGACGCTTCTCCTTTAATGTTTCTGGGGGAAGGTGTGAGAACTGCAAGGGGGACGGGACGCTGAAGATCGAGATGAACTTCCTCCCTGATGTCTATGTGACGTGTGATGTCTGTCATGGGAAGCGGTTCAACAAGGAGACGCTTTCGGTGAGATACAAGGGCAAGAACATCGCCGACATCCTTGCCATGACCATGGAGGAGGCTTCAGAGTTCTTCGCTGCCATTCCTCGCGTCAAGCGAAAGCTGGATACCGTCATCTCGGTAGGGTTGGGCTACATCAAGCTGGGCCAGAGCGCCATCACCCTCAGTGGGGGAGAAGCTCAGCGCGTCAAGCTCAGCCTCGAACTCTCCAAGTACGGCACAGGCAAGACGCTCTATGTCCTGGATGAACCAACAACAGGCCTGCACTTTGCCGATGTGAAGAAGCTGATGGAGGTTATCAACCGTCTGGTTGATGCTGGCAACACCGTGGTACTTATCGAGCACAACCTGGATGTCATCAAGCAGGCAGACCACCTCATCGATCTTGGTCCTGAAGGGGGAGATGGAGGTGGAATGGTTGTAACGAGCGGGACTCCTGAGCAAGTTTCCCTATGCAAGGACTCTTTCACGGGGTATTATCTCTCTCAGATACTCCATGAAACACATTGAACGGACAAACCTTAGCAAGCTGATTCTTATTGCACTCTTATTATTGGGGTGTTCGTTCTTGTTGCCTGCACTGCCTGTTGATGATAATGGCCTTTTGGCCCTCTCCATAGGGCAGGCGACTGAAGGTGAGCTCAAGGCGATGACTGCTATGCGCAAGCTCCCCTTGGGTACAAGCGACGAGATGCGTTTGTCACTGTACGCCTATCATGGTATCCAGGCTCTCTCCCTGGAGGAGGGCCCTTCATCTAAACAGACCTACGTCCTGACTATCCTCCATGCCGATACTGTCTACAACGACCGCTCACTCTCCTCCCTTGTCGTGCTGGAAGGCTCTGCCAAGGTGGAGTTCTCCCTCCAAGGCGATGAGCGTCTCAAGCAGCTCTCTGCTGAGAAGATGGTCGTTGACCTGGAGAACAGCCTGCTCATTGCCTACGGGAATGTCGTCTATGACGAGGGTGGGGACAAGGGTTCGGTGCAGAAGGTGACCGGGGATATCGTGAGCCTCAACTGGGAGAGCCAGGCCCTCCTGGTCACGGGGGGAACAACCACAACCGAGAGGAAGAACAGCGAGGATGAAGAGGTGAGCTTCTTCACCACAGGGCAGAGCATCTCCTACAACGGGTCCGGGGACGGTATCTTCTTTGAAAAGGGGTTCATCACCACCAACAAGAAAGACGCCTACTCCTCCATCAAGGCCGATAGCCTTGCCTTTCTCAGCGGGGGAGACCTCTTGGTAAAGAACGCCTATCTCTCCATAGGAAGGGTTCCGGTTCTCTGGGTCCCTGCCTTCTTCATCCCCGGTGTCAGGATGGTGGGAAACCCCGCCATTGGATTTTCCAGCGACAGGGGGATGTTCCTGAATACCACCTTTGAGATCTACGGCACCTATCCTAACTTCAAGAAGGCCGAGAGCAACAGCTTTACCAGCTTGCTCACCGGAGAGCCTGATGCCTCGTTCATCCCGACAGGTTCGGTCTACCGGGCACGCGAGGGTGAGAT
Organism: uncultured Sphaerochaeta sp.; assembly: GCA_964588005.1. Taxonomy (GTDB): domain Bacteria; phylum Spirochaetota; class Spirochaetia; order Sphaerochaetales; family Sphaerochaetaceae; genus Sphaerochaeta. The sequence continues at coordinate 7,953 of CAZPOJ010000029.1, forward strand.
GACCCCTTTTGAGAAGTGGAGTGCCGACAGCGGCTCCTATCTCGCCTTGATGGCTGATTCCTATGAAAAGAGCGGAGTCACCCTCGGTCTGGAGGCACGCCACAGCTTTCTTTCCAAGAAGATCATCCTGGACACCAGCATGCGCCTTGCCGTGCATCCCGATGGCAAGGATGTCCTCTTGCTTGATACATCCTTTCCCAAGGTCCGCGTGTATGGATCGAACAAGTTTGTCGTAGACACCCTCTGGGCTGATTTCACGATCACAGCCCCCTTTTATTCGGACCCCTCCGTACGAAGGCTCTACGGCAACCGTCTTACCGCCTTCTCCTTTGACTCACTCTTTGGCAAGCGCCAGGAGTTTCCCTCGGACTTTTCCGGAGATGTGCGTAGCTTTACCTGGAAGGCTGACGGATCGTTCAACTTCCCCACGAAAGCTCTGGGGAACTTCGTCAAACAGGCTAAGATCAGCACCCTCAACGCAACTATAGATTGGCAGTGGGTCAAAAAAGACAATATCTACAGCTATAGGGTGCAAAAACTTACCTTACCGGAGATACAGGCGTCCATAAGCGGTGAGCTTGTCTCTTGGTCCAGGACCATGGGAAAAGAGCAAGCTCAACCTGCCAAGGAGCAGCCCCCCCTGCAAGACCCGGTAGGCGAACCCTTTTTCCTGGATGAGACGTTGGACAAGCCCTATGCTCCCACCCTGCCTGTTAAGGCACAGGTGATACCCAAAGGGGCGAAACAATCCATAACTTTAGGCTACTCCGTGGATGAGAAGCTGATACTCTCCAGGGCAAACCTTGACTCCTCCAATACAAGTTGGGAGAAGAACAAGAACTTCTACACCTCTACCACTCCAAGTGTTTTTCTGGATATGGTGCTGCACCCCTCCTTTTTTACCTTCAAGCAGAAGTTCTCCGCGCCTTTCATTACCAGTGAGGACCGGACCAAGGCGACCTACCTCACCAGGCAGTTCCAGGTCACCAGTGCTACCAGTGCTTCGATGCCCCTTATCGGGTTGAGCTATACCTTGGAGGGCAAGCTCTACACCTTCCGTGACTCACAGTCGCTGAGTGCTTATGAGTCAAGCCAGACGAAATTTGCATTTACCAAGGAGCATGTGACCAAGCACCAGGTGAGGTTGGCAAAAACCTTTGCACTAGGGGAGGGCAAGCTCTCTCCCTCCATCACCGCAACACTCTATCCCTTGACCCAATCGCTCTTACCTTCGGTAGGCTATGCTATCGGGCCCTGGGCCTTGTCCACCTCGCTTAAGTTCGTCGATACCCAAGGGGAGCTGGTCCCCCAGCTCTTTAGCGCCTCTGCCAAGCTCGCCACCCTCTACAGCACCTTTTCGCTTCAAGGAACCTATGATCTGCAGTATAAAGGTTCTGACAAGTGGGCACCTCTTACCCTCTCAGGCAGTGCCATGGTTGAACTCTTTGCAAAACAACTCTCTTTCAAGGAGAGTTTCTCCTTTATAGCCTCCTCGGCCCTGTATGGGCCGAACTACTTCAAGGACCTCACCACTACCATCTCCATACCCTTTGTGACCTCGACCCTTGTCTTTGCCGGGCCCTCCGATGCCCTCCAGGCTGAGAGCCTTACCACCCGGGTTGCCATCAAGGAGCTCTCCTACTCATGGTGGAAACGGCGCATACGACTGCAGCTGGCCCTCGATGCCAAGCTCAATATCAGCTTCATCGATACCTATGCCACCTCTTTGAGCCTGACGGCCAAGGCGGGTTTTTCCATCGCAGAGTTTTTGGACCTCTCGTTCTCCCTTACCAGTTCCAACCGTGGCTTCCATCGGTACTATGTAGGTGATGACTTCTCCTTCCCCCTGATGTGGAAGGACCTCTTGCGTTCCTTTGACCTGGCAGGGGAGGGTAGGACCTCCACCCAGTTCAATATGAACTCTGTTGCGGTAGAACTCACCCATTATATGGAGGATTGGTCTTTGAATTGTAAATACACGGGAAATGTAGTATTGTTGGATAGTCAGTATGCATGGGTTCCGGTTGTGCAGGTTTTCCTCCAATGGAAGACCATCCCAGAACTCAAGGTTGATGAAAAGTGGACTGAAACATCCCAAGGATGGGTGCAGAGTTCCTCGTCATAAGGTGGGAGATGGAAAGTAGTATTGATTTCGATAATAAAGAGCAGATGGAGCGCGTTTGTGGGATCAATGACCGCAATCTGCCCTATATGGAAGCCTTGCTCGGCTGTGAGCTTTTTGCTAAAGGTATAAAACTCTCATACTCTTGTCCCAATGAGCGCTCTGAACATCGGTTTCAGACGCTTTTGCCACGTCTGAAGGACTTGGCAAAGGTGCAGGAGTACATCAGCGAAGCAGAGATCTTTATGGAGTACCAGGGCCTCAAGCGCTCAAGCTCTGTGATGGCTCTTGCCCAGAAAGAGGATGCAGGGGAGAAGAAGCGGCCTTCGATTGTTGTACAGAACCGTATCGCCTACCCCAAGGGGTCGAACCAGGAGAAGTATATCCAGGCGATGAGGGAGAAGCAGGTGGTGTTCGGTATCGGACCGGCGGGAACGGGAAAGACTTTTCTTGCTGTCTCCTACGCCTTGAGCCTCCTACTTTCAGGGGAGAGGCAGAAGCTGATCCTCACCCGACCGATCGTGGAGGCTGGGGAGAACCTCGGTTTCCTTCCCGGTGACCTTGCCCAGAAGATTAACCCCTACTTGCGCCCCCTTTACGATGCGATGGAGTCGATGGCAAGCCTTTCGACCATACACCGCCTAGAGGAGAGTGGCAGTATCGAGATAGCGCCGCTTGCCTATATGCGCGGCAGGTCGCTAAAAAATGCCGTCGTCATTCTCGACGAGGCACAGAATACCACCATCGAGCAGATGCAGATGTTCCTCACCCGCATAGGGGAGATGTCCACGGTGATCGTAACCGGCGATATCTCCCAAATCGACCTTCCCCGCCATCGCAAGAGTGGCCTTGTCCATGCCTTGGATATCCTCCAAGGCATCGATGGTGTCGAGTTCGTCCTATTCGACTCATGCGACGTTGTGCGCAGTCGCATAGTCCAGCAGATTATTGACGCCTATGCAACAGATGCTGCAAACAAGGACAAGGGTACCCGTTCATGAGCAAGAAAAAGCTAATGAAAGAAAAACAGGCCAATAAGACTAAAAACCAGAAGAGGCTTGCCATATTTTTGGCAATCCTGGTGGTTGTGTCGGCTATGATCATCCCACTTCTGGTAACCCGCACCCCCGGCAAGGGGTTGCGTTCCTTCTCCTCACGCTACGAGGTAGGGTCCTTGGCCAATGAGGATGTGTTTGCCTTCTCCTCTTTCGAATATGTAGACCTTGAAGAGAACGAGCGCCGTCTTGCGAAGGCGGAAGCCAAAGTCCTTCCGTACTTCTCCTTCTCCTTGCACGCCACCTCTGTTTCAATTACCCGACTGCAGGACTTTATCAACTATTGGAACCCTGACAAGAAGGAAGTGCAGAAGTTTGAGCGTGTGGGATCCCCTGACTCAGCCAACGTCATGGCCCGTTTTGCTGAGATGAGTGAGCAGGATCTATATTTTATGCTCTCTGCCCTTGAAGAGACTGGTGAACTTGTCCTGCAAAAAGGACTTTTCTCCCAGGCCGATCTTATAAAGAACAGACAAGAAGGGTATGAGTTCTTTTATATGGATAACACCCTTGCGATGGAGAAGGCACGCTCCTTGGTGGAACAGCCTTTCTCCTCGGTTGTGACCAAGGAGAATCTTGAACAATTTCTCTCCTACTGGCTTACTGCCTATGAGGATGCCAACCCGAGCTTCCAGCCCTTGTTGCTGCTTGACGCACTTGCCTTGTTGCTCGAGGATAACGTGCGCTATAACGAAGCGAAGACATTGCACCTTCGAATGGTTGCCAAGGAGCAGGTCAAGCCTGTTCTGGTCACTATCCAACGGGGACAGAAACTGATAGCAAAGGATACGGTGATAACCGAAGAGCAGATGGCCCTTGTTTCAAAGATGCAAAGTTCTTCCATCAACTACACGATGCTGGAGTTGATAGGCAGGCTTGTCTTTGTGACGCTGGCCACCGTTTCGGCTCTCTTTGTCTTTGACCAGTTCCTCAAGCATGAAAAACGCTATTTCCTTTATCTGAACCTGATGCTCTCCTCGATCCTGCTTTCGTTGGTGCTGCTCTACTTCATCTCCCACTGGACCGTGCAAAATGCCATCCAGTTCAAGGATTCTTTTTTGCCAGTTCTTTTTGCCCCGATCTTTATCTCCCAGATTACCAATAAGAAGCGGGTGGGTATCATCAGCGGCTTCATGCTCTCCTGTTATGCCATGATCTTGCCACAGAGTTCGGCTATAACATTCTTCTTTGCGATGACTACAATAGGAATATGCCTTTATTTCTTCCAGTTCACCATCAAGCGGCTGGAAGATATCTACAACTGGTTCTACGCCTCCCTCTTCAGTAGTTTCATGGCTGTTTCCTTGAACCTCCTGGGTGGGCATGCCTTCAATGGGGTTGCAGGGCTGTTGGGGGCTCTGATAGTCAATATCTCAATTTCCCTGGTCTTGGTTGCAGCTATTGTCCCCCTCTGTGAGCGACTGTTCAACATCCCCACCACATTCCGTCTCAGCGAGCTTGCCCTCGCCGACAGCCCTGTCCTTGACCGTCTGGCGGTAGTGGCCCAAGGGACGTACAACCATAGCCGCTATGTAGCCGATCTTGCCTACAATGCAGCAAAGGCGATAGGAGCCAATGCGATGCTTGCCAGGGTCGGGGGTATTTATCACGACATAGGCAAAGTAGACCACCCTGAGTATTTTATTGAGAACCAGGGACAAGAGAACAAGCATGATGACATCAAGCCCAGCCTGTCGGTGGCCATCATCAAAAGTCACGTGAAGCTGGGAGTGGAGAAGGGCAGGGAGGCAGGCCTTCCCCAGGAGGTTCTGGACATCATCGCCCAGCATCATGGCAACGATGTCATCCAGTTCTTTTACCATGAGGCAAAAGAGCAGGCTATGGCAGCTGGCATCGAGGTAAGTGAGGATGACTACTCCTATAACGGGGCGACCCCCACCACACCGGAGGCTGCCATTGTTATGCTCTCCGACTGTGTGGAAGCTGCCAGCAGGACGCTGAAAAAGGCCACTCCCCCCAAATATGAGAAGCTCATCCACTCGGTCATCATGGGCAAGATAGCGCGTGACCAGCTGAAGAACTCCCTGCTCTCGCTCACAGACCTTGAGCTGATTGGAGCTTCTTTGTTGCAATCCCTGATAGGAAGGGATCATCGTCGTATAGAGTATCCGCAAGAACGGGAAGATACCCCGCAAAAGATACCTTTCAAAGGATAGCAGCTATGAAAAAAGAGTGGATAGTGGATGTTTCATATGAGACGGACCTCTATCGGGAGGCAGCTCCTGAAAAAAGGGTCAAAGAGTGGGTGTTCGCCGTACTGCAGAGCCTTGATGTGGAGCCTTGCGAGCTCTCTGTAAGCTTTGTCGGTGATGCACAGATGCAAGAGCTCAACAAGACCTATCGGGACAGGGATGAGAGTACTGACATTCTTTCCTTTGTCCAGGAAGATGATGTTGCAGACTTCTCCTGGCCAGAACTTACCTTTGCAGAAGATAGTGCACCACCAGTAGAACTTAGGGTGCTTGGAGACATGGTGATATCGATAGATACCTTGAAAAGAAATGCACAATCCTTTAGTGTTGATTTCGATGAGGAGCTGTTCAGGCTTTTGATTCATGGCTTGTTACATCTCTTGGGATTGGACCATGCAAGCAATGACGCAAGCGAGCCGATGCTCGTGCAGCAGGAGCAAATTCTCATGAGACTTTGGGAGGACAAACGTTGATTTCGCGATTTAAAGGCTTGTTCAAGAAAAAGCACCAGAACTTGGATCAGGAGCTTCGTCAGCAGGTTGAGATTGAAGAGCGCCAGACGATGATTGAAGGCATCGAGGAACTCAAGGACAAGACAGTCAAGGAGATCATGGTCCCTCGGGTCGATGTGGAGTTCCTCAACAGCAACATTACGCTCGACGAGTTTTATGAGATTATCCAAGAACAGGGGTATTCGCGGTATCCCGTCTATGAGGATACTATCGATAATATTGTCGGTATTCTCTATGCAAAAGATATTTTGCGCCATGGTGTGGAAAATGACTTTGATGTGCGCACCCTTATGCGTAAACCCTACTTCATCCCTGAAAGCAAGCATCTTGATGACCTTCTCAGGGAGTTCAAGGTTCGTAAGGTGCATATAGCCATTGCCATCGACGAGTACGGCGGTGTCAGTGGTATCGTCTGTATGGAAGATATTCTTGAGGTCATAGTTGGAGATATCCAGGATGAGTTTGATGAGGATGAGGGCGATGGTATTTTCAAGGTTGAGGAACAAGTCTATATTGTAGAGGCACGCACCTCCATTGACGATGTCAATGAGAGAGTCGGGCTGAAAATTGACGAAGAAGACTTTGAGACTATCGGCGGTTATGTATTTGAGCTTTTTGGCAGGATTCCGGCAGAAAAAGAGTCTGTAGAAGACTTGCAGGCGATCTTTACTGTTGAGAGCATTGATGGGCATAAGATCAACCAATTGAAATTGGTGGTCAAATAATAAGGAATATGTTGACCCTTTGTCGGGTAAAACAGTATATTAATATAAATACGGAATATAAATTCCCGGAGGAACACAATGAAAATTGCAATTAATGGATTTGGAAGAATTGGACGCAACGTTTTTAAGGTTGCTTTTGCAGACAAGAACATCGAGATAGTCGGTATCAACGACCTGACCAGTCCCAAGACACTGGCTCACCTTTTGAAATATGACTCCAACTATGGGGTGTATGACAAAACTGTTGAAGTTGGTGAAAATGCAATCATCGTTGACGGAAAGACCATTCCTGTTTTTGCACTCAGAAATCCCGCCGAACTTCCTTGGAAGGAACTTGGCGTAGATGTTGCTGTTGAGTCAACTGGTGTTTTCACCGTTGCAGAAGGCCCTAAGGGCGGTTACAAGGATCACATCAAGGCCGGTGCCAAGAAAGTCATCCTCACCGTTCCTGCAAAGGACAAGATTGAACAGACCATTGTTTGTGGTGTCAATGACGACCAGCTCGACCTGAGCCTTGAAGCCTATTCAAACGCTTCCTGCACAACCAACTGTCTCGCTCCCATCGCAAAGGTCCTCAATGACAGCTTTGGTATCGAGCGCGGTCTTATGACCACCATCCATGCATACACCAATGACCAGGTCATGCAGGACCAGCCTCACTCAGACCTTCGCCGTGCAAGAGCCGGTGCAGTCTCCATCATCCCCACCACCACAGGTGCCGCTCGTGCTGTAGCTGACGTTATTCCTGCTCTGAAGGGCAAGCTCAACGGTATGGCCATGCGCGTTCCTATTCCTGTAGGTTCCATTGTCGACCTGGTTGTCATGCTTGAGAAGGATGCAACTGTGGAAGAGGTCAACTTGGCCATGAAGACAGCTGCAGAGGGTCCAATGGCTGGCATTCTCCAGTATACCGAAGATCCCATTGTCTCCCATGACATTATTGGAAACACACACTCTTCAATCTTTGATGCTGCTCTTACCATGAAGATGGGTGAGAAGATGATCAAGGTTCTCAGCTGGTATGATAACGAGATGGGTTACTCCGTCCGTGTTGTCGACCTTGCCAAGAAACTGGTGAAATAATAGTTACAACTCTACCTTCAGGCCTGTTGCAAAGCAGGCCTGAGGTTTTGCTAGGGGTCATGTAACACTTCTATACGAGATAGAGAGGAGCGTAGTATGATTTTACAAACTATCAGGGATTATGATTTTACAGGTAAGAAGGCTCTTGTTCGTGTTGATTTCAACGTACCGCTGAAAGACGGTACCGTAACGGACAATACCAGGATCAGGGCAGCCCTTCCTACCATCAGATATATTTTGGATGGAGGCGGTAGTGTGGTGGTGATGAGCCACTTCGGTCGCCCCAAGGGGAAGAAGAACCCCGAGTTTTCCATGGCACCCATTGCCAAGGAGTTTTCAGCACTTCTGGGTCGTCCTGTTGCCCTAGCCTCAGATGTCCTGGGCGAAGAGGTTGCCAGCGAGGCCAAGGCCCTCAAGGCAGGAGAAGTCCTGTTGCTTGAGAACGTCAGGTTCTATGCAGAAGAGGAGAATAATGATCCTTCTTTTTCCAAACAGCTTGCCCAGTATGGTGATGTCTATGTGAATGATGCCTTTGGTACAGCTCACCGAGCCCATGCATCAACTGCCGGTGTGGCAGAGTTCCTGCCCTCCTATGCAGGATTCCTCATCGAGAAAGAGGTCAAGTTCATGGCACCTCTTCTTGAAAACCCGGACAAGCCCTTTGTCGCCATTATCGGCGGCTCAAAAGTCTCCAGTAAAATCGGGGTTCTTGAAAGCCTGGTCAACACCTGTGATACCATTGTTATCGGTGGTGGAATGGCCTATACCTTCCTCGCTGTCCAAGGCTATACCATTGGTAAGAGCCTGGTGGAAGAAGAGTACAAGGAGACAGCATCATCCTTTCTTGCAAAGGCCAAAGAGAAGGGCGTTGAGGTCATCCTCCCTGTCGACCACCTCTGTGGTGCTGCATTCAAGGAAGATACCGAGGTAGTCGCTGTAGATGGCGTTGATATTCCCGGGGAGCTCATCGGTATGGATATCGGCCCCAAGACAGTAAAGCTTGTTGTCGCCGCTGTAGACGGGGCCAAGAGCGTTGTCTGGAACGGTCCTATGGGTGTCTTTGAGTTTGAGGCATTTGCCCAGGGAACCCTCACAGTAGCCAAGGCTCTTGCCGAGTGCAAGGGTATCACTGTAGTGGGTGGGGGAGACTCTGTTGCTGCCATTAACAAGTTCGACCTTGCAGATAAGATAAGTCACGTGAGCACCGGTGGAGGTGCATCCCTTGAGTTCCTGGAAGGTAAGGTCCTTCCCGGTATCAAGGCTTTGGAGAAATAAGATGAGAAAACCCTATATTGCTGGAAACTGGAAGATGAATATGACCCCGAGCGAAGGCGCTGCTTTTGCCAAGGATCTTGTAAAGGCATTGGAAGGGGTCAAGACCAAGGTCATGATCGCCCCTCCTTTTGTCACCATCCCCGCTGTGCTTGAAGCGGTGAAAGGCAGCTCCATTATCGTAGCCGCCCAGAACATGAGCGACAACAAAGGTGGAGCATTTACCGGTGAGGTGAGTGCAGCGATGCTCAAGGACCTTGGAGTAAATACAGTTATCCTCGGCCACAGCGAAAGAAGAGCCATCTACGGTGAGACCGATGCCCTGATCAACAAAAAAGTGTTGCTTGCCCTCTCTGAGGAGATGGATGTTGACCTCTGTGTTGGTGAGACCCTCGAGGAGAGGGAAGCCGGCAAGCTTGAAGAGGTGCTAACCCGTCAGGTCACCGTTGGCCTTGAGGGAGTTTCTGCTTCCGATATGGCAAGGATTACCATAGCTTATGAGCCTGTATGGGCCATTGGGACAGGAAAGACCGCTACCCCTGAAGATGCAGATAGCGCCCATGCTTTTATTCGTTCTCTTGTAGCAAAACTCTACACCAAGGGTGTTGCAGAAGAGCTTATAATACAGTATGGTGGTTCAGTAAAGGCTTCTAATGTTAAGTCTTTGATGTCCAAGGAACATATCGATGGTGCCCTCGTTGGTGGTGCTTCGCTCTCCGTTGAGCAGTTCTTGCCAATTGTCGCCTTTGATATGTAACATAACCGGAGTAGAGAAATGGGTGTTTTGAGCGTTATTTTGTTGGTACTATTCGTGATCGTCAGTCTCCTTTTGGTCTTCCTAGTAGCTATACAGGATGAACAGAGTGAAGGATTGGGCGGCATCTTCGGTGGTGGTAGTAATACTGCCTTCGGATCTCATGCAGGCAGTGTCGTTACTAAAGCTACTGCTACGCTGGCTGTACTGTTCATGGTTCTTGCTCTTATCGTAGCATTTGTCAACAAGAGTCCATCTCAAGACAAACTGCTCGACTCGGTGAAGACTGAACAGATTCAGCAGACCACAGAGTGGTGGAAAAGCAGCGATGCTCCCGCCGATCTTGTTGAAGTTCCCGCTGCAACCAACTAGGTCGACTGATGCCATTTGTTATTTGACTGCCGGCCGCATGCTATGCGGTCGGTATCTGTTATAAGGAAATCATATGAAAGTTTGTGTATTGTATGCTTCTGCCTCCAAAGATAGTGGACGGATCAAAGAGATTGCCAAAGGCTTGGCTGAGGGTGTTTCTTCCCAAGGCCACCAGGTTGATATTATTGATATGAACCTAGACATGGGAAAGAAAGTATCCTTTTATGATTATCTTATCTTTGGTACAGAGGCCACTACATTCTGGGGTGGCAAGATTTCTCCTACTGTCTCTCAGTTTCTGAGGACTGCAGGAACTGTCTCCGGCATCAGGTGCATGGGTTTTATCTCAAAGGGTGGGGTACGTTCCATGAAGACCTTGCAAGCACTGATGAGGACCATGGAACACGAGGGGCTCTTCCTTAAAAAGAGTGAGATCATCACCAAAGTCGATCTTGCCAGGGCAGTTGGAAAACGTCTGCACATTTAGCACTGTACTTGTTTCCTCAATGTAGGTATTTTATACTCAAGCAACCTCTAGGAGTTTTTTCATGAAACGAACATTAGTTTTGGTTACCACTATTTTACTAGTGAGCATCTCTCTTTATGCAGCATCAATCGGTGCTCCCGCAGCCACTGTTCGTCTTACCAAGACGACCCCAATCCTTGTCGCTGACCTTGAAGCGGAGGTAGCTCGCTACCAGGCGAGCGCTGTCCAAAGTGGAGCCAGCCCTTCTTCTGTCGATCCCTTGCAGGTCTTGGGCCTCTTGATCAACAATGAGCTCTTCCGCCAGGGTGCAGCCCGTGACGGGGTCAAGATCACCGACTCCATGATCGATCAAGCTTACGCCTCCCAGAAAGCTACCCTTGAGTCCAGTTACGGACAGAGGTTGACCGATAGCGATTTTGCCCAAGTGGTCAACTCCAACTTTGGCTCTGTAGCATCCTATAAGAAGATGATCGGCGAGCAGTTGATGGTCGATGAGTATGTAAGGAAGAAGAAGGCCTCCGAGCTCAACAAACCTGTATCCGTAACGGATGCTGAGGTTTCCGCGTTCTATCGGAAGAACAAGACACAGTTCATCAGCCCCGAGACTGTCAAACTCAGCCATATCTTCATCCCCTTCACAGAAGATGAAGCTACAAACAAAAAGAACCGAGAAACCTTGGACCGGGTTGCACAGCAACTGAATAACAGGACCCTCACCTTTGAGAAGGCAGTGGTTTTGTACTCTGAAGACACCCAGAGCAAGAATAAGGCAGGAGATATCGGGTGGCTCACTATGGATGATGAACAAGCTCGCCTTGGCTTGGGTGAAACCTTCTTTGATGTAGCATTCTCCACGGATGTCGGGTCGACCAGTGATGTGGTAGTCTCCAATACCGGCTTGCATATCTTGAAGATCCTAGCCTATAACGAGACCAAGATCCTGGGCCTGGATGATCCGATCAACCCTGATACAACCGCGACCATCCGTGACTATATCACAAGCCAGCTTACAGGAGCAAAACAGCAGGAAGTATACTATGCAGCCATCAACTCTTTGGTTGAGGATCTGCGCAAGAGCGCAAGCATAAATATCCTGTACAAAAGATAACCATGAGAACACGACATAAAGCACGAGAGCTTGCGATCCAGACGCTCTACGCCCTTGATTTCAACCGCATTCTCTCCAAGGAACATATACCTGAGCTTTTTAGCGGTATTACAGAAGCTGAGTATGCCGACCTTGAAGAAGATGTGAAATTGTATGCACACTACCTGGTCCAAGGTACTATTGAGAACCTTGAACAGGTGGATGAGCTGATCTCCCGTTTCTCGCTGAACAGGCCATTGGAACGGATCGACATGGTCGATCGCAATGTCTTGAGGATTAGTGTGTACTCACTCTTGTATGGGGATATCCACCCCCATATCATCATCGATGAAGCAGTTAAGCTTTCTCAGGATTTTTCAACTGAAGTGAACTATAAGTTCATAAATGGAATGCTAGATACTATGCAAAAGCAACTGTTTCCCCTAAAAGGAAAGATTGAGCATGATACATCTGAAGACTACTGACCAAATAGAGAAGATTCGTGAGGCTTGTCACCTTACCGCCCGCCTTATGAATTCCCTGCCTTCCTTTATGGAACCGGGCATGTCCACCCATACCATAGACCAGTTCTGTTATGATTTTATGATGAAGCATAAGGTAAAGCCGGCATTTCTCCATTATGAGGGATTTCCGGCTACAGCTTGCATCTCCATCAACGAGGAGGTCATCCACGGGATTCCCAGTAAGGATCGCCTCATCGCTGAAGGAGATCTTGTGGATATCGACTTGGGTATCAACATCGACGGACACTTCTCCGATATGGCGCGGACCTTTATCATCGGGGAGACCAAGAAGGAGTGGGAGCAGCTCTGCACGGTTACCCAAAAGTGTCTTGTCCTGGGTATTGAGGCAGCTGGCAAGAGGGGAGCACGTATACAAGATATCAGCTCTGCAGTCTACAAGCTTGCCAACTCCAAGGGATATGGGGTGGTACGTGACTTTTGTGGCCATGGGGTAGGACTTGCTGTACATGAGGAGCCTTCTATTCCAAACTATGTGAGTTCCTACATGCCAAACCCCCGTATTCGAGAGGGCATGGTGCTTGCCATTGAACCTATGATAAATCTTGGAACAAAGAATACAAGGACCTTGGAGAATGGCTGGACCGTAGTGACAGCAGACGGCAAGCCCTCTGCACACTTTGAAGATACCATAGCCATAACCAAGAATGGACTTGAAATTCTTACAGTTGAAGCCTAATGAGGAGTGAAAAGGTGATTAAAGAGTTTATTTCGGGAGATACCCTTCGCGACAGCGCCCTGAAGCTTGCCCACTCGATGTATGTTGAGGATCATTTCATCCCCGATATCATCTATGCTTCCTTACGGGGCGGAGCTTATATGGCAAATGTGTTCAGTGAGTACTACAAGATGGTGCGGATTCGAGAAAAGGGTCGACCTGTTTTCTATGCTGCAGTAGTTGCCCGTTCGTACGGCTATCTCAGAAGTCAGACCAACGTCATGGTCGATGGGTGGACCTACTCCCCCGAGCATTTGAGAAGTGGGGATAAGATTCTCATCGTAGATGATATCTTTGATACCGGAAAGACAGTCAACGCCCTTACAGAGATCATCATGCAAAAGGGTATACCACGGGAAGATATTAAGATAGCTGTCTATGACTACAAGGTGCCTCTCTATAAGATGGAGGAGCCTCTTCCCATACAGCCTGACTACTACTGTCGCAAACATGTCCTCAACAGTCCGGATGATGAGCAGTGGATACACTATAACTGCCATGAGTTCCTTGGCCTGACCTCTGAGGAGATAGATGTGCAGTTCACCGATCCTGAAGTGAGAAAGATCTTGCATGAAGTGCGAGGGGATAATCTATAACTACTACAAACGGCCGGAAGGCCGTTTTGTTATAGCTAGGCAATGAAGATCTGCATTCCCTATAACAAAACTCACAACCTTTTATACATCGTAGAAGGGATCTTTGCGTTCTCAAGGTTCGGCTTTGCTACAGAGTATGAACATCCGCTTATAAAGATATTTTCTTTAGAAATATACGTTTATATGGTAAGATATCGTATTGGGTGTTTTTACATGTAAAGGAGAGAGCCATGAGAAAGAAGATTTTCAAAAGTGTTTTTATCGTTGTATTGGGGCTTTTCGTTGTAGCCTGTTCTGGCAGTATTGCCTCAGAGCTATACATACGGGACCTGTTGGAGATAGGAGAGAGTCCAGACTCTGTATTCTTCACTACAGCTACCATTGAGATGGAGTCTCCAGGTGAAGAGAGCCTCGATCAATTGATCGCTAAAATGCAAGAGTGGTTCCGGGAAGCTCAAAACTTCAGGCAGGTAGAAAAAGACTTTTCCACTTACCTTGTCGCAGATATCAAGGTGCCGGTACTTCATAGGGATATTTTAAGGGTTGATGAGAAGAGGGACTTGATAACCCTCATTGTAGAAGAAGATGCTGATGATGACATCGGCTTTGGCTTTCGGTTTGACCCTGTGCTCTTTGAAGAGATAGGAGCGTATGTGCAGGAAGAGTTTTGGACCAGTCTCTCTATCCAAGACTGGGATTTTTCTATTGCCTTAAAAAATGATACGCGAAAGACTCAGCGAGTAATCTTGCAAACCATCTATGCAAACCAGCAACCAGTTCTCTTTCCTGAAGCGTATGAATTGCTTGCACGAGACTCTGTGCTCCTTTCTTTTCCTGATATCTTGAGAGATTATGCATACCAAAAGGGTGAAGTCTTGTTTGGAACACTGATCAGGCAGTAGATAGAGCATAAGCTTACCTGTTGTATGTGTTCTACACTGCTGGCCGATAGATGTATCATTCAGCGTATACTCTTTATTACTGCACGAGCTGTATATGCTTATTAAAAGCAAGACCCTCTCCATACAGTGTACAGGAGAGGGTCTTGCCTCGTAGGACAAAGAGCAACGAAGGGGTGTTCGGAACACCCTATGCTAACACCTGGGCCCAAGGGATGGTCAGGTGAGGATAGTCACTATTACAGATACCAAGGAGTATCGACAGAGCTGCCGTTAGCTTTTGTCTTGCGGTTGAGCACCTGGTTGAGGAGGTCCGGTCTATTGGTAGTGATGAAATCTACTCCCATTGTAGTGAACTTTCTCATGTTGATGGTATCATCAACTGTCCAAACTCCCACTCCAAGGTCCTGGGACCTGAACTGGTCATACAGCGTTTGGGAGAGGTAGTCATACTTGATGCCTACATAGTCGACGTTCAACGAAGCCATATCCTTTGCGACAGCCTCAGGTCCAGTTACGCCTTTGCTTGAAAGATACGCCTTGCTTATCAAGGCTCCCCTCTGAAGGGTAGGTTCCAGGCTGGCTAAGTGAGCCAAGGTGGGGAAGTCAAACGAGATGACTATTGTTCGTTCGAGAATAGAGTAGGAGCGCAAAAGCTCAACCAGTTTCTCTTCAATGCCTTCGTATCTTGATCCGTCATTCTTTACCTTAATCTCTATCTGATAGTGCATTGGCTTGGGTGCGCGCTCTTCGACAAACTCAATGACCTCTTCCAAGGTAGGCATCTTTTGAAAGCCAAAATAATGTTTTCCACTTTTGAAGGTGGAGGCAACATCAAACTGGGCAAGCTCCTCTGCTGTGTAGTCTGAGACCGCTCCGTTTTTTCCCGTCAAACGCAGGAGCAGAGGGTCATGCATGACCATCATGATGCCATCGCCGCTGAGGTGTATATCCATTTCAATTTGGTCGACCTCATGGTCAAGAGCAACACCAAATGCTGCCAAGGTATTCTCAGGAGCGAGGGCCGCACCTCCACGGTGGGCTACGTTGCTCAAATAGTGGTCGTCTTTGGCTTTTGATGCACACCCGGTGAGCAGGGCGAGTGAAAAAGTTATAATGATGGCCGCGCAAGCGGCCACCATGGTTGAACGATGTGAATTGTTACTTGAATGATTCATTGTACTCCTTGAGAAGATCAGCTTTAGTCTCTTCCATAACCTTTTTAGGATTCTGGTTACCAATAAGCAGTTTTTCTATCATCTGTCGAAGAATCTCTGTTCCCTTCCCTAATGATATCACACTTGCTTGTGGGCGTGTAAACTCTAGTTGGTCTATCGCTACTTTCCGAATCGGGTTATCTTGGAAATATTGTACCGT
>CAZPOJ010000030.1:0-23756 GCA_964588005.1 uncultured Sphaerochaeta sp.
TTCATGGGTTAAGTATAAGTTCGTGAATATGATATTTCAATATACAGAGGGTCCTATATTTGTATTTTGTGAGAATTTATTAAAAATATAAGTGAAGGTGTAAGATATTATCTATTTGTTTTATTGTATATAATTGGTTTTCTGTTGTAATCTAGGAGTCCATCATAAAAGGAGGCAAGGGAAGAGTCTAGACTCTCCTCTCAGGGCTTTTGTCTGTCATACCTGTCCTCAGTTTACTTGGTGACAATTGCTTGTTCTTCGAGAGATATCTGCTTTAAATTCGTATGTAGTTACTAGAATTTGCTTTACAGTTTATTGACTTTGTATAGATGGTGCTTTTACAATACATAAAGATATGTGTTTGTCATCACACAATCATTGGTGTGATGTATGCAAGCATTGAAATTGCTTGTGTCCCCCGTTCATGGGGTTCTTTGTAATTCTGTATCCTTTCACTTTCTTCAGGTATTAAAAGCATTTGCACCTAGGGAATTACCCTTCGCTAGGTGTTTTTGCTCTCTTGGTATCTGGTTTTTCTACTCAAGAAACAAGGGGTTCCCATGAAGCATTCCAAGGTATTGTATGGTGTAGTCGGTCTATTGGTCCTGATCTTCTTCTTTGGCAGTTGTAACAATACTCCACCTGTCCCTCTCGTTATACTTACCCTCAATGCCCAGGGAGGCAGCGAAGCCAGCCCTTCGACGAAAGAGGTAACCATCGGTTCTGAGTATGGGACCCTTGGCACTACAACCAGGGCAGGTTATACCTTTGGCGGTTGGTGGGACGAACTTGGCGGCGCTGGTGATGTGGTGACTTCTGCAACTATTGTCGATGAAGAGTCAGATCATACCCTCTATGCCAAATGGACACCCAAGACCTATACGGTCACCTTCGATGCCCAAGGGGGGACTGCCCTGAGTTCGGAATCCAAGCAGGTAACTTTTTCAGAAACCTATGGGACTCTCCCCACTGTTGAAAAACAGGATAAGGTCTTTAGGGGCTGGTGGACCGAACCCTTTGGATACGGTCAGAAGGTTACCGGTGATACTGTCGTCATGATTACAGGCGACCAGGTTTTGTATGCACACTGGAACACCTATATAGGTGTCAAAATTACCTTCAAGCTGAACAAAGGAACTACCTCTGATCCTACAAGCAAGACTGTTGCCTACAATGGACCGTATGGGGAGCTTCCCATAGTAACAAGATATGGCTATACGTTTGTGTATTGGGCGAAAGATGATTACGGCTCTGAGAAGATTATTACTCCTGCTACCATAGTCACCAATTCAGGAGAACATGAAGTATATGCCAAGTGGGAACCGAATACCTATACAGTTTCTTTTGATGCCCAGGGTGGAAATCCTTCCTCTTTTCCTTCTCGTGCTGTGACCTCTGATCAACCTTATGGGGACCTTCCTTCTATCGTTAGGGACCATCATGACTTTCTTGGTTGGAGGCATCCATCAGGAGCCCTTGTACGTTCGACAGATATATTCCTTGGCGAAGAAGATCTGATCCTGAAAGCAGGGTGGGAGTTCGTCCCCTTTGTCGGTCCTGCAGGAGGAACTGTGTTTTATGAAAATCCAAATCACACACTTGATGGCTGGACGTATCTGGAAGCTGCTCCGTATGGCTGGTTTGCAGGGTCTACTGACTCTGCTGGTGCATACTCTGGTGGTGATGACCCAGTTTTTCAATGGGGGGCCCAGGGTTGGCATGTCCTTCCTTCCGCATTGGATCTAGAGGTAGGCACCGGTGAGCAGAACACAGCGAATATTGTTATGTACCATGATTCCTTGTTTACTGATGAAGGGAGTGTTAGCTTCTACACAGATCCAACTGATTATCATGCTAACAATGATGGATTTGTAGCTGCAAAGGAGTGTGCTGATTACTCTGTCTTGCATGGTGGAGTTACATATGATGATTGGTTCCTTCCTTCTCGCGATGAGTTAGGGGTGATATTTGATGTCCTTATATTTCCAGAAAGACTCCTAGAAGAGGAAAATCGAATATATGGGTATTCCCAAGAGGCCCGCTATTGGAGCTCATCTGATTCTTCATTCTCTTCTTCGTATGTTCTTCCTCACTCTGTTGCTTGGTCTCTGAATACTCATCTGAATAATAGTGGAGGCTACTCCTATGGGTATAGGGAAGAGTGGACCAGGTCGCTTGCGTTCAGGGTGAGGCCCATACGCTCTTATTAACAGCGTTGGTCTTGTTTGCACCTAGCTAAAAAGAAGCTACCAGGGGCAATGAGCCTCTGGCAGCTTCTGTTGGAATTAGTTTTGATTACAATAGGGCTGTTTTACAACAACCCTATTGTAGCATATTGCTTTCTCTCTCTATGTATTTCCCTTCTTTCTGTTATCTGCTGCTGCCATAGAGGTCGAAGACCTTGAGGTTCTCCTTGAAGGCTTCAAGGGTGATATCCTCTTTTGTCTTGAAGAGGACCATCTTCTGGGCAGTGGGCCTTACGCTGAAGAGGTTGTCACTAAAGGTACCTTGCAAGGCCCCAGCATCCAAGGCGACCTGGAAGGCGGGTGCCTTGCTGCTTACCGTGACGGAAAATCCTCCCTGTGCCTTCTCCACCTGCAAGGTAATGCGGGGGTCAAGCAGCGAGCACCGCTTGGGTCGGTCGAGCAACAGGACATCCTCGATGTATAGGTTGTCCGTCTCCAGCTTGATGGAGAGGAACATCGCACTCGGGTCTATCGAGAGCTTTGCAAGTTCAAGGGTGCAGATCTGTGTGCTGCTCTGCCCTGGAACATCCTTTACATACTTCTGCTTGGAGACCTTCTCGCCGTTGAAGCGGTAGACCTTCACCGACACCTTTGCCCCGGGGAGCGGGGCAACCTTGTCATGGACAACAAAGACTTCAACCTTTCCCTCCTCCTTGCTGTAGGCGATGGGAAGGGTGGGGGCGAAGAACTGCTTTGCACTGTAGTGCAGCAGTTTCCACTTGCCGGTATAGTCGATGGACGACCAAGAGGCCACCGGCCAGTTGTCATTCAGCTGCCAGTAGAGGGCTCCCATACAGTGGGGGCGCAGCGTCCTCCAGTACTCGATGGCTGTCTTCATCGCCATCGCCTGCTGGACCTGCGAAAGGTAGAGCATCTGCTCAAAGCCCTGGGGGAAGAGGAAGTAACGGCTGAAGTTCTCAATGATGATGGAGTTGCCCCGAACATTCTTCTGATGGTGCTCCATCACAACACTGGTGAGGTTGTGCTGTGATGGGGGGGCATAGGTTTCAACAGTGGAGAGGGAGGGAAAGCTCTGGTAGCCGAACTCACTGACAAAGCGGGGGCTGATGGAGTAGTACTCCTCAAAGGGCTTTCCCTCATGCCAGACCGACCAGAAGTGCATATCTCCCTTGTTGTCATTGTGCCAGTTGTCCGAGTAGTCCCCGGGCCCTGCAGAAGGGCTTGATGGCCACCACTGTCTGGTGGGGTCCAGCTCCTTGATGACCCTTCCTACGGTCCCCTCGTTGAGGCGGTCATAGTCGATGACATACCTCCAGGGGTTGTTCTTGGACTCCTCATACCAGCTTATGGCTCCAAGGTCCTCATTGTTTCCACACCACAAGGCGATGCTTGCATGGTCGCGCAACCGGGGTATCTGGTAGCGAAGCTCAAACTCCACATTGTCCAGGAATTCGGGATTTGAAGGGTACATGGAACAGCTGAACATGCAGTCATGCCAGAGAAGCAGGCCCTTCTCATCACACAGGTCGTAAAAGCACTCCATCTCATAGAGTCCTCCACCCCAGACGCGCAGCATGTTCATGTTGGCATCAATGCAGGCCTCCAGGAGTTGTTCGTAGCGGTCCTCTGTAAGGCGGGAGAACAGTGCATCGGCGGGGATCCAGTTGGCTCCCTTGGCAAAGATATCCCTTCCATTGACGCTGAAGGTCATGCTCGAACCGCTTTTATCTGCATCCTCCACCGTCTTGACTTCAATGGTCCGAAAGCCGATGCGTTTGCTTGTGGTCTGTTCGCCTATGGTAAGATCAAGGGTGTAGAGGGCCTGTTTGCCTTCGCCTGCGGGCCACCAGAGCTCTACATCCTTGCACAGCAGGGTGAAGGTGAGCTTGTTGAGTCCTTTTTTGAGTGCAACTTCCCCCTGCTGGCGACTCTTGCCAAGTGTAGCAGCGCTTGGAAGCTTCTGCTCCTTGGAGGAGTTGAAGATTACCGAGACGCGAGCTTCCCATTTTTCTGCCTCTACCTTCTTGGTGTCGGTGACCACCGATTCAATGATGCCTTCATTGATGAACTGCAAGAGGATCGGCTCATATACCCCGAAACTCATAATGCAAGGACCCCAGTCCCATCCGCTGTGGCACTGGGTCTTGCGGATCAGGTTGCGGTGCTTTGCAGAGACAGGGTAGACCGAGTAGGGGATGGGGTAGGGCAGTTTTGCAGCCTCGCGTATAGCCTCATTCTCCGCACTGGTAAAGGTGAGGGTTATGGTATTCTCCCCTACTTCCAACAGGTTGGTAAGGTCGAAGCGGAACCTGCGAAACTGGTTGTTCAGTGATCCCGCATGTTTGCCGTTGACCCTCGCCTCAATGATGGTGTCAGCCATGGTGAAGGTGATGACCGCCACCCCTGAGGAAAGCTGTTCCTCGGTCACCAAGAAAGTCTTGCTCAGGATCCAATCATGTTGGCCGACCCACTGGATGTTCAGTTCATTGGTTCCCCAGTAGGGATCGGGGATGAGCTCCTGGTACAAAAGGGCCGAATGGATGTCCCCAGGAAGGGTGCAGGGCACCGAAGGGTTTTTCAGGAAATATGTACAAAAGGGCGCTATCGCCTTGCTGTCTTTTGGAGAGAGGGCCCATTGCCCGTTAAGATCTATACTATGCATGCATGTTCCTCCTGGTGAGAGTATATCACACCAGGAGGCCTGTGGCTTTGGAAGATGCATGTTGCCGGGCAACTTTTGTTGCGGTAGACTCGAGAAGAGGAGTGACATAGCATGCATACAAATCTATTCAGGGCACTATTGCAAGAGAACAGACCTTCGATGGGAACACGGATACTCAGCACCTGGCCGCTTATGGTTGAGGCCGTAGGAGCAAGTGGGCAGTTCGACTATATTGAGTTCGTGGCGGAGTACGCCCCGTTTACTGATGCCGACCTGGAGAATCTCGTCAGGGCAGCAGAGCTGCACAAGATATCTTCCATGATAAAGGTAGATTTTCAAAACCGGTTTTCCATAGCCCAAAGGGCCTTGGGGGCTGGATTCCAGAGCATTCTCTTTACTGACCACAAAAGTGCAGAAGAGGTGCGGCAATCGATAAGAGCCATCAGGGCAGATACCCCGGAGGACAAAGGGCGCTTTGGCAAGCCGACGCGCCGTTTCATTGGATTCGAACCAAATCTGAACCAGATGGACTACGCTGCGATGTTGCGTGAAACTGTGGTGGCTATCATGATAGAAAAGCATCAGGCCTTTGAAGAATTGGAGGAGATATGCTCCATTGAAGGGGTCGACATGGTACAGTTCGGCCCCTCTGACTATGCCATGAACAGCGGGTGGAACTTCGCTGAGCATACGACAGCCGTAAGGGATGTGGAGAAGCGCATGATAGAGATTGCCTTGAAAAAGGGGGTTCAGCCTAGGTGTGAGATAAACCATGCTGAGGAAGCCAAGCCTTACATGGCTTTGGGGGTGAAGCACTTCTGTCTGGGGGACGAGCTGCGCAACAACATGGTCTATTGGAATACTGAAGGCAAGGTACTGCGGGGTGTAATGAGGGACAGATACTAGGCAAGAACCTTATCACGGTATCGGTATTCTCTTTGACCGGACAAAACAACGGCCTCCAATCGGAGGCCGTTGTAAAGATAAACAATCGCTAAAAAGTTTTGTCTTTTCTCTTAGGTTGCTGCATAGGTGAACGTTACTGTTCCAGTGTAGGAGCCGGAAACTGCCGCATCAAAGGTTGTTGCGTCGATTGAAAGGGCTATAGCGTGTGTCTCAGTTGCTATACCTGCCAAAGAAGGTATAGTCAGTATGTTTACTGCTGGTACTCCTGTTGCACCGGTTGTCGTAAGTGATACTGAGTTGACCGTGACGGTGTAGTCAATATACGAATCAGCAGGGGTGCCTGTACTGACCATGGAGGTTGCACCCATAGTCACAGTATACCCTGAGCGGCTATTGGAGAGGGTGCTCATATACGCAGTAAAGGTCTGAGCCCCACTGGAGGATATGGCAAGATCTCCATAGGCATCAAGGGCATTGAATGCAGTTGCTGTAGCGACAGTAGAGGCAGCTTCAGTTATCTTGATAAAACCGATATCAGCTACTGTTGTAGTTACGTTGAATGTATCCGTTACTGCGAACATGGGTATGGCGGCAAACAGTAGTACCAGAAGTATTGTAATAAACGTCTTTTTCATAGGTGAACTCCTTTAGGAGCAATGCTCCTGGAAACGTACGAGGATTCTTTTATCCTTTAGTACACCTTTATACTAAGGATTAACTGCCTCTTATGTCAATACAGCGGAGTTGAGAAATATGAATAAAAGCTAAAATTTTAAACAAATTATATAAATACAATTATTGTAACAAATTAAAATTTTTTGTTCTGTTTTGAGTTGTGACAGGTGATAATTGTGTTTTAGTGTTTAAATCACACTAAAAGTATGGATTATAGGGTTAGATACGCAGATAAGTCATTTAGATATCAGTTCTGTTCGAAAATGTATTGCTACACAATCTCAAAGGTCTTGATACCTGTCCATCTTCTACCACTCCTGCAGAAAAGGGGTGAGGGTGGGTGTTGTTGTTGGCTTTGGTGTGAGGAGCTCTAGAGAGTTGGAAGAGAACAGGGCCGGATGCAAAGAGCAAGAGCCAACATATGTATCTTGGCTCTCGGATAGAGTGAGGGCTACCGCTTGTGCGATAGCCCTCATCTCTGCAACTGACGAATTTACTCTGTGTAGCCTTGCTCGAGAGCAAGGGTGCGTGTTGTCTGGTCGCAGACCTCTGCAGGTCCGAAGTACTGCACTGCTCCCGGGTAGACAAAACAGGTCTCTCTTGCCCATGTGTCACGTTGAGAAGCAAAATACTTGAAAGGTGCCCCGTCAAGTTCAACAAGAGCCTTCTTGATGACAGGCTTCATCGAACCGTGGCGCTGCTCAAGGTTCATCATCATGGTGATGGGAATTCCCCCTGCCTGCCACTCTGTTGCAGGGTGGGAGAGGTTGGTTACCGATGAGATGTATCCGGTCAGACCCCCAGCGATGAGCATGAATGCGTTGTAGCCGAGGCTGTAGCAGTAGTCTGCATCAAAGTTGGTGGGGAATGCACATCTGCCCTCATAGCCGAAGAAGTGGGTCATGGTGCTGAAGGTGCCTTTGTAGGTTCCTTCGCTCTTCATCTTCTTCAGCTGGGCGGCGACCATGGAGGCGAGCAACTTGTCGGTTTCAATTCTTGAAACCTGCACGTTGCCGTGGGGGTCGCGGTCCATCAAGAGTTGCTTCTTGATATCCTTGGGCAGGACGGAGAATACATTGCAACTTGCCTGGGAGAGTCTTTCTGAGACAAACGAGATGCGCTCTGAGCTTTCATTGCAAGCTGAGAAGGCTACGATGTCCTTGGCAAGCAGGTTGTTGATCTCCTCAATGAGATACTTGATCTCAGGGATGAACTCGATAAGGCCTTCAGGGATAAGTGCCACGCCAAAGTTGTTGTTGTCCTCAGCTCTTGCAGCAACGGTCTTGGCTATGTAGTTTACTATGCTGGTCAGCGACTGCTTGTTCGCCTCGACCTCTTCACTGATGAGGCAGATATTGGGCTGGGTCTCCAGGGCACACTCCAAGGCAATGTGGCTGGCACTGCGGCCCATGAGCTTGATGAAGTGCCAGTACTTCTTGGCACTGTTGGCATCACGACCGATATTGCCTACAAGCTCGCTGTAGGTCTTGGTGGCGGTATCGAATCCAAAGGAGATCTCGATAGAATCATTCTTCAGGTCTCCGTCAATGGTCTTGGGACAGCCTATGACCTGGATGTCATGCCCTTTCTCCAGGAAGTACTCGGCAAGTACTGCAGCATTGGTGTTGGAGTCATCGCCGCCGATGATGACCAGAGCTGCGATCTCATGCTTTTTACAAACTTTGGCACAAATTTCAAAGTGTTCTTCTGTTTCCAGCTTGGTCCTGCCGCTGCCGATGATGTCAAAGCCTCCGGTGTTGCGGAAGGGGGCGAGGTACTCTTCGGTGATGAGGGTGTAGGAGTCTTCAAGGATACCGCTTGGGCCTCCCTTGAAGCCAAGGAGTTCGTTTTCAGGGTTTGCTGCCTTCATGGCGTCAAAGAGTCCGCTGATGACGTTGTGCCCGCCGGGGGCCTGGCCGCCACTGAGGATTACCCCGACATTGCGTCTGGCTGTGATGGTCTTGTTCTCGCCCTTGGCAAAGTGCACCGAGGGTAGGCCGCATGTGTGGGGGAAGAGGGCCTTGATGGCCTCCTTGTCCTGCGCTGGGGAGGTCGCTTCTCCTACGACTTGTACGATGGTCTTGATATCCTCCTTGAGGATAGCAGGAAGTTTAGGCTGGTAGTCATAGCGCAAACGCTGAAGGGGTGATATGTTCATGATGGCTCCTTTCTGTACTAATTCTTTGAACATGATAACCATAGAACAAAAAGGGAGTTCTTTTCAAGCTGTTTGGGATGTATTGGAAGGAGAGCAGGTTTGAATCATCAGTTTTATCACCGGCTCGCCACTTTTTGTTGCAACCTCTCCTCCCTTCTGGTATACCCAAAGGGAGGAGAGGAGAGAGTATGCAAACGAGAATAACCCTCAACGACCGATGGTTCTACCAAGAAGGGTTCCAACAGCAGTATTGTCAGCCATCCTTTGACGACTCGTCTTGGCTTGAGGTGGATCTTCCCCATACCAATACCATGCTTGCCCGACACTACTTTGACGAGCAGGCCTTCTGCTTTGTCTCCACCTATCGCAAGCATCTGCAATTCGAGTTACCCGAAGGGTATCTTGCCTTCCTGCGCTTTGAGGCTGTTGCCTCCCAGGCCGAGGTCTATGGGGAAGGGGTCCTGCTGTACACCCATAAGGGAGGATACCTTCCGTTTGAGGTTCCCTTGGGGAAAAAGAGCTCCCTGGTTGTGACTGTAGTGGTCGACAGCCGGGAGGATGCACTTGTGCCCCCCTTTGGAGGAAGTATCGACTACCTCACCTTTGGCGGGATCTATCGTGAGGTGAACCTGCTCATGCACCAGGAGCAGAGGGTTCTCTCCCTCTTTGTTGAGAGCCAGCAATCCTCCTCCGTCCGGTTTTTCGGCAAGGTATCCTGCTCTGATGGCCTCACCTTTACAGCGCGTATCCTCGATGAAGGGCAACAGCTCTGCCGCAAGGAAGGGCTGCTGCAAACCACCTCATTTGACCTTTCTTTTGACTCACTCTCGCTAGAGAGCTGGTCGCTTGAGAATCCCAAGCTCTACACCCTTGAACTTGTTTTGTCCAATGGGGAGAGCAAGCGTGTGCGCTTCGGTTCTCGCAGTGCTCATTTTGCCTCCGATGGGTTCTACCTCAATGGAAAAAAGCTAAAGCTCATCGGGTTGAACCGGCACCAGAGCTATCCTTATATAGGCTATGCGATGCCCCCCAATGGTCAGTGGGAGGATGCACTTCGCCTCAAGGAGCTTGGGGTCAATCTTGTGCGAACCAGCCACTACCCCCAACACCCCGCATTTCTAGATGCCTGCGATGAGTTGGGACTGTTGGTTTTTGAAGAAATCCCCGGGTGGCAGCACCTCTCGGACAAAGAGGCGTGGCGCACCCTCTGTCTAGAAAATGTGCAGGGCATGATCGAGCGTGACTTCAACCACCCCTCCATCATCCTCTGGGGGGTGCGGATAAATGAATCAGCTGATGATGATGAACTTTATGCCAGGACCAATGCCCTGGCACGTACACTCGATCCTGGAAGACAGACGGGGGGAGTGCGCAACTTTGCAAAGAGCTCCTTCCTTGAGGATGTCTATACCTACAACGACTTTTCCCACGATGGCACCAATGCAGGGCTTGCAAAGAAGGAGACCATCTATAAGGGGGATGTGCCCTACCTGGTGACCGAGTTCTGCGGGCATATGTTTCCCACCAAGCGCTATGACAACCCCATACAGCGCAAGGAGCATGCCCTGAGGCACTATCGTACCCTCGATGCTATGTTCGGTTTCGAAGGGGTCAGTGGAGCAGTCGGGTGGTGCATGAACGACTATATTACCCACAGCAACTTCGGCAGCGGTGACCAGGTGTGCTACCATGGGGTCTGCGACCAGGGCAGGGCTGCAAAGCTTGCAGCCTATGCCTATATGAGCCAGAAGGAGAGTCCACCTGTGATGGTCCTCTCCTCAGAGCCAAACGGGGGAGACTTTCCCAAGGCAAGCATCCCCACCCTGCTTGTCGCCACCAACTGCGACAAGGTGCGTGTCTACTTTCAGGGTGAGGAGGTGGGCACCTTCTATCCCGACCGAAAATGCTTTCCCCACCTTCCCCATCCCCCGGTCCTGCTCACCGATCTGATAGGAAAGCGCTTGGAGAAGGAGACCTATCTTACCAAGAGGGACCGAACAAGACTGAGGGTCCTGCTCAACAAGGTGGGGTCCCAAGGGGGAGCTCTGACGCTTCTGGACAAGGTGCGCATGAGTTGGTTCCTTGTGCGCTACCGCCTCTCGTATCAGGATGCGGTAGCCCTATTTCTCAAGTATGTGGGCAACTGGGGCAGCGAAGCCTCCCTGTGGCGCTTTGAGGGCCTTGTAGGTGAGGAGGTGGTCTGTCTTGAAACCTATGGGGAGCACAAAAAACCTTATCTGGAAGTTGCTACGCGTACAACCGAGATTGCCTTGGGGGATACCTACTCGATGGTGATCATCAACGTCTCTGTGCACAAGGAGGGGATGGCCCTGCCGCTGCCCTACGCTCATGAGCCTTTTAGCGTAAGGGTGGAAGGCCCCCTCAGGCTTGTTTCCCCTTCCTTGGGGGTATGTGAGGGAGGGACTGCAGTCGTCTATGCACGTACTGTGGGAAAGAAGGGAGAGGCGACGGTTACCATCAGCAGCAGTATGGGTGACAAAAGCATCACTTTTACAGTAGGGTAGGGTATGTTTACCCTCTATATCGACGCCGACTCATGTCCTAAGAACCTCCGTGCCATCCTGCTCAGGTGCATTATCAAGAATAACTATGCAGCTTTCTTTGTTGCCGACCGGCCGCTGAAGGATGTGCAGACCGCTTATGAGCAGCATACTGCCAAGCTGCGCAAAGAGGCTGAGAAACAAGGGGTAGAGGATCTGCGTTCCATCACCAGCAAGATCGAAAATGTTGTGGTGGCGGCGGATATGGACAGTGCCGACAACTGGATAGTCGAGCATGCCACCCTCCCTTGTCTTGCTGTCACGCACGACATCCCCCTAGCTGCACGCCTGGTGGAGAAGGACATTCCCACCATTGATGACAGAGGCGGTGTCTTTACCAAGGAGAACATGGCCCAGCGTCTCTCCATACGCAACGCCATGAAGGAGTTTCGTGAGATGGGAATCTTTAGTGAGAAGCACAAGCCCATGGGGCCCAAGGAGACCAAGGCCTTCTCCGATGCGCTTAATACGATGCTTCACAAGCTGACGGTGAAGCAATAACCCAAACTCCGCTTCTTTTGCAGTAATGCGAAAAAAAGCCATACTCCTGTATAAAAATGAAGACGATCGAACATTTCTTCTTGGCAAGACGGAAAGGTTGCCCTGGCTGAGTTGCCAGGCCCTGCCTTCTTCGACAGCAAGCAAAGCCCATGACTCCCACCTCTTGATGAGCAGGACCGAGGATCTCTCCTCCCTGCTTACCCTGAAGAGGGAAGCCTTCTCCTACATGCAGCTGCCCTTGCTGGTATTCTCCCCTGTCACCCAGTTTCCCGTCCTTAAGATGATGGGTGGCCCCTCGCTCAAGGTGGTGGAGGAGGACATAGACCTGCATACCCTTAAGGAAGAGGTGCTCTCCCTGATCAGGGGCAAGCCCGAGCAGTGCAAGGAGCATCCCCCCTGCTCTCTAACCCTACGCGAGAGGCAGGTCATCGCCCTCATCCTCAGCGGGGAGGAGAACAAGGCCATAGCAGCAAAGATGGGCATCAAGTTGTCCACCGTTTACGCCCATAAGAAGAATCTCTTCCTCAAGACAGGGATGCACACCACCAGCCAATTGGTGGTTTGGGCCCTGTTGAGGGAGTTTGCGCCCTAGGAAAGAGCCATTATTACCTTATCTTGCGTCCAACTACGATAAAAAAATGAGGAGGAATTCAAATAGGATACAAAAACCCCCTTCAATACGATCCTCTCCATTCATACTGCTTGTTTGTGAGGGTAAGAATACTGAACCCTCGTATTTCAAACGCTTGACCATACAGTCTGCACGTATATAGAAACTGCTGGTGTAGGGCATTATACCGTCTCCTAGGTCAGGAAGGCAGAGGAACTTGCTTTTGGTAGGGCCTATGATGAGCTCTGGTGTGTATTTGACAAGGAAGATTATACTCCCCATGATTTCAACACTGTAGTACGCTTAGCTGCAAAGAAGCAAATGCATGCCGCCTATGCAAACCAAGCCTTTGAGTTTTGGATGCTTCACCAAACAGTGATGGCAGCCTGTTGGCCGCCATCACTGTGTAATGCTATATACATTCCTTCTAGTCTAGAAGTCCGAGAGCCTTGGAGCCCTGGGGAACGGGATGACGTCGCGTATGTTGCCCATGCCGGTCACATACTGCACGAGCCTCTCAAAGCCGAGGCCGAACCCTGCGTGGGGGACTGAACCGAACCTTCTGAGGTCGAGGTACCACCAGTACTCCTTGGGGTCGAGCTTCATCTCAATCATGCGGCGAGTGAGGGTGTCGACGTTCGCTTCACGCTCGGAGCCTCCGATGATCTCACCAAGGCGGGGAACCAGCACATCCATGCCGCGCACTGTCTTGCCGTCGTCGTTGAGCTTCATGTAGAAGGCCTTGATGTCCTTGGGGTAGTCGGTGACGATGACCGGGCTCTTGAAGACAACTTCGGTGAGGAACTTCTCGTGCTCGCTTTG
Organism: uncultured Sphaerochaeta sp.; assembly: GCA_964588005.1. Lineage (GTDB taxonomy): Bacteria > Spirochaetota > Spirochaetia > Sphaerochaetales > Sphaerochaetaceae > Sphaerochaeta. Next base: position 13,103 of record CAZPOJ010000030.1, read on the forward strand.
CAGGTCGCTCCCCCACGATACGGGGAAGGAGAACTTTGCAGCGTGCTTTTCCAGCTCCTTGACTGCGTCGGTGTAGGGCAGGCGCACAAAAGGCGCATCCACAATGCTTCTGAGGGTGTCTTCCATGCCCTTCTCCACAAACTTGGAGAAGAAGGCCATATCTTCCTCACACTTGTTGAGCACTACATTGAACAGGTACTTCAAAAAGGACTCGGCAATCTCCATGTTCCCTTCATTGGTGCAGAAGGCCATCTCAGGCTCCACCATCCAGAACTCTGAAAGGTGGCGCTTGGTGTTGGAGTTTTCCGCCCTGAAGGTGGGCCCGAAGGTATAGATGTTCTTCATCGCCATCGCATAGGCTTCGCCTTCAAGCTGGCCGCTTACCGTAAGGAAGGATTTTTTGCCAAAGAAGTCCTTGGAGTAGTCAACACTTCCCTCTTCGGTCAAAGGGGGGTTTTTGGGATCGAGGGTGGTGACCAGGAACTGCTGTCCGGCCCCTTCGGCATCGCTACTGCTGATGATCGGGGTGTTCACATAGACAAACCCGTTCTCTTGGAAGTACTGGTGCACTGCAAAGGAGAGGGTATTCCTCACCCGGGTGACAGCACCGAACATGTTGGTCCTGGGCCTTAGGTGGGCGATCTCCCTCAGGTATTCGATAGTATGGCGCTTCTTCTGCAGGGGATAGCTGTCAGTGGGACAGTCGCCTACAAGGGTGACGTCCAGGCTGGCCATCTCTACACGCTGTGAGCCGCCTGCACTCTCAACGATGGGGCCCTTGCAGATGACTGAAGAGCCGGTGGACAGTGAGTCGAGCAAAGCGTTATTGGCAAACTGTTCCTTGTCGATGACAACTTGCAGGCCCTTGAGGCAGGAACCGTCGTTCACCTCAAGGAAACATACGGTCTTGCTGTCACGTTTGGTACGTACCCAACCTTCAGCTTGGACGACCTCTGGGCTTGGCTCTCTCTTGAGCAACGCGGAAATCCGTTCGTTCATGGGGAATGCTCCTTCGAAAAGTATCCCACCATTATGGTTTTTTGCCTCTCTCTAGTCAAGAATAGGCAACAATGCGCGTTTCTGCCCTCTTGAGATGGCAGAAACCCGCATTGCTCTTGCCAAAGGTGGTTTTTCTTCTCCGTATCCTAAAAAATAGGAAAAGGATTCCTCTTTGTGCGAGGAGGTTTTTATAAAAAGAAGAAAGAGGTAGGACGAAAGAGAAGAAATATCCAGCAAAGTCTATTCTGACAGATTGACAAAATATGAAAAAGTGTTATAAATAAAAGAAGTAGTGATACTGGAGGACCCATATGTATAAAACCATCCCGCAGATATTTTCAAACATCGTCAAAGCCTATCCCGGCTATGCAGTCCAGATGAGCAAGGACCAAAGTGGGGTGTTTCAAAGCGTCACTTACTCCCAGCTTTATAGTGACATCAACGCCTTGGCTGCTTCCCTCTCCAAGCACGGCATGAAACGAGGGGACAACGTAGGGCTTATCAGCGACAACCGCAGCGAATGGCTGCTCAGTGACCTGGCAATCCTGACCTTAGGGGCAGCGGATGTGCCTCGTGGTCGTGATGCCATGCCTTACGAGATCAGCTTTATCCTGGGAATCACCGAAGCTTCCTTCTGCTTTGTGGAGAATGCTGTGCAGCTTCGCAAGGTGCTCAACCTCAAGGAGAAGCTTCCTGCCCTCAAGCAGCTTATAGTCATGGACAAGGCATTCACCTCTGAAAGTCTTGAGAACACCACTGTTGTCGATGGTGTTGAGGTCCTTCTCATAGATGATCTTCTCACCGAGGGAAGAGTTCTCCTCAACGATGCCTCCATAGCTCAGAAGATAGAACAGGAGCGCATGAAAGGAGAGGCAGATGATACTGCCACCATCATCTTTACCAGCGGGACAACAGGTGAGCCCAAAGGCGTCATGCTCAGCCATACGAATTTCGCCTATCAGCTTGATGCACTACCCCGCGTCATTCCTGTTGTGGGTCCTGGCCAGAGATGGCTCAGTGTCTTGCCGGTATGGCACTCTTTTGAAAGAATCCTACAGTATTTCATTATCAGCCAAGCTTCCACCATTGCCTACTCCAAGCCCCTTGGGTCGATCCTCATCGCTGACCTGTCGCTGGTGAATCCTCACTGGATGGGCTCGGTTCCCAGAATCTGGGAAGCGGTGAAGAGCGGGGTGTTTAACAGTACGAAGGCAAAGAGCCCGGTTGCAAGATCGCTGTTCAAGTTCTTTGTCTTGGTGGCCAAGCACTACAACCACAACCGTGACCTCCTTGTCGGTGAAGTCGCCACCTTCAAGAAGCGCAGCCGCATCCTTGATGTAATGAGGTCCTTCTTGCCGACACTGCTGCTTTTCCCCCTTTACAAGGTGGGGGACCACCTTGTCTACGGCAAGGTGAAGCAGAAGCTGGGCAAGAACTTTATCGCAGGGGTAAGCGGAGGGGGTTCTTTGAGCGAAAGTGTGGACTTTTTCTTTTCCTCCATCGGCATCAAGCTGCTTGATGGCTACGGTCTTACCGAAAGTGCCCCTGTCATTGCAGTAAGGAATCTGAATAACAGCATCAAGCGTACCGTCTCTCCCCTTGTTGGTACCGAAGTGAAGATTGTGGATGAGGGGGGCAGGGATGTGCCTCCTGGAAAGAAGGGTGTGGTTATGGTCCGCGGGCCTCAGGTGATGAAGGGGTACTACAAGAGACCCGAGCTGACAAAGGCAGTACTCTCTCCAGAGGGCTGGCTGAATACCGGAGACCTGGGCATCTGGACCCATAATGGTGAGTTTGCCCTGGCCGGGCGGGCAAAGGATACCATCGTTCTCTCCGGTGGAGAGAACCTGGAACCTGTTCCCATTGAGGCAAAGATCTGCGAAAGTGAGTTTGTAGAGAGTGCTGTGGTCCTGGGTCAGGACAAGAAGTATCTTGGTGCCCTGGTAGTGTTGAACCAGAAGAACGTAGAAGAGTATCTACAGCGGGAGCAGATTCCTTACCTGGCCAATAAACTTACCAGTATGCCGGAAGTCAGGACCCTGGTGGAGAACTCCATCAATGAGATTATCAGTGTGAAGCATGGGTTTAAGAACTATGAGCATATCAGCAGGATTGTCCTTATCTCCAAGTCTTTTGAGATCGGAGTGGAACTGAGTGCAAAGCAAGAACTCAAGCGCTTTGAGATCAACAAGCTCTATAAACAGGAGATAGAACAGCTGTTCGCCAGTTAAGTCCTATAGTTAAGGTTTACTAGCAGAATATTTTATTCGACAGTTAGTCTGAGTAGTGTCAGAAATCTTGCTTATTTCCCCTGTGTCAGATACACTTTGTGTGTAGAACAGACATAGGGGTTTTTTATGCTTCAGATCATCGGAACTAAGAAATGTAAAGAGACGGCCAAAGCCTTGCGCTCATGCAAGGAGCGCTCGATACCTTTTCAATTTGTCAACCTTGCCGAGAGATCGCTCTCCGAGGGTGAGTGGACCTCCCTTTTTCAATCAATCCCTGATGAGGATCTTTTGGACACCTCTTGTGCGTATTATACCAAGGAGGGCTATCGCTATCGCGAGTTCTCCATCCCCGAGGAACTTCGCGAGCATCCCGAACTTTTGAAGACTCCGGTCCTGCGTATCAGGGGCAAGGCCCATGCAGGATTCGACCTTGAGAAACTTGTAGAGTGGGGGAGCCTGTAGATGATCAAGTACGCAGTGCTGGGCAGTGGCTCCAGTGGAAACAGCTACGTCTTCTCCGACGGTACGACCTCGGTCCTCATCGACCAGGGCTATAGTGGCGTTGAACTGGGGCGGCGACTTTCAGCCATTGGGCTTGAACTCTCCTCTGTTGCCGGGCTCTGCATCACTCACCTTCATCCCGACCATGCCAAGGGGGTAGGGGTCATTGCAAGAAAGATGAAAGTTCCTGTCTATCTCCATAGTGCGATGGTGGAAAAGGAGCCTGTTGTCTTCGCCAAGCTTGGCATCCCCGCCGAGTGTCTTGCACTCGTGGAGCCACTTGAGGAGTTTTCTGTAGGGGAGTTTACCCTCAGCTGCTTTGAGACAAGCCATGATAGTGGAGGCTCGGTGGGCTGGCACGTCACCCACGGCGATACGACCCTGATGATTCTCACCGACACAGGGTGCTACACCGAGGAGCATTTGCATCTGGCCCAAAAGAGCAAGATCCTCTTTTTGGAAGCCAACTATGATGAGCAGATGCTTCATGAGGGGCCCTACCCCTACTATCTGAAACAGAGGATCTCTGGCTTGTACGGTCATCTTTCCAATGACCAGGCCATAAACTTCTTGCGCGAAAGTAGATTTAGTGGAGAGCATGTATATTTTATCCATCTCTCTGGTACGAATAACGAGCCCTCCCTCCTGTATGACATGGCCCGGGGGCAGATAAAGACCCCCTTCACAGTCTGTGAAAAAGGCCGGTGCTACGGGGGGAATATGGAGAAGTCATGATGAAGAAGAGCAAAAAGAGTAAGAAAAAAGAAGATATCTGGTCATTGAAGCGTATTAGCAAGCTGAAGAGATCCGATGGTCTTACTATGAAGACGGTCAACGAGTATACGATGAACGCAGTGGTGGACTGCACTGCTTCCAGAAATGGAAAACGTGTTGCCCTTCGCATCTATGACGATGATGAGAGTCTCATCACGTACGCCCAGATGAAGAGCATGAAGGACAGTATCGCTGTCACCTTGCTCGAGGCTGGATTTGTCCATGGGGATAAGATAGCCCTCCTTGGGGAGAGTTGTCCCACTTGGATTGTTGCCTATTTTGGCATCACCTCCATTGGGTGTGTTGCGGTTCCTGTCCTGCCTGACTTCTCTTCAAAAGAGGCTTGTTCCATCCTGGAGCACTGTGGGGCCAAGGGTATTGTAGTCAATACCAAGAACTTTGAAAAAGTAATCCCCTTTGTTGAGAAGGATCCCTCCTTCCTGGTAAGGATGGAGGACTTGTTCCATATCCCTGATCCCATCAGCGGCAGTCTCAAGGACAGGCAGCAGTTTGCCTCCGCTCCCGGACGGGACATAACCAGAAGAAAGCTGGATAAGAAAGCGCACGAACTCAGGGCTACAAGCAAGGCCAGCGAAGACGACCTTGCCTCACTTATCTATACCAGCGGAACAACCGGCAGCAGCAAGGGGGTCATGCTTACCCACAAGAACCTGGTTTGGAACGCCGACGTCTCCACAGATGTCTACGTAGACTTAAAACCTGGGGACCATGTCCTTTCTATCCTGCCCATCGCCCACGTCTATGAGTTCACCACAGGCCAGATCCTGGAACTGATGTGCGGCACCGAGATAACGTATTTGGGCAAGGCACCGGCTCCAAGTATCCTGCTTCCAGCCCTCAAGGAGGTGAGACCCAAGCTCCTGATGAGTGTTCCCCTCCTGATGGAGAAGATTTATCGCAGCTCGGTGCTTCCGGTGATGCGTGACAATGAAAAACTCAAGCCATGGCTGAAGTTCGGCCCGACCAGAAGGTTGATCTCCAGAATCATCGGGCGCAAGCTCAAGGTTACCTTTGGCGGCAAGCTGAAGTTCTTTGGTATCGGAGGAGCCCCCCTTGACCAGGAAGTCGAGCAGTTCCTCGCTGATGCCAAATTCCCTTATGCCATCGGGTACGGCCTTACCGAGACCTCCCCCCTCATTGCAGGCGGACTGCCTACGAAGCACTATGTGGGTATGATAGGGCCCTTGGTTGAGCACGTGGAGGTAATCCTTGACAAGAAGGACCCACAGACCGGGGTAGGAGAGATTCTCGTCAAGGGACCGAACGTCATGCAAGGGTACTACGAAAACCCCAAGCTCAACGAGGAGGTCTTCACCGAAGACGGGTACTTCCGCACCGGAGACCTGGGCTTCTTTGATAAGAAAGGACGCTTGGCCATCAAGGGACGGACAAAGACCATGATCCTGGGCGCAGGCGGAGAGAATATCTATCCTGAGCACATCGAGGCGGTCATCAACAACCTGAGCTTTGTCTCAGAGTCCCTGGTTGTCCCGGAGGATGGGGGCCTGATAGCCCTGATCAAGATTGATATCGACTCCTTTGCCACGAAGATGGCATTGAACGTCAATGATGCCAAAGTAGAAGCTTTGAAGTACGTTGCCAAGATTCGTGAGGATGTGAACAAGGAGCTCAGTGCATTCAGTCGCATCAGCACCGCCGAGTTGCATGAGGAGCCCTTCCAGAGGACTCCGACTCAGAAGATCAAACGATTCCTCTACTCGAGAATCCCCAGCAACGAAGGCTCCAAAGAGAAAAAATAGGGTTGAGCCTCTCGGCTCAGGTATGGTATACCTCAAGCAAAGGGTAATGAATGGCTAATGTAGACATACGAATTAAGAAGACGGAATCGCTTGCAACTCCTAGTGAGCTTGCAAGAAGGTTCCCGGTTGACGAGGCGACAGCATCGTTTATCGCTCAGAGCCGACAGACAGTCAACGATATCATACAAGGAAGGGACCACCGATTGCTTGCAATCGTAGGTCCCTGCTCTCTGCACGACCGCAAGGCTGCTGTAGAGTATGCAGGAAAGCTCAAGGCACTTGCCAAGGAAGTAGAAGGCGAGATGTTCATCGTCATGCGTGCATACTTTGAGAAGCCTCGCACTGTCCTGGGGTGGAAAGGCCTGATCCTCGATCCGAGGATGGACGGCTCCTACCAGATCGAGGAGGGTATTGCCCAGGCTCGCTCCTTGCTGCTTGAGATAGTCTCGCTGGGCATGCCTGTAGGGTGTGAGGTCCTCGATCCCATTATCCCCCAGTACATAGACGCCTTGATGAGCTGGTCCTCCATTGGGGCGAGGACGACAGAGAGTCAGATCCACCGAAACCTTGCCAGCGGCCTCAGTGTTGCAGTGGGGTTCAAGAACAGCACCAGCGGTGATCTGCTCAATGCGATCAACGCCATAAAGTGCGCATACAGCCCGGCCTCCTTTATCGGTATGGACTATCTTGGGGCTAGCACCATCTTCAGAACCACGGGCAACGACTGCTGTCACCTCATCTTGCGTGGAGGAGACCAGAGTCCCAACTACTATGAGGATGATGTGGAGTCTGCACGCACCATGATGACAGAGAATGGGCTGAATCCAGCGATAATCATCGATTGTAGTCATGCCAACTCACGCAAACACGTAGACCGTCAGAAGAGGGTGCTGCGCTCGATCGTGGACCAGGTGAGCTGGGGAGAGACCGCTATCCGGGGCTTCATGCTGGAGAGCAACCTCTTTAGCGGGTCGCAGAAGATTCCCAGCGACCTGTCCAAACTAAAATATGGTGTCTCGGTCACCGATGCATGCATCGGGTGGGATGAGACCGAACGAATCTTGGTACATGCTTGTGAACTACTTCGCAAGGCTCGACTTGAGGAAGGCAATGCCCTTCCCTTATAGGAGGTCCGTATGGTTCCATCAGTATTGGTTGTATTGGCAGAAGGGTTTGAAGAGATTGAGGCGATTACCCCGATCGATTTGATCCGTCGTAGTGGCGCAAAGGTTACCGTTGCGGGGTTGGGATCTCTGACCATCCATGGTGCCCACGGCATACCTGTGGTTTGCGACAAGCTTTTCAGTGATTGCACCGAGGAGTATGACGCCCTAATCCTGCCTGGGGGCGGTGAAGGTTCGCTTAACCTAGCCTCTTCGTTTCCTGTCCTGGAGCTTGCCATAAAGACAAGCCACAAGGGCGTGGTTGCAGCTATTTGTGCAGCACCTGCAGTGGTGCTTGGAAAGACCGGTCTTCTCGAAGGAAAGCGAGTTACAGGCTTTCCCGGCACCGAGTTCGAGGGTCTTGTCTTTCAGGATGAGAAGGTCGTGACAGATGGGAACATCATCACAGCACAAGCGGCAGGAGCTGCCATAGATTTCTCCCTGGCAATCATAGCCAAGATCTTTGATGCCGAGACGGCAAAGAAGATAGGTAAGCAGATATATTATTAAGGAGACCTGGTTTGGGTACCATTGGCTTTGACAACGAGAAGTATTTGAAAGAGCAGAGGCATTATATCCTGGAGCGGGTGGCGCAGAACGACGGCAAACTCTACCTTGAGTGTGGCGGCAAGTTGTTGTTCGACTACCACGCTTCTCGCGTACTGCCAGGGTTTGATCCCAATGTGAAGATGCGTGTCTTCCAGTCCCTGAAGGATCAAATTGATGTCATCATCTGTATCCATGCCGGGGATATCGAACGGCGCAAGATGCGCAGCGACTTTGGCATCACGTATGATACCGACGTCTTTAAGATGATCGATGACTTTGCCAAATGGGGCCTGGAGGTTACGCGGGTGGTCATCACCCGCTTTGATGAAGAACCCGGTGCCATACAGTTCAAGAACCTCCTGCAACAGCGGGGGATCTCTGTCTATACCCACCGGGCGACCCGGGGCTACCCCAACAATGTAGACCTGATCGCAAGCGATGAGGGCTATGGGGCAAATCCCTACATACCTACAGAGAGGCCGGTTGTCATTGTCACTGCCCCCGGTCCTGGATCGGGTAAGCTCGGCACCTGCCTTTCGCAGATATACCATGACCACAAGGCAGGCAGGAAAAGCGGCTATTCAAAGTTCGAGACCTTTCCCATTTGGAACCTGCCCATCGACCATCCGGTCAATATAGCGTACGAGAGTGCCACTGCCGACATTGGAGACAAGAACCTCATTGACCATTTTCACGCCAGTGCGTACAACCAGATCACGGTAAACTACTCACGTGACCTTGAGGCATACCCCCTGCTCAAGCGTATTTTTCAAAAGATTACCGGTGAAGAGTGCGTCTATAGGAGTCCCACCGACATGGGAGTCAACCGCTGTGGCTTTGGTATCATCGATGATGAGGTTGTTCGCAGGGCAGGCCAGCAGGAGATCATCAGGCGCTACTATCGTGCTGCGTGTGAGTATGTGCAGGGTATTGGGACCAAGGCGACTGTCGAGCGCAGTCGGTCCATCATGGCCAGTGCAAAGCTCACCTTCGAAGATCGTGAGGTTGTTCCTGCAGCAGCAGAGGCCCTGAGAGTGGGCATTACACGTAACAAGGGGCTCAACGGCATAGTCTGTGCTGCTGCAATACTGCTTCCTGACGGAAGGATTGTCACCGGGTGCAACTCCCCTTTGATGCACGCCTCATCTGCCTTGATCCTCAATGCGGTGAAGGTGATGGCAGGCATCGACCATGAAGTTGACCTTATCTCTCCTGCCATCATGCAGTCGGTGACCGAGATGAAACGCGATGTGCTCAAGGGCAGGGGGGTGAGCCTGAACCTCGATGAGGTGCTTATCTGCCTGGCTATGAGTTGCGCCATCAGCAGCGATGCTAAAAAGGCAGCTGCAGAGTTGCCCCTCTTGCACGGCTGCGAGGTGCACATGACCCACATACCTTCCTCAGGGGACTCTTCGGGCCTCAGGAAACTGGAGCTCAATGTTACCAGCGATCCCAAGTTCCCCACATCCAACCTGTATAATCCCGCCTAGGCCCACACTCCTGCAATAAGGGGCAACACTCCCAGGACTGCTAAGATCCTGAAGGTATGCATCAGCACTATCTTGGGGGTGTCCAGGCCCAGCTCATCACTGATGAGGGCCATCTCTGTTATGCCTCCGGGCGTAGCAGAGAAGATGGCCGTCGCCCAACTGAGGTGGCAGACCTTGTAGAGTACAAACGCTGTGAGGAAGGCCATGACAAAGAGGCCCAGCAGCAAAATCAAGGCTGGAAGTATCAACACATCTGAATGCAACACCGTCTGCAACGTTACCTTGCTGCCGATATAACACCCGGCAAAAATCTGCACCATCGCCTTGAGGGGCGAAGGGTAGCGGACGCTGTCCGTGGCTAGGTTAAGCAACACTATGGCACATATCGAACCTAAGAGAGCTCCTGCAGGGATGCCCAGCATCGAGGCGGCAATTCCGCCTGCAAAGGCTGTGGCTAAGGAGATCAGGGTGTTCAGGGAGTTTCTGCTTCTGGGCTTGTGCTGTTCTGCACTCTTTTGAGGAGGTTCGATCATGGGAGCAGAGGGTGGCAGCATCTTTCGTATCAGGGGAGGGAAGATAATGATGACCGATATCAGGCGGAAGAGCTGCAATAAAGCCACGTGCTCCATCACTGCCCCAAAATCTGCTGCCACCAGGGCGAGGTCTGATACCCCTCCGGGAGCACAGGCGAAGAAAGAGGTCATGAAAGAGAGGGATGTGCATGCACTCATCAGGACGGCAAATCCCAAATTGATGGAGAGCAGCATGACAACAAGGATGATAACAGGCAACACCATCGTCTTGAGGGTCCTAATATCGTCTTGGGTAAAGCGAGACCCTATGACTAATCCGGAGAGTATCTGGACGGCAATGCGCAAATCCGTGGGGTAGGTGGGCATCCCCGGGTAGAAGGCATACAAGAGCATGGAGGCAAGGAGCGAGCCTATGAGGGCTCCTGCAGGAATGCGCAAGCGCTTGGCCAACATGCCCCCGACTCCTCCTGCAAGGTGCAACAAAAACAGGTAGGCGACAGTCATCCTTGTACGGACTCCTGTGCTGTGGGTTTAGATGACTGGTGATGATTCATAGAAGATTTCTGCCTTTGGGTGTATTGATATTATTATACCATGGATTCTATGGAACGAGCCACATCTATCGACAGGGCT
>CAZPOJ010000031.1:0-23333 GCA_964588005.1 uncultured Sphaerochaeta sp.
TTGTAAAAAATTGTAGGGATATTAAGAGAAGAGTTGACAACTGGAAAAGAAGTGGTAGAATTGGTAATACCAGATGTATATTTGGTATTACCGAATTTCTTAAGGAGTATGGAATATGAAGCACTTGAAAAAGACACTCTTTGTTTTGCTGTTGGTCTCTTTGGTATTCAGTTCAACCTTTGCTGCGGGAACAAAGGAAACAGGGGACAAAGCACCTTTGACACTCACTTTTTTTGAAACGATGACCAGTCCTTCCAGGACCGCTCAAATCCAAGAAATGATTGCAAAGTATGAGGCACTGAATCCTACGGTGAAGATCAATCTGATCTCTCCTCCGTATGAGCAGTCTGACAACAAACTGACACTCATGCTGAACAGTAACCAAGAGCTGGACATCATTGAGGTCCGTGACCATACGGTCAAACAGTTTGTGAACAACAACAAGCTTGTGGACCTCACCTCTTATCTTGCCGCTTGGGACCAGGGTGATGACCTGCTCCCCCTCACCATGGCAGCAGCCAAGACAGTCAATGACACTGCCTATCTGCTTCCACAGTTCTTCTTTGTGAAAGGCTTGTTCGTACGAACAGATGTCCTTGAAAAATATGGATTCACCACCATGCCAAAGACTACTGAAGAGCTGTACGAGATGTCTATTGCCATCACCAACAAGGCTCCCAACCAGTATGGATTTGGTTTCAGGGGAAAAGGAAATGCATTTAAGATTTCTGATATCCTTATCCTCAGTGATGTAGCCAACATCTCCAAGGATAACATCTACAAAACAGAAGATGGCAAGTTCTCATTCGCTACCCCTGCTGGACGCAAAGCCGTTGCCGACTATGTTAATCTTTACAAAAAGGCTGTTCCTTCCGATGGCATCAACTGGGGTTTCAATGAACAAGTAAACGCTTTTATCAGTGGAACCACTCCTTTCCTGGTACAGGATCCCGATACTGTAGGAATGGTCGCTGATGCCCTTGATCCTTCCCAGTACACCGTCATCCCCATGCCTCTGGGCAAGAGTGGCAAGACCTATCTTGATTATGGCTTCGCCGGTCTTGGCATTCCGACATCCAGCAAGAACAAGGATGCCGCCTGGGACTTCATCTCCTTTATGGTGAATGCAGAGAACAATGCCGACTTCTGTCGTACATACGGACCTCTTCCAGTGCATACCTCAACCTATGCCAATGACCCGTACTTCTCCAGTGGCGTCTACAAGTCCTGGGAGACTGAAATGGCATCTCCTGATACCTACGTATTTGTGAAGTACCCTTTGGATAGCCCCAAGTATCCTGCCTGGTCACAGGTACAGGAGCAGTCAATGCAAGCTCTCTTGCTTGGTTCTACTACTGTTGATGCAACCATCGCACAGTGGGAAGAGTATTGGAAATAACGTATTAATGTTGATTTGTTCCGGGATTTCCGTGCAGTCCCGGAACTCTTTACATAGTAGTATAGGTGGTACCCATGGAACAGAAATATTATCGTTGGATGCTGGCACCAGCACTCCTGCTCTTGACCGCATTCATCTATGTTCCGGTGATTCGGGGAGGGATTATGGCCTTCCAGAATTATAACTTGTTCGATATGAATGACTTGCGTTTTATTGGTTTTCAAAACTTTGTCTCGGTCATTACGGACAAGAACATCAATTTTTTCCAGATCCTTTGGAATACTGCTGTATGGCTTTTCGGTTCGCTCTTCTTTCAGTTTGTCTTGGGCTTTGGTCTTGCCCTTCTTCTAAGAAAACCTTTCTTTGGCAGAGGTATCTTTACAGCTTTTGTCTTCTATGGGTGGGCACTCAGTGGCTTTGCGATAGGACTGACTTGGTCGTGGCTGTTTAACGGCCAGTTTGGTCTAATTAACGACCTGTTGATGCGTGTTGGCATACTCAATGCCCCCATTGGCTTTCTTTCGAATCCCAATTTGGCTATGATTTCTGTCATCATACCCAATATCTGGTACGGGGTACCTTTTTTTGGTATTATGCTGCTTGCTGCTTTGCAGTCCGTCCCCAATGAACTCTATGAAGCTGCAACCATCGATGGAGCAGGAAGCATCCGTAAGTTTGTCTCGGTAACGGTTCCTTATGTGAAACCTACCATCGTAAGCAGTATCCTGCTTAGGACCATGTGGATCGTAAACTTTCCGGATATCATCTACGCAATGACCAACGGCGGTCCGGTAAACAAAACGAATATCCTCGCTACCCAGATGATCAACAAGGTGTTCAAGGAGTATGACTATGGCCAGGGCTCTGCTTTTGGACTCATTATCATGGTGCTCTTGTTTGTCTATGCAATTATTTATTTGAGACTTACAGAAAAGGACGGAGGGGAAAACCTATGAAAAAAACTCGCAGCTTCTCTTTTGGACGCTTTTTCCTATTGGCCCTCTACCTCTTTGGTGCCATACTCCCTCTCTATTGGATCATGGTGACAAGTCTGAAGGGACCCAAGGAGATATATACCATGCCATTGAGGTATATTCCTTCACCAATTACCTTTGCAAGCTATGCAAAGCTTTTTTCCTTTTCCAGCTTCTCCCTATACTTTAGGAATTCCTTGGTCATCTCCTTGATTGCTTCTTTGTTTGCCATGATGATCTCCGTTCTCAGTGGATTTGCCCTTTCGCGTATCAAGCGAAAAAAGATGAAAGGCTTTTTGCAGCTCGCACTTTATTTCACACAGACCATCCCTACCTTTATCCTCATGGTACCTTTATTCACCATTTTTTCCAGGCTTGGGTTCGTCGACAGCAAAGCTGCCTTGATGGTGGTCTACGTCTCCACCGTCATTGCATTTTGCACGATCATGAGCAAGGGGTTTTTTGACCGTATCCCTGTCAGTTTGGAGGAGGCTGCCAGAATCGATGGATGCAGCCTGTTCCAGTCGTTGTTCAGAGTGGTCTTGCCCATTACCAAGCCGGGAATGGCAGCAATTTTCTGTTTTGCTTTTATCAACATTTGGAATGAACTCTTTTTAGCAGTCATGTTGCTCATGTCCGATGAAAATATGACTGTTCCTGTGGCCTTGAACTCATTTATTTCCAAAGCTGGAATCAGCTGGGACGTAATGAGTGCAGGTATTGTGATAGCTTTGCTCCCTACAATGATCGTCTTCGGATTTGGGCAAAAGTACATTGTTGCCGGCCTGACCGAAGGTAGTGTGAAAGGATAAGAATAAACTATGTATACAACAGATCCCCTACTATCCACAACAGAGATTCTCTTGCACCAAGGCGAGAGGGGCCTTCCTTATAATGCAGTGAGCCCCCCTATTTTCCAGACCTCCATCTTCTGTTTTGACAGCTACGAGGGGTTCCAGGCGGCACTATCTGATGAAAGTTCCCACTTTCTCTATACACGGGGAAACAACCCGACCGTCAACCTGTGTGAAGAAAAGCTCGCTGCCCTAGAACATGCAGAGAGGGCAAAGCTGGTGGGAAGTGGGGTAGCCGCCTCCTCCCTTGCCATACTCTCCCAGTTGAAAACAGGTGACCATGCTGTTGTAGTGCAGGACTGCTACTCCTGGGTGCAGTATTTCTTTACCACCTACCTCTCCCGGTTTGGGATTTCCCATACCTTTGTGGAAGGAACTGAAGTAAAGCAGTTTGAGGATGCAATACAAAAGAACACCAAGCTTATCTACCTGGAAAGCCCCACGACCTTTACCTTCAAGCTCCAGAACCTCAAGCAAGTTGCCCTCCTTGCCAAGAGCAAGAAGATAACGACCATCATAGACAATACATGGGCTACACCCTTTTTTCAGAATCCCATTGATTCTGGCATAGATTTGGTGGTTCACTCTGCTTCCAAGTACCTTGGAGGCAATAGTGATCTTATAGGAGGAGTAATAGCAGGAAGCAAAAAGCTCATTACCCACATCTTTGAACATGAGTTTTTACCCTTGGGCCCCGTGCCCGATCCTTTTCAGGCCTGGTTAATTATGCGGAATTTGAGGACCTTGCACATCCGTATGCCTGTGCACTCCAGTAATGCCCTGGCCCTGGCCACCATGCTGGAAACTCACCCAAAGGTTGAGAGCGTCCTGTATCCCATGCTTCCATCTTTTCCCCAGTATGCACTTGCCCAAGAGCAGATGCGGGGAGGAAGTGGCTTGTTCTCCCTCAGGCTGCGAACCAGAAACCTGAAAGACGTAAAGGCGTTTGTCAACGCTTTGAAATTCTTCAAGCGGGCAGTGAGCTGGGGCGGGTATGAGAGCCTGGTCTTCCCCGCTGCGGTAAAGTTCGCTGATGATGAGCCTATTGCCGACGATAGGATCTCTCTGATACGCATTCATGCCGGGATTGAGGAGATAGCCTTGTTGCAGCAAGATCTTCTGCAAGCCTTAGACTGCATAGGAGGATAATACCATGCTGCAGATGAAAGCAGAAAAACGCATAGACCAATACATAGAACTGTTGAAAAGACGTTCTTACAAAAGTGTGGAGGAGTCAGTATTCGGCCCTTGGCTTTCCTCTGAAACTGAAAAGACCTATGGGGAACATATTCCCTCGCTCTCCTATACACCAATCGAGTTTCCCTTCCAGTATGGAAAGCCTTGGATGAACTACTGGTTTTCTACGACGGTGACTCTTCCTACTGTGAAAGAAGAGTTGTTCCTGCTCTTAGATACAGAAACAGATACACTCGTATTTGTCGATGGAAGACCGTTTGGCGCTACAAACCCCTTCCATAAGAAGCTACGGGTGACTGAATTTGCTGGAAAGACGATTACCCTTCATATGGAAGCTTGGGGGGGACACCTTTTCCCTGGCTATCATCCTTCTGAAGGGGGTAGGGTGCTCACAACAGTGGCAATGAGAAAGAAGGCATACCCCCTTCAGTTTTCCCCTCCTTCCTTGCTTGTCCGTGATGAGCATACCTATGGACTCTACTACGATGTCCTGACCCTCCGACAGCTCTCTAAAACACTTGATAGCAAGGGTTTCCAATACCAGCATGTCATCTCCTCCTTGCACAGTGCCCTGTCAGACCTTTCTCTTACCACAGGCAGGGACGAACAGTTTCTTGCCAAGGTGAAGGAGGTGCGCAACACGATAAAGCCCCTTCTCCAAGCAAAAAATGGAGACTTTACCCCTCAGGTCCTCTCCGTAGGGAATGCCCACCTAGACCACGCCTGGCTCTGGCCTATTGCTGAAACTACTAGGAAAGCAGCAAGGACATGTTTGAATATGGTCAGTTTCACCCAAGAGGACCCCTCGTTTGTTTTCATGTTTTCACAACCTGCACAGATGGAAGCTTTGAAAGAAGAGTATCCAAGCGTCTATGAAAAAGTGCTACAAGCATATAGGGCGGGGTCTTGGGAACCAAATGGGGTTTGCTATGTGGAACCCGACTGTGTTCTGTCATCGGCAGAGTCTTTGATTAGGCAGTGCATGGTAGGAAAGAGCTTGACCAAGGCCCTGTTTGATGGATATGAAGCGGATGTCTTCTGGCTTCCCGACTCCTTTGGCTATACAGCGGCCCTTCCCCAGATACTCGTTGGCTGTGGTGTATCCTATTTTGTCACCAGCAAGTTGAGTTGGAATGACACCAACCGTTTCCCCTATGATCTTTTCCTGTGGGAGTCCCTAGACGGGACTAGACTCCCCAGTCATATGATTCAAGGTGCCTACGAAGGCACCAATGACCCGCAAGAGGTCTCCAAAGCGTATGGGAGCATTGTCCATAAGGACCTACAGCCAATCCTGATGCGCTCCATTGGAGAGGGTGATGGAGGAGGAGGGACACTGCGAAGTGACCTTGAATTCATGAAAAGGGAAGGCAATCTGCAAGGGATGCCGAAAAACAGATGGTCATCACTTTCTGCTGCAATGCATGAGATTTTCAATGGTAGGGAAGATCTTCCCGTCTACAGAGGAGAGCTCTATCTGGAACTTCATCGGGGAACGTATACCAGCCAAGCTCGGCTCAAACGATGGAATCGCAAGCTTGAGGGGATGCTCCATAGCGCTGAGTATCTTTCGGCACTGTATTTTGCGCAAGGCGAGGACGTTACAAGATTGCTTGAGGTCATTGACCAGGTATGGAAAATCGTGCTTGTCAATCAGTTTCATGACATCCTTCCAGGCTCTTCCATCAAACGGGTCAATGAGGAGGCAGAAGCCAGCTATGAAAAAGCCCATGCCTTGCTTGAACCTTTTCTTGAGGGGGAAGGGGGGCTGTTATTGAATACAAACGGCTTGGCCTTCATCCAGGATGATGGCTCGAAAATCCCTCCTTTTTCGACGGGCTTGAGACTAGAGGACCCAACTCGGCGAGAAGAGAGAACCTCCACTGTGATCGATCTTCCCTGGGCCACCCTTGCCCTTGATGAATTTGGAGGAATTGGCTCATTGCGTTTGCATAGGTCCAACAGGGAGTTGGTGGAGAAAGGAAAATCATTCAACACCTTCACCCTTGCAGAAGACTATCCCATCTTTTGGGATGCTTGGGATATTGAAGCGGATACGCTACAAAAGGCCCAACGTATCCGTACCCTTACATCCCAGGCGATCAGTGAAGACTCCTTGTGTTGGTATGTTGTCCAGCAGTTCGATATGGGCAAGGCATCCTCACTAAGGCAGACTGTGGTAATCTACAAGAACCTGCCAAAAATAGAGTTTAGAACTGAGGTTGATTGGAGGGAGAAGCATCAACTGCTCCAAGTCTCCTTCTTTACAACGATGCGCCCGGAATCTGCACTTTTTGATGTTCCCTTAGGGTATATTTCTCGAAAAACTGATAGGAACACACCCCTTGAAAGGGCAAAATTTGAAGTTGCGGCACATAAGTGGGCTGCTCTTTCCGATCCCCTGTTGAGTGTTGCACTCGCCAGTGACTGCAAGTATGGGTACCGTGTCAAGGATGGGGAGCTTACCCTCTCCTTGTTGCGTGCCCCTACAGCCCCCGACCCTGATGCTGACCAAGGCCTGCATACCTTTACCTATGCCTTGTTGTGCAGTAAGGATGGCCTGATCCCTATAATGGAGGGAGCAGCCCAACTGAATAATCCTCCCCTCCAGGTAGGAAGGGATTTGCAAGCTCTGTGCAGTGTTGAAGGGAACTCTGTAATCATCGAGACGGTTAAGGTCAGTGAAGACAGAAAGGCAGTGGTCTTGCGCCTACGCGAATATCTGGGTGCCTACTCGGAAGTCAAACTTACCTTTTCTCCTTTTTTGCAAGCATCGTCGCTAAGACTGACCAATATGGTGGAGCAAGAAATTAATCAGGAACATCTGTTTGCATTCAGACCATTTGAAGTTAAGACCTATTACCTTGAGGTCAATTCTCTTTTTCTTGATTCTATGCGATAGTGTTATGAAAAAAGGAAGGGGCGTTTTGCAACTTAAATCAGATATAGTCTATCAAGCAGTTCTTGCCCGAATACAAGAGGGTTTCTGGAAGCCGGGGCAACAGATCTTTAGCGAAAGACAACTTTCTGAGTTGTTTTCTGTGAGTAGGGTTACCGTAAAAAATGCTATCAGCCAACTGATGGGCGAGGGCTACCTCACCTATATCAAAGGTCGTGCAGGAACGTTTGTAAATGACCTGCACCCTGATGCCGAGCCCTTGCTCAAGCCATTTATTGCTGTTGCCCTGGATAATCATACCCCGGCCTTTGCATCCTATCTGCTTGAAGGTATCCACGACTCCTTATGGAAAAACAACTATCATACCCTCTACTGTAATACCCATCTTGGAGACGATCAGATAGTGGAAAAACTTAGGGCCTTCATCAAGGAAGGCGCCAAGGGGCTGATATTCTCTCCCCTGCTTGGCGATGAGAACAAGGAGCTCAATAAAGAGGTGTACTTGCTTGCTAAAGAGGCAGACATACCTCTGGTACAACTGGATCGCTATGATGAGCAGGCTGCAAGCAGCAGGGTGCAGTGCGACAACTATTCGGCAATGAGGCAACTATCAAAGCGCCTGATCAAGCTTGGGGTAAAGCGCCCGCTTATTGTGTCTGGTATCCAAACAAGCAGTACTATTGAGCGGATTGCAGGTATTGGCTCTGCTTTTATGGAACAAAACTTGCCTATTGTGCAATGGACGATTGATGAGCATCTGTTCTTTAGGAATCAAACCATTCAAGTTTTTAAAAAGCCGGACCCCTTTTCTCCTGACTTCGATGCCGTCATAGGCGTGAGCCAAGTGCTCTCAAAAGCCGCTGTCAAATTGGTGAAGGATTATTCGTTTCCTGCGATAACTGCTGGAATCAGCGCTTCTGTAACCGAGGTCACTACTGACTATGCGGTAATCCAGCCCTTGTACCATATTGGCTATGATGCAGCCCTGCTAGTAATCCAGCATATTGAAGGGAAAGCCATTCCAGCAAGAGCTATCCTTATTAGTGCTGATCAGTGGCCTGCATTGGAAGAATAAGAGCTCCCTTTGTCTTCGGTCTTCCGGAACAAACACTTTTACCTTCATCACATGGTATGTATGGTCTTTATGCGTTTGTTGATTGACCTTGATGCAGCTCTCATGCTTTAGAAAGATGAATTGTCTGAGTTTGGCATTTCCCCTATTTCCTGTCTTCTTAAGCGTGCCTTTGCTGGAAGTATCCCTCACCGCCAAGAATTAGGCTACCCCTAATTCATCAGTACCGGCTATAGCGGTGAGGATTTCCAGCCCTTTCCGGCTTTCCCCGTGATAGTTTCCATCCTAAAATAGCAAATAACAGGAGAGACCCATGAAGTTCAAGATGAAGGAAGAGGCGTTATTCCAAGATATGGCCCAAGGGGTCAAGCGAAAGGTACTGGTACACAATGAGGACCTGATGATGGTTGAGGTTCACTTTGAAAAAGGTGGTGCTGCCGCCCTGCATTCACACCCTCACCAGCAGATGAGCTACATCATCAGCGGAACCTTTTCCTTTGAAAACGAAGGGGAGACAAGGATCCTGGGACAAGGGGACTCTGTCCTGCTTGCCAGTGGAGCCATGCACCAGGTACTGTGCCAAGAGGCGGGTATTGTCCTTGATGTATTCACACCCGAGCGCAAGGATTTCCTGTAGGATGCTGCATTGACAGGCAAAGGGAGTAAAAGTACTTAGGCTACAGATTTTTGGTATGATACCATCAATCCATAGCCTAAGTGTTAGTAGAACTTACAGAACAGTTTTAGATCCTGTCTGCATGGTGTGATAATGAAAGTCTAGTCCTTATTTGGTGAATACTGCATTTCCGCTTGCATCTCTGGTATAGCGGCTGAAGAAGTCATTCCAAATCATCCAGGACTGTTCGGGGAAATAAGCGTGGCCGGTCCTGTGAACCTTGGTGTAGCGTAATGCAGGGGCTCCTGCTTCACTATTCCAGGAAAGGGTGGTGAACCTGCCGTTCTCAGAGTTCTCAGTCGTGTAGACATCTCGATCAAGGTTGTTCACCCGGGTCCAGTATTCCACTCCGCCATATGCACTGCTGCCTTCAACAATTTCATATCCTGCTCCATCAAACTCACCAACAAAGAGCCAGGTGGGCATCACGAATTCAACAGTTTCGGTAGCTCCAGTGGATGGGAATCCAATGGGAGCGATAGCTGCATAGAGCTCGGGCCTCAAGCTTGCATGAGCTAAGATCATAGCACTGCCGTTTGAGTGACCGGTTCCATAAATTCTGGAACTGTCGATGTTGTACTTTGCACGGGTAGTGGCATAGACATGGTCAAGGAAGAGAATGTCGTCAGTAGAGGTCTCATCACCTGCAAAGAGGTTTGGGGAAACCCAAGCTGGAGCGGGGATGTTGGGGAAACCGGGCAGTATGTTGGGGTATCCCTGTGCAAATACGATAATCGCACCATGCTCTTCAGCAATATCGCTCCATCTTGACTCTTCAGCAAGAGCATACATGGTAGCAGTATATCCGTGAAGGACAGTTACCAGGGGTGCTGGAGTAGAAGCGTCATAGCTGGCAGGAACATAGGTCATCCACTTTCTTAGGAAACCATCTACCATCTCTTCTGTGTAGACATATCCTGTTCCGTCCTTGCGTTCGGAGAAGTTCATGGAATACCCGAGATGTCCACCCTCAACACCAAGAGGTCTGGTGTGCTTGGAGAGGAACTCGTTCCACAGAAGGGAAGGTGTTGCAAAATCAGAGGAGTTGGCAACCCAGACACTCTCAACAGGATTTACAGGATTTGCAAATACTGCTGCATAGTCGTTTGAGTAGGAAGCAACAGCCTGGTTGATGGACTTATAATACTCAAGGGCACCATTGTCCTTGCTGTTGATGAACCATGCTGGTACGGGAAGGGTCTTGTTAACAAGGCCGATCTCTTCTTTCGCCTTCAAGCCATCGGCAGGGAAGGGGAAACCAATGTCATTGCTGAGAGCTTCGAGGTAGGTGGCATCAACAGGGGTGCTGTCGATTGCAGCTACGCCACAGAAAGCAGCAGGGAAACCGGCAGCACCAAGAAGGGCCATTGCAGCACCCTCTTCGTATCCGACCAGGCTTACGCGTGACTTGTCCATGGTGAAGGGGATGCTCAGGTTCTGGCTCTTACTGCGCATCTGGGTATAGACATCCTCAACAGCTTTCAGGTCATTACGGAGATTGGGATCGCCGGTGATGTTCCATTCAGCGCCGTTTGCAGGCTCCATAAATCCAAGGTTGAACTCATAGATATCGGCAGCAGCCATCCACTGGCGGCCCAGTTTGCTGAGTGCAAACTGTTTTGCAGTGGTCCCGTTGGGAGTCAGGATGATGACACCGGGCTTCCAGGGGTGCTGGGTGGCAGGTACATAGACACTGTAGCGTGCACCGTTTGCAACCAAGTCGTGACCAAGGCCCCATACCGGTGGTCTGTAGGGATCGTCAGCATTCATAGTGAATCCAGCTTCCTTTACGGGCACTGGGGCAATCTCTGTAATTGCATCCAGTTGCTTTGCTGGATTCGCATCTGCTACACCTTGTGCTGACAGAAGCGTTGTAAGCAAGAGTAACATAGTGATAAACAACAAGTTTCTCTTTGATTTTTTCATTGATTTTTTCTCCTTATCAATTTTTAGTTCTTTTCTATTTGAAATCACTGTTTTGCAGTGAGATACAAAGGCTTTCATCAAGTTGCTAAACTGTTTGAAAATAGAGAAGTAAATAGTTTCTTGCTGGAATGATACTATCTAAATCATACTTATATTATACCCTTTACTCCGTATAAAAGAATTAGGAGAAAATGAGAAAGGAGTTGTTTCTTCTGCCATTTATGCTACTAAGATAGCGGTTAAAAGGGTTACGAGCGTAGGAGTAAACAATAGCTTCTCTGGTATGGTGGGGGTAGAAAAGGCTTAATTTGGCAAAATGAGCCCAGTATCTTCATATGATTTAATGTTGGCTAGGGATACCGGTGTATGCTCTGATAGACGTAAAAGGAAGACAGCCCTCTCCCTGCTGGAGAAGGCTATCTCATTGGCTTAGGTATGCACCTTTATGTATCATTTTAGTCCTGGGGTTCCCCTAGTTTCTTTTCACTCTCCTCCCTAAAGGATGAGGGAGAGGTGCCAAATGTCTGGCGAAACACCCGGGAGAAGTAGTTCCCGTCAGCGAAGCTCGTCATCTCTGCCACTTCCTTGATGGAGTACTCCCCGGTCAGGAGCAGCTCTTTGGCTTTCTCCATCCGTATGCTTGTCAGATACTCCAAGAAAGTAGAGCCAAAGTAGCTTTTGCAGAGTTGGCTAAAGTATTTGGTGTTCAAGTCGACTACCTTTGCCATCTGCTCAACAGAGAGTTGCTCGTGATAATGGGAATGCAGGTACTGGTCTACATACTTGAATGGCCTGCTGTGACGATCTCTCTTGTCTTCTGCTACGGCCGAGCATGCCTCGTTAATACAATCCATCAGATATATTTCCTGGCCCATGAGGCTGTCTTTCTGAGGCTTGGGCTGGTTGAGGAAGGCGATACCCTTGTTGAGTTCATAGGAGAACATCATCAAAAACTCATAGAGCTCTTCGATGGCGTCCGCTTCCACTGTGTGGTTTGTCTTTATGGTGTCGATGATCTCGTGTGCCAGGGCTCGTGCCTCTACAGCATTTCCCCCTAGCGTCTCTTCTATCATAAGACGGTTTTTTGCCTGGAGCTTTGCGTAGTCCCTGGGCTCTTTGAGGGCTTCGGAGAACCGTTGGAATTGAATTTTATGCTTGTTGGCATAGGTATGTGCAATGGAAGCAGTTGATATTGCTTTAGGAATCCCCTTTAGATCATGAAAAAGGACCCCTGATCCTATAACCACGCTCTCCTGGGCTTGGTGGCCGGTTAGCTGTTCAATAACCTTGGATCCCTGCAAGGTGAATACAAGGACGGTTATGCGGTCTATCGAGGGGAAATAGCATATCTGCAGTTTTGGGTACATGTTTTTTCGTTGAAAGAAAGAGCGTATATCCTCTTCGCTCATACCGCTGATAACGAGGGAGAAGCCCCCTTTGGTGGTGATGCCCTGCATGAGAAAATAGGATTGCATGGCCTCTTCGGTGAGCCTGCCAAATTTCAGTGAGGCAAAGAACTCCCGGCTAAAGAGGTTGAGCACCTCGCGAATCTCTCCTGCCTGCTGTTTTTCTGTAAGTTTCTGCTCATCGAGGCTAGCCATGAGCTTATCCAAAAGGTCGTAGACCTCCTTGCGCTGTACCGGCTTTACCAGATATTCACTTGCGCCCAGACGAACGGCTTGCTGGGCAAATTCAAAGGTGCTCCACGCGGTCAGGAATACTATATGGCACTCTTGTTGCATCTCCCTGATCTGTTTGGCTGCTTCAATCCCATCAAGTCCGGGCATCCTTATATCCAGGAATACAATTTCAGGGTTATGAAGCTTTGCCATTTCCACTGCCTCAAAGCCATTTTTAGCCTTGATGCACTGCAGAGGTAGGTTTGCACGCTTTACCAGCAGTTCTATCGCATCACACTCAAGGTGTTCATCATCAGCAATTAGTAGTTTATACACGGCTCTTTCCTCCTGATTTGATAGGTAAGGAGATAAGCACCTTTGTTCCACCCTCATCGCTGATTCTCGATAGGGCAAGGTTCGCCTTACCTTTAAAGTAGTGCTTTAATCTGTCACTGATATTTTTTACTCCGATATGATGTTTTCCGTCATATTGAATCTGGCTGAGCTTGGATACCTCAATACCTACCCCTGTATCGATGATTTGGATAAGCAGGCGCCGTCCTTCCTTACTGATAAGGATCTCTACTTTCCCTCCCTCAACCTTGGGTTCAAGGCCATGGATCATCGCATTCTCCACAAAGGGCTGGATGACAAGGGGAGGTATTCTCACCTCATAAAACTCTTCGGGGCATTGGATAGAAAATTCTAGGCGATCGGCAAACCTGAACCGCTGGATCGTCAGGTACTCCCTGACAAACCGCAGTTCCTCCTCGATAGTAACATCGTCATGGTACTCCAAGGTGTAGCGAAAGATTGATGCCAGGTTGTCTATGAGGTCTACGGTGCTGTTCGCCTCTTCGAAGAGGGCTGTCCTGCTGATGGTATTGAGGGTGTTGAAGAGGAAGTGGGGGTTTATCTGTGATTGCAAAGCCTTGTATCGCGCCTTTTCCAGTTCCCGCGTTGTGCGCATCTGTTCCAATTCCTTGGAATGGATCATCTTCTCCAGCTTGGCATTCTCGGCGATCATCTCAAGGCGTTCCCGTAGGCTCAACCGCATCTGGTTGAGGGTCTGCTCAAGAAAGATGAGCTCTTCAGGTCCTTCGAGAGGGATGGCTTCCCCTTCGAAGTTGCCTGAAGAGATCTGCTCGGCAGTCTCAACCATCTTGTTCACCGGTCTCACCAGACGCATGGTCATTTTGTAGACGACCACAAGATAGGAGATGGCGATGATGATAAATAGCAGTATGGCAAAGGTCCTGTAGTTTGTAATGCGTATCTGGGCATCCTTCATCCAGGAAGCGTCTGTTTGGACGGTGTAAGAGAGGTAGCGGTTGAAGGTGTAGTCCTGGATGTAGGTGTATACCTTGTCCCCGGTGTAGTAGACGTTGTAGTACTCTTGGCTTTGACCTGTGGCTCCTAGCTCTTCCATCTTCGCAACAGACTCTTTGATAAACTGCAGGCCGTTGGAGATGCCTGTATAAAGGAAATAGAGGACTGAACTCTCCTCGTACTCTACCTGCAGCCTCGCTAGTGATATTCTAATCTCATGTTCGAGAATTGTATGGTCAGAGTGAATCTCCTCGGACTCTTGCACAAAGGAAATGTCTGCATAGTTCTTGTATAGTTGCCGGCTCTCTACAAGCTGCTTGGTGAGGGTGTTCAGAGCCTGGTAGGTGTTGTTTCTGCTCTGCATCTCTCCCAGCAAAGAGAACATCGCTCCAAAAAGAATGATGACCAGTGCAAGGATGATGCACAACATGACTATATTGTAGGAAAGGAGCCAGCTTCTCAGGGTGCCTGGCTTTTTCAGTGTTTTGATGGGTTTCAAAATTGTCATGATCGAGAGTATAGCATAGCTTGGCCCTTGTATGCATCATCAGAGAACCTTAAGAAGATCTTCATTACACAGAGGTACATAGGTGATATACTGAGAGCAATTATCCTGTAGGAGAGTCAGTCTAGTACAAAAGAAAGAATATAGCGGGTATTTCCCGTTTTTTCCAGCTTCCTTTTTTTGTAAAGGTAGGCGATAATTACAGTAAAGTAATATGTATTTCATTCCTTAAGGAGGAATCTATGAAGAAAGTTCTATTGTCCGTATTGTTGGTAGCCTTGCTGCTGACCCCCGTGTTCGCACAGGGAGAAAAAGAGGGCGCAGCGCCCAAGACTGTTGTCCTTCGCCTGGCTGACAACCAGCCCCTCGGTTACCCCACAGTAGTCGGTGATGAAGAGTTTGCCCGCCTCGTAGGCGAGTACACCAACGGCCGCATCAAGGTCGAGGTATATCCCCAGGGTCAGCTTGCTGACGAGAAGAGTGCTATCGAGCAGGTCCAGTTTGGCGGCATCGACTTCACGCGTGTCTCCATCTCCCCCCTTGCAAGCTTCCAGCCCCTGCTGAACGCCTTGCAGATGCCTTACCTGTACAGGGATTCCGCACACATGTGGAGTGTCCTCAACGGTGAGATCGGCCAGTACTTCCTTGACTCCATGAGTGAGAAGGGATTTGTTGGTCTTGTGTACTACGACAGTGGTGCCCGTTCCTTCTACAACACCAAGAAGCCTATCTACACAGTAGCTGACCTCAAGGGCATGAAGATTCGTGTTCAGGAGTCTGCTCTGATGATGGGTCTTGTGCAGGCTCTCGGTGCAGTACCTACCCCCATGGCTTATGGTGATGTGTACAGTGCCCTGCAGACCGGCGTCATCGACGGTGCTGAGAACAACTGGCCTTCCTATGACTCATCCTCCCACTACGAGGTTGCCAAGTATTTCTCCATCGACGAGCACACCCGTGTTCCCGAGATGATCGTTGCTTCCAAGATCACCATGGACAAGCTCTCTGCAGCTGACCAGGCCCTCATCAAGAAGGCTGCCAAGGAGTCACAGGCTGTACAGATCAAGGCATGGGCCGATTATGAGAAGAAGTCCGAGGCCAAGGTTCGCGCCGCCGGTTCCCAGATCAACAAGATCAACGACCAGGCTGAATTCGCCGCCGCCATGGCACCCCTCTATGAGAGTCAGCTCAATGCTGCCCAGAGAGAGTGGGTTGCTAAGATCAAGGCTGTAAAATAAGCTTGATTTAAGCAGATACGGTTAAGGCAATAGCGTAACCATTTCGTTTGGTTTTGTGGTGTAGGGTTTCTTTGAAACCCTGCGCCATTGTTTTGCTAACTACCTTTTTAGGAGGTTCCCATGGAGAAATTCAAGAAGGTTCTTGACTCCGTCTTTGTATGGGTTCTCAAGCTGGCCATGGTGTTGTTGCTTGCGATGGTTCTCATTGTATTCCTCAACGTCGTGTTACGGTACGGATTCAGTTCCGGTATCCACTGGTCAGAAGAGATCTCACTTGTCATTGTCATATGGTTCACTTTTATCGCCATGGCCCTAGGGGTCAAGGAGAGCCTGCATATCAATGTCGACATCCTGCCCAAGAAGCTCCCTGAAGCTTTTTTTACCACCCTTATGTGTATAAGGGACCTCTTGGAGATCCTTATCGGTGGCATCATGATCTATTATGGTTGGAAGCTCACCCTCAACGGTGCCAGATCCTTCTTGCCAGCGACCAATATCCCCAATTCAATCAACTATATAGTCTTGCCTATCTCTGGGATATTTATTGTTCTTTATTCGATTATCCATCTCTATGAGGACGTACAAAAACTCAAGAAAGGGGGTGCCAAATGAATGCTAGCATGGGTTCCTTTATTCTAGTCGGTTCGTTTATCTTCATGCTCGTCATGAAGTTCCCCATTACCTTCTCCCTGTTCCTCTCCTCGATCTTCGCTGCAATGTTCTTGAACATCCCTTTGATGTCGATCGTGCAGCGCCTGGTGAGCGGGGTGAACTCCTTCTCCCTTCTTGCCATCCCGTTCTTCATCCTTTCCGGTGAGATTATGAGCCAGGGTGGTATCTCGCGCAGGCTTGTAGGCTTCGCCAACGCCCTTATCGGGCGGGTGCGTGGAGGCCTGGCTCAGGTAAACATCCTTGCCTCCATGTTCTTCGGTGGGATTTCAGGGTCTGCTGTTGCCGACGTATCTTCCATCGGGGCGATGCTTATCCCCATGATGGTAGAGGACGGCTACGATGCCGACTTTGCTGTTGCGGTTACGGTGACCAGTGCCTGTGAAGGTATTCTCATCCCTCCCAGTCACAACATGATCATCTTTGCCATGGCAGCAGGCGGTGGTGTCTCGGTAGGAAAGCTCTTCCTCGGTGGTCTTATCCCTGGAGTGGGGCTGGGTATCTTGCTTATGATCCCTACCGCTATCATCGCTTACAAGCGCAACTACCCCAAGCAGGAAGGGTATGGCTGGAGGAAGACGCTCAAGCTTGCCCGTGATGCATTCTTTGGTCTCTTTACCATTATCATCATCATGGGTGGAGTCATCTCCGGTGTCTTTACTGCAACTGAGTCAGCAGCTGTCGCTGCGGTCTATTCGTTTATCATCACGTTCTTTGTCTACCGTGAGATTCCTGTCAAGCAGATGGGCTCTATCTTGCGCAACTCCCTGAAGACTCTTGCTATGGTGATGAGCCTCATCGCAGCAGCGAGTTCCTTTGGCTACCTGATGGCATTCCTGCGCATCCCGCAGGCGGTGACCAACGGGCTGCTAGCCATAACAGATAATAGGGTATTGTTGATTCTTATGGTAAACCTCATGCTCCTGGTGCTCGGAAGTATCATGGACATGGCGCCTCTTATCATTATCACCACCCCCATCCTGTTCCCTGTAATGGTTGATTATCTCGGTATGGACCCCATCCAGTTCGGTATCATGTTGATCTTGAACCTGGCTATCGGTCTTACCACCCCTCCTGTAGGGTCCGCCCTGTTTGTCGGGTGTTCCATAGGAAAGATATCTATCGAAAAGGCTACCCGGGCTGTCTTACCCTTCTGGGGTATGATGGCCTTTATGCTGATGCTGGTCTCTTTCTGGTCTCCGGTGAGCATGTACCTGCCCTCTTTGATGGGCTAGGGGACTGCTAAAGGAAATCTGTAGAACACAACAGTCTCTTATCAAAAGTATGCTAAGGGTTGCCTCACGTATGTGAAGCAACCCTTAGCTATTCGAGGGCAAAGACAAGCATTAATCACTCTACTTTTTATAGGGTTTCCCTACCTTTTGTTCTTACTTATTCAATACTATGCAAATGTATAGCACATATGAAAAACTGAGAACACCAGCGACTAATTTTTACTATAAGCGAGATGCTAATAGACAAAAATACGTAATGGTAGCACAAAAGGAAGAAATCCTTGCAACTTTCTCAGTATTTAGGGTTCACTTGCCTCCTTGTTGGGTACATACTAAGTGTAAGAATATAAAATTTTCATTCCTTAAGGAGGAATCTATGAAGAAAGTTCTATTGTCCGTATTGTTGGTAGCCTTGCTGCTGACCCCCGTGTTCGCACAGGGAGAAAAAGAGGGCGCAGCGCCCAAGACTGTTGTCCTTCGCCTGGCTGACAACCAGCCCCTCGGTTACCCCACAGTAGTCGGTGATGAAGAGTTTGCCCGCCTCGTAGGCGAGTACACCAACGGCCGCATCAAGGTCGAGGTATATCCCCAGGGTCAGCTTGCTGACGAGAAGAGTGCTATCGAGCAGGTCCAGTTTGGCGGCATCGACTTCACGCGTGTCTCCATCTCCCCCCTTGCAAGCTTCCAGCCCCTGCTGAACGCCTTGCAGATGCCTTACCTGTACAGGGATTCCGCACACATGTGGAGTGTCCTCAACGGTGAGATCGGCCAGTACTTCCTTGACTCCATGAGTGAGAAGGGATTTGTTGGTCTTGTGTACTACGACAGTGGTGCCCGTTCCTTCTACAACACCAAGAAGCCTATCTACACAGTAGCTGACCTCAAGGGCATGAAGATTCGTGTTCAGGAGTCTGCTCTGATGATGGGTCTTGTGCAGGCTCTCGGTGCAGTACCTACCCCCATGGCTTATGGTGATGTGTACAGTGCCCTGCAGACCGGCGTCATCGACGGTGCTGAGAACAACTGGCCTTCCTATGACTCATCCTCCCACTACGAGGTTGCCAAGTATTTCTCCATCGACGAGCACACCCGTGTTCCCGAGATGATCGTTGCTTCCAAGATCACCATGGACAAGCTCTCTGCAGCTGACCAGGCCCTCATCAAGAAGGCTGCCAAGGAGTCACAGGCTGTACAGATCAAGGCATGGGCCGATTATGAGAAGAAGTCCGAGGCCAAGGTTCGCGCCGCCGGTTCCCAGATCAACAAGATCAACGACCAGGCTGAATTCGCCGCCGCCATGGCACCCCTCTATGAGAGTCAGCTCAATGCTGCCCAGAGAGAGTGGGTTGCTAAGATCAAGGCTGTAAAATAAGCTTGATTTAAGCAGATACGGTTAAGGCAATAGCGTAACCATTTCGTTTGGTTTTGTGGTGTAGGGTTTCTTTGAAACCCTGCGCCATTGTTTTGCTAACTACCTTTTTAGGAGGTTCCCATGGAGAAATTCAAGAAGGTTCTTGACTCCGTCTTTGTATGGGTTCTCAAGCTGGCCATGGTGTTGTTGCTTGCGATGGTTCTCATTGTATTCCTCAACGTCGTGTTACGGTACGGATTCAGTTCCGGTATCCACTGGTCAGAAGAGATCTCACTTGTCATTGTCATATGGTTCACTTTTATCGCCATGGCCCTAGGGGTCAAGGAGAGCCTGCATATCAATGTCGACATCCTGCCCAAGAAGCTCCCTGAAGCTTTTTTTACCACCCTTATGTGTATAAGGGACCTCTTGGAGATCCTTATCGGTGGCATCATGATCTATTATGGTTGGAAGCTCACCCTCAACGGTGCCAGATCCTTCTTGCCAGCGACCAATATCCCCAATTCAATCAACTATATAGTCTTGCCTATCTCTGGGATATTTATTGTTCTTTATTCGATTATCCATCTCTATGAGGACGTACAAAAACTCAAGAAAGGGGGTGCCAAATGAATGCTAGCATGGGTTCCTTTATTCTAGTCGGTTCGTTTATCTTCATGCTCGTCATGAAGTTCCCCATTACCTTCTCCCTGTTCCTCTCCTCGATCTTCGCTGCAATGTTCTTGAACATCCCTTTGATGTCGATCGTGCAGCGCCTGGTGAGCGGGGTGAACTCCTTCTCCCTTCTTGCCATCCCGTTCTTCATCCTTTCCGGTGAGATTATGAGCCAGGGTGGTATCTCGCGCAGGCTTGTAGGCTTCGCCAACGCCCTTATCGGGCGGGTGCGTGGAGGCCTGGCTCAGGTAAACATCCTTGCCTCCATGTTCTTCGGTGGGATTTCAGGGTCTGCTGTTGCCGACGTATCTTCCATCGGGGCGATGCTTATCCCCATGATGGTAGAGGACGGCTACGATGCCGACTTTGCTGTTGCGGTTACGGTGACCAGTGCCTGTGAAGGTATTCTCATCCCTCCCAGTCACAACATGATCATCTTTGCCATGGCAGCAGGCGGTGGTGTCTCGGTAGGAAAGCTCTTCCTCGGTGGTCTTATCCCTGGAGTGGGGCTGGGTATCTTGCTTATGATCCCTACCGCTATCATCGCTTACAAGCGCAACTACCCCAAGCAGGAAGGGTATGGCTGGAGGAAGACGCTCAAGCTTGCCCGTGATGCATTCTTTGGTCTCTTTACCATTATCATCATCATGGGTGGAGTCATCTCCGGTGTCTTTACTGCAACTGAGTCAGCAGCTGTCGCTGCGGTCTATTCGTTTATCATCACGTTCTTTGTCTACCGTGAGATTCCTGTCAAGCAGATGGGCTCTATCTTGCGCAACTCCCTGAAGACTCTTGCTATGGTGATGAGCCTCATCGCAGCAGCGAGTTCCTTTGGCTACCTGATGGCATTCCTGCGCATCCCGCAGGCGGTGACCAACGGGCTGCTAGCCATAACAGATAATAGGGTATTGTTGATTCTTATGGTAAACCTCATGCTCCTGGTGCTCGGAAGTATCATGGACATGGCGCCTCTTATCATTATCACCACCCCCATCCTGTTCCCTGTAATGGTTGATTATCTCGGTATGGACCCCATCCAGTTCGGTATCATGTTGATCTTGAACCTGGCTATCGGTCTTACCACCCCTCCTGTAGGGTCCGCCCTGTTTGTCGGGTGTTCCATAGGAAAGATATCTATCGAAAAGGCTACCCGGGCTGTCTTACCCTTCTGGGGTATGATGGCCTTTATGCTGATGCTGGTCTCTTTCTGGTCTCCGGTGAGCATGTACCTGCCCTCTTTGATGGGCTAGGATAGCTAAGCACTGATTGTATTACTACTGGCCAAGGGCTGCCTCACGTATGTGAAGCAGCCCTTGGCTTTATTATTGGAGAAAGGTGGGAAAAATGGAAAAGTGACGGTATTTCAGCTATTCGTGAGCTATAAACTGGTGTAGATGCTAGGGCAAGCTGGAAAGAAGATGCGATAGTTTTCTTACACCGAGGAGAGAACCTGACATGGATAACGAAAGTAGAATCACTGGCGGCTATTGTATAGAGATCTGGAAAGAGTCCGGCTGTAAGATAGGGCACAAGCCCGTTGACCGCTTTGTGAGCATCCGGGATAGTGATACGGACAAGCCTGGGAACCCAGACATGGTATCCTACCCCCTTTCTAATCTTATGGCTGTCACCTTCTTCGCCATGCTTGGGGGAGCTGAGTCTTTTGAGGATGTGGAGGTGATGTGCACATGCAAGCAGAAGTACTTTCGTAGGTTTCTCCCCTTGAAAGATGGTATACCCGCGTACGGAATGTTCTCCAGGGTGTTCTCCCTTGTGGATATGGACTTTTTTGGTGAGGCTCAGGTCGCCAGTATCATGAAACACTTGGTTCGGTTGTGCAAGCGCTTAGGCATACCTGAACCCGTAACAAGAGAGCAAGAAGAGGAGACAAAGTCTTCCAGCCAAAAATCTGATAGTGCTGGCAAGCTCAGGCGCTTTTTGCAGAATCTCCATGTCTTTCCAAGCAACAACGGTATCATCCTCAGATCATCCAAGATAAAGGCAAACAACGCTCTCATGATTCAGAGCATGCTGTCCCCCATGGACCTGCGCAGAACGATGGTCTCCTTTGAGGTCAAGAGCGCCCAAGGTATAGCGACTATCGGCACTATCTTGGGAGGTTGAAGGAGGAGCAGAAGACTCTACTAGAAAAGAGTGCAGGCCTCTTCTCCCCTGACTATCTCAAGCGGAAAGAACTTGATCCCAACCTCCACTACAAGACAGTGGAGCAGAGCAACGCTCTTATAGAGGAGTGCACATATACCGTGGCTACGGTGAAGGACAAGGGTGAGTTCTCCGAGTGGCCGGGGGTGAGGGCTGTGATGCGCTTTGACAAGAGGACAGAAAACCTTGCTACCAGCCAAAAGACCGAGGAAACAAGGTACTATATCACCAGCTTGGAGCATAATGCCCAGGTTTGTGCAAAGGCCCTCAGCGAAGGGTGGCAAGAGGGAACCTTCCGGGGATATTGTATTGAAGCGATGCTCTGTGATGGGCAGGATATGACGGTCAATAAAAGGGCGGCTAGGAACCTTTTGTTGATGAAGAAGATGGTCACTGCCCTGTATAAGATGATGAAGCCGCTTTCAGCACCATGTAGCAGTATTAAGAGGGGGTTCTACTGGGGGTATGAAGAATTGCTGGAGAGGATGTTGCATGGGTTTGACAACAAGACCATACGGGAGGTCCTGGAAGGCTCTTTCGAGAAAAAGTGATACTCTCCCTTTGACTCTATACTTCTAGAACAGTCCTTGGCTTTTTCTTGTAAGCTTGTAGGTCGGTAGAAGATCCTCGTATCACGCCCTATGTTTTTTAAACTTGTTGCGCTTGCGCCAGAGATGGGCAAACATGAATCTCTCGCCTTTGACAATATCCTTATTGGCCAAAAAGGCAAGAATTTTCCTATGCTCGTCCTGGGTGGACTGTTTGCCTTTCTCTGTAAGCTGTTGATAAAACAGCAGGCTGTTGGCATTGAGGTTCAGTCGCCTGAAGGTGGTATAGAGCGTCTCGTTACCCGAGGCCTCAACCATGGACAGATGAAACTGAAAATGCAGGTTGCTGAACTCCAGGACATCATTGACAATGTCGCATGCGTCCATCTTATCCAGGATATCGGCAAAAGGCTCTATCGATGTTCCTTTTTCGCAGTTGAGCCGAAAGGCAAGGCTCTCAAGATAGGAGCGCATCTCCGCTAGATACTGGTACTCACGAATAGTCATCTCCTTCACATAGGAGCCGCTATGGGGGAGGACGGTAACAAAGCCATCCTGCTCCAAGCGCTTGATGGCCTCCCTGACAGGAGTCCTGGAGCAGTCATAGTCAGTGGCAAGGGAGTTTTCAGAAAGCTTGGTCCCCGGAGCATACTCGTTTTTGAGAATCTTGTTTCTGATGTCGTTGTAGATCTGTTCAATTACTATTATTTTTGTAGCCATTTCTCACCTATTCTATTGCTTATCACCAGTAAGCTCAAGTTACTTAGTATCAAAAGCAAGTATGGGGCTTTTTACTATACTTATATCCTAACCGATATAGGTATTCCTCAGCTTTTTTCAGTAAAATCTGGCCAAGCACTTCTTGTTCCGCAAGGGTTCTGCATAGCTTTCTTTTCACTTTTAGTATAAAACTAGAATACAAGTACGTCAATTATTAATTCAATAATAATAATCTATTATTTATCTATGATTTAAATAACATATAAATATTGCTTAAAGTTGTT
>CAZPOJ010000032.1:0-23239 GCA_964588005.1 uncultured Sphaerochaeta sp.
AAGGATAAGACCTCTCATGGTGAGAGGTTCCCTATATGTTTCATACATCCAAAAGGAGGATATCTATGAAAAAGATGCTATTTGTGCTGGTTCTTGCCCTGCTGATAGTAGGGTCGCCCCTGTTTGCCCAGGCACAGACTGAAGCCAAGGCTGAGATCAAAGTGCTGGCAGCAGTAACAGGGGGAAAGGATGAGGCTGAAAACAAGCTTTTTGAAGAGGCAATGGAAAAAGCTACAGGGCTGAATATCTCCTGGGAGAAGGTTCCTGCAAGCTATGACCAGGTGCTGATGCAAAAGCTCGGAGCCGGTGAGGCGTACGACCTGATCTATCTCAATCAGTTCCAGATGTACACCCTTGCCAAGCAGGGAGCCCTCATGGACATCACTGACTGGATCAACAACTCTGCAATCTACAAGGAGAACGTAGATCGCACTGAGCTGGAGAAGATCAAGTACAACAACAAGTACTATGCCGGTTTCAACAAGCTGGAAGTGTTCCCCTTGATAAACGTCAACAAGGCCATCACCGACAAGGTCGGCATCAACCTTGATGAGCTCAACAGCCTTGATGCCTACTACCAGATGCTCAAGAAGGTAAAGGCCTATATGGAGAATACCCAAGGGCGCAAACCGTACTATCCATACTTTGTCTACATGCCCGACATCTGGGACATGCAGCCCTGGTTCTCCTCTGTAGGACTCAGGCGCGGAGTATTCATTGATGCGAATGGGAAGAAGTACTCCCCTTACGTAGATATGAAAGCAAAGCCCGTATGGGAGTGGCTGGCAAAACTCTACAAGGAAGGCTTGATGGATCCTGCTTCCTTCACCGGCAAAACCGGGGACATGAGAAGCAAGATGTGGCAGTCCCAGGATATCGTCCTGGATTCTGACTGGGCAGCATGGACCGGCTTGTACAACAACAACGCCAGAACTGCCGGAACATACCCGGACAAGGTCAATATGGTAGGTCTTCCCGGTATAAAGGGCCCCAGCGGAAAGTACTACATTGAACAAGGCGGTGCCTCACTCTGGGCAATCCCTTCCAATGCCAAGAACCCCAAGGAAGCTTTCAAGATTCTTGAGTACATGGCTACCGCCGAAGGAGGATTGCTCCTCTCCGCCGGAATTGAAGGAAATGACTACAACGTGGTGAATGGCAAGATAGAGTACACAGAACTAGGGCTGAAACATGCTAAGGACCATGGAGCCCCATTCCCCATCTCCACCAAGTTCGATCTTGGCAAGCTGGGTACGATGAATCCCGGTGTACTTGAGTCTGTAGCCATAGGAAAAAGGGCCGATGTCGAAGTCGCCACCATGGGCTATGCCAATGGAGAGCTGGACACCCGTAAGTACTATGATATCATGTCCAAGTGGATGAGTGATTGCATCATGGGCAGGATCGATGCGACCACCGCCATCATGGGCGCTGAAAAAGAGCTCAGGGCAAACAAAATCATTGACTGACGACGTGTTACCAGTGTATAGGACAGGGCGCAGCACTCAGTGTTGCGCCCATTTATACTAAAGGGGAGAGGACAATAACCCTATGAAAGAACTCACTATCAAGAGGACATTCACCAAGGCCGAGACCAAGCAGTATGTTGCCCTACCCTTTGACGTGCCTCAGCATACTGAAATGATTGCAGTCACCTACTCCTACCTGCGCTATGTACAGGAGAAGACAGAGTCCGGGATAAAAACCCACGAGAGCAATATCATTGACCTTGGGCTTATAGACGCAGGCAATCAGGTACGGGGGTGGTCGGGTTCCGACAGGGAAACTGTCTTCATCAGCGAACACAGCGCGACACCAGGGTACAAACGACAAGCTATTGAACAAGGAAGGTGGGCAGTCGCCTTAGGCATCTACAAGGTAGCCGAGAGTGTCGAGGTTACCATACACCTAACCATCCATCCCAAAAAAGCAACATGGCTCTGTGGGGATCTGCACATGCACACCCTCAACAGCGACGGGTGGTACAGCACAACACAGGTGATCGAGTATGCAAAACAAGCCGGACTAGATTTCATCGCCCTCACCGACCACAACAACACCGAACAGAACAAGGAGATCGGCAACCCTGAAGGCATTACGGTACTACCGGCGATGGAGTACACCAACTACCAGGGGCATGCCAACTTCTTCTTCAAGGATGCCTGCACACACCTTGCAACAAGCCCGCTTTCCAACACCCGGGAGGAGATGCTCGAATTCTTCCATGAAGGGCGATCAGTCGGGGCGACCATCTGCCTCAACCATATCGCCGATGACGGCTGCCCGTGGTTGTTTGGATTTAAGGATGTCCCCTTCGACTTTGTGGAGATTTGGAATGGCTTCATCAAGCCCAGCGACCATAGGGCTAGGGCGTGGTGGCATCAAAGGCTCTGTGAAGGAGAGAAACTTGCGGCAGTGGCAGGTTCGGATACCCACCGAATCAAAGTGGGGCGATCTTACGGCTGTCCCTGCATATGGGTATACTCACTTTCCAAGAGTCCTGAGGACATCCTCAACGCTATCAAGGAAGGGCGTTCTTTCCTGGCAAGCTCCCCTGATTCAGCTTTGTTGGACCTCCATCTGGGCCCCTGGGGCTTAGGAGATGAAGGCTCCTTCTCAGAAGGTATGGAAGGGACTGTCTCTATAAAGAAGGCAAAAAAGGGGGATATGCTCTCCCTTATTACCCCCGATGGGGTAATAAGGACTTGGGAGGTTGTCCATGATGGGCAGATCATCTACTCCTTCCCTGTAGAGAAGAAGCGCTTTTACCGCGTGGAGCTCTATCGAACAACCCTGGGGATATCGCTTCTGGAAGCGATGACGAACCCTGTGTATCTTACCTAAGCTTAGGAAGAGCCGTTGATTCGCGCTTCACAAAAGTGAAGGGCAAGGCGATATTCACATTCATGCGGTTCTTGCTGGCAATGAGGGAGTGCAGCAGGGCGACAGAGGTCTGTCCCATCTCAGTGACCGGCTGACGGATTGTTGTAAGGCTTGGTATGGTGAAGGAGGAGATCTCAATATCGTCAAAACCAACAACTGAAACATCATCGGGGACAGTGAGACCCCTATCCTTCAGATGCCTGATGGCACCTAGGGCAAGCTCATCGGTGATGGCGAACAAGCCAGTAAAGGGGATGTTGCGATCCATAAGCTTCTTCATGCCGTCAAGACCGTACTGCACGCTATAGGAGTCGACAAAGGCTACCCGATCTTCGTTATAGGGAATGCCAGCCCTTTTCAATGCATCCTTATAGCCTTGCAGCCGTTGGATACCAAAGGAGTACTTATTACTTCCTATGAGGCAGATCTCCCGATGCCCAAGGGTGATGAGGTGCTCAACTGCAGCTACAGCAGCCTCACCTTCGCTGATATGGATAGAGGTAGCTTCAAGCTCCTCCTTTTCAAAGGTTGTCAGCACGGTAGGGATGTTGTTTTTGTCCAAGTACTCCTGGAACTCGGGCATTGCTATCTCATGGAGGAAGATGACCCCATCAAGGCGTTCCCCCTTGAGACGGCGAAGACAAGCTTCCTCTCCAACAGGACCGACTGCTGAGAAGTAGAGGCTCGATCGGTAGCCAAACTGATGCAGGTGGCGCTCTATGTCAGAAAACAGCTGACGCTGGAACATATTGAATCCTTCAGGGATAATAATGGCCACCTTGAAGGTCTGTTTCAGAACCATGTCACGTGCAGCTCGGTTGGGCACATAGCCGGTACTTTTTACCGCCTGCATAATCTTTGCCCGCTTCTCAGGGCTGACGCAGTCCTTCCCGTTGATTACACGGGAAACTGTGGAGACAGAAACACCAGAAAGCTCTGCAATATCCTTGATACTAACCATGAAACACACCCTGACCTTTACTGCAATAGTATCCTAAAGAGACATAAAAACACAATGATTTGACTATATAAACGTTTTCAGTGCCATGATAGCCTCTACAGCCTTCTCATAGGTTGTCTGAGGAGAGAGCTCAAAAGCAACCACTCCTTCATACCCAAGTTTTTCCAAGCCTGGAATAACAACGCCGTAGTTGATCTCCCCTGTACCCGGCTCATGTCGCCCAGGATTGTCAGCTATATGGATATGACCAATATGCTCCTTATTCTGGGCAAAGACCGAAAGCAGGTTGCCCCCCTCTATCTGCATATGATAGAGGTCATACAACACCTGTATTGCCGGTGACCCTACTGCCTTTACAACCTCCACAGCATCAGCGATGGAGCGAAGCAGGTTCCCCGTATGGTCAACCTGAATATTTAGAGGCTCCAGAACACAAGTAATGCCTGCCTCTTGGGCATACGGGGCAAGAAGGGAGAGCGTTAGGGCCATATTCATGTAGAGGCGGTGGATACAACGCTCTGAGTAGCTATCCACAACCCGCCCTCCCTCACCCAGTGCATTGGAATGGAGGACGATGAGCGGCGACCCTACCAAGGTGGCCGCCTCCATAGCCTTGCGAGCATACTCTATATACCCCTTGCGATGGGAGTCGTCACACAGGGAGTAAGAGGGACCATCACCGGAAATCGAGCTGATGGGAAGGGCGAGTTCCTTACTAAGCAACGCTATCTTGGCGAGGTCCTTTCCTTCAGGCGACCAGAACTCCACAGCATCGAAGCCTGACCTCTTTGCAAGGGCAAACCGGTCATAGAAATCAACGTGAGTACCTAACATCTCAATATTAGCGGAAAACCTGAGCATATCCTACTCCTTATCCATTCGGGGAAGCGCTTCCTTGAGCACCGCCATAGACTTACGCGTTCCTGTAAGCTGATCCATTGTCCTATCCTCCATCTCCAGACTGACGGGCCCATCATAGCCGACCATCGCAAGGATAGAGAAAAACTCCTTCCACCAGAGCATGTCATGCCCATGACCCAAAGCAACATAGTTCCAGGCTCGAGAGGCGAACTCATCGATGCCCAGCGTATCCAGAAGGCCATCAGCCTCATACATACCAAGCTCTAGTCGTACATCTTTGGCATGGACGTGGTAGATCATACTCCCAAGAGAGCGCGCCATAGCACGAGGATCTCCTCCCATCCAGAAGAGATGGCTAGGGTCGAGATTCATGCCGATCATGGGCCCGACCTCAGAGCGAAGCATCTTGAGAGTACGGGCATTGTATACCAGTTGTGAGCCGTGGTTCTCCAAGGCTATGCGCTTGATTCCTTCATCAGAAGCTACCTTGACTAACTCTTTCCAATACGGAATGAGCCGCTCATTCCACTGCCAAGAGAGGTTTTCCATATTCTCAGGAGGCCAACTGGTAGTTATCCAATTGGGGACAGTCTCTCCCGGCCCTCCTCCAGGAAGGCCGCTCATCATCACAATCGTCCCAACTCCCAGATGGGAGGCCAAGGCAAAGGTCTTATGGACAACCTCTTGATGATCAAGACCCATCTGGTTGGGGGCAAGGGCATTACCAGAACAGTTCAAGGCAGCAATGCTTAGAGTTGATGCATCCAGTACGCCCAAAAAGTCTTCTCTTGCTCCCTGGCTTGCAAGTAACAGGTCCAAATCAAGGTGAGGTGCACCGGACCAGTTGCCTGTCCCGAACTCAAGGGCCTCAAAGCCCAAGAGGGAGGCCTCCTTTACCATTGCCTCAAAGGAGAGGCTTCCCAAAGAATCCGTCATCAATGATCGGATCATCATAGCATTTCTCTCCTATATAAAGCAGGCATCTGCTCATAACGAGGACGGACAGCAGCCCCTTGGACCAAGGATTGGCCGGCAGCCTCGGTGACTACAAGCGCGGCATACCCATCCCAAGCGTCAGAGCCCCCAAACGCACGATTTGAGAGCAGACTATCAACCCAGTCTTGCATCTCAAAGAGATACGAATCTACAAAGTACGCCCTATAATCATCTGAAACAGAGACCCCTTTGTGTCCCTTGCTCCTAAGAAAAGTCCGTTCAATAGGAAGTATGGAGACACTTCCTTCCTGACAAACCACCTCAAGACCAACCTCGTATCCGTAGGAAGCGTTCACATAAACCTCAGCGATAGCACGAGAGCCGTTTTCCATCAGCATGTTGACGATAAGTAGGTCACGCGCATCTTCAGGAAGGCTCTCCCTAGAGCGGATACCATAGCTTTGAACCTCTACAATAGAGGAGTTGAGTATCCATCGAACGCAGTCCACATCATGCCCTGCTGAGTTGTTGAGGATGAAAGGGCCACCGGTGTTGTACATGGCACTAGGATTGCGATGGAACCCCTTCCAGAGTAAAGGAAGGCCGAAGGCCTTGCTTGCGACCTCTTCCTTGAGCTTCTGATGCCAAGGGTCAAAGCGTCGATTAAATCCAACAGAAACAAGTTTCTTACCAATTTCCACCTCTTTGAGAAGTATTGCCAGAGCATCCTTCTGGGTGGATGCAAGGGGCTTTTCGCAAAATATCGGTTTTCCTAGGGAGAGCGCATGCAGCACATACTGAGCATGTGTAGCATCAGGGGAGGCGACGATAACTGCCTCTACCAAAGGGTCTTCAATAAGAGAAAGTGGATCTGTATAGAGACGAGGTTTTCCTACCTCAAGGGCCAGGGCCGCAAGGCGAACCTGATCAACGTCACACAAGGCTACCAGACGGGCTCCGACTATCTGGCGGGAAAGGTTTAGGGCATGGGAACCTCCCATACCTCCTGTCCCGATGATTCCTATTGCTATACTTTGGGTGTGCATCTATTCCTCCATTACATCTCATACAATTCTGCTGAAAGCCTAAAAAAGGGGCCTCCATACGAAAGCCCCTTCTTAGAAAATCGTGATTATTTCAAGCTATCCAGTGCAGCTTGAGCTGTCTCGATGGTGATGATATCTACACCACTGTCGATTCTTCTCTCAATTGTCTCGCCTCTTGCGAGCTTCACTGCATATTCAACACCAAGATATCCCATCATTTCAGGTTTCTGAGCTGCTGAACCAAAGAGTCCACCGGCGATGATGGATTCAAGAGCACCCTTGTTACCATCGGTTCCCATGACTGCTGCATCTACACCAGCTTGCTGCAGAGCGCGTAGTGCGCCAAGTGCCATCTCGTCATTGGAGCAGAATACTGCATCAACAACTTTGTTGGCCTGCAGAATATTCTGCATGGTTGTATACGCACGTTCGCGATCACTATAGCCTGGCTGACGGGAAAGAATCTGGTAGCCAGCTGCCTTGAAGGCATCCTCAGCTCCATCAGCTCGTTGTGTTGTGGTTGGGTTTCCAGGAGCACCTTCGATGATAACAGCCTTCTTGTTCTTGCCCAGGGCCTCAATCATTACCTCTGCACCAAGCTTTCCGGCAGCATAGTTCTCAGTACCAATGAATGTTGCAAAATCGGTAAAACTCTCAGGCATTGGAGTATCAACCAGGATTACAGGGATTCCCTTCTCCTTGGCCTTCAGCAACACATTCACTGCGGTTGTAGGCTGTGAAGGGGAGAATACCAAGGCCACAGGGTTTGAAGTCAAAACGTCCTGCACCATGTTGATCTGCTGCTCGACTGCATCCTCGCTAGGAGGCCCAAGCTTGATGAGATTGACGTCATACTTCTCAGCTGCTTCTACAGCACCATTGACAACACGTTTCCAGTACTCACTACTAAGAGTCTTCAAGACCATAGCTACTTTTAGCTTGCCGTCCTCGGCAACAGGTTCTCTTGCACCTTGGGCAAACACGTTAGCGGAGACAAGCAACAAAGCCAGAACCAAAATCACTACGCTTACTTTTTTCATCTCATTCCTCCTTATTTGTCGTGAAATGAAGTTCGAACACTAAACATTAAGAACTGCCAAGCAGTCCTAGAAACCTATTTGGAGATCTTGGACTTCTTCTGCCTGATTACATCAAGGTAGACTGCCAAGATAATAACAACACCAATAGCAACCGTCTGGAAAGCAGAGTCCACATTCAAGAGGTTCAAGCCATTACGAAGAACTGCTATGATAAGAACCCCGATGACCGTGTTGTAGATTTTTCCTACTCCCCCGGAGAAACTGGAGCCTCCAATAATTACAGCTGCGATGGCATCTGTCTCATAATCCTGTCCAGCCAAGGGATAGGCCGCATTTACACGACCGACCAGGACGATACCGCCTAAGGCGGCCATAAAGCCACTGAGGGTGTAGACAATACACAAGACCTTGTCCACGTTAATTCCACTTAATCGACTTGCCTCCACATTTCCTCCTACTGCGTAGATATGCCGACCTGTTGCTGTATTGGTGAGAAAGAGGTACATAGCCAGATAAAGGATAATCACAAGGATAACACTAGCTGGGATAGGTCCTATGGAGCGACTGCCCAGAAACTGTACAGGAGCTGCAAACCCACTGATTGGGGCAGCTGCAGTTACCGCCAAGGAGAGCCCTCTGGCTATCTTCTGGGTACCCATGGTAGAGATAAACGGATGAGGAAGCTTGAGCTTTGTAAGCAACAAGCCGTTAGCCAATCCTAGAAGGCTTCCTA
This sequence comes from uncultured Sphaerochaeta sp., assembly GCA_964588005.1. Classification (GTDB taxonomy): domain Bacteria; phylum Spirochaetota; class Spirochaetia; order Sphaerochaetales; family Sphaerochaetaceae; genus Sphaerochaeta. The sequence continues at coordinate 8,461 of CAZPOJ010000032.1, forward strand.
CACCCAGACACAGCAGCATAGAGAGATAAGGATCCAAGCCAAGGTTAACCTGAAAAACACCCATCATCATGATGGAAAGAGCGAGGATTGACCCTACAGAGAGGTCGATGCCTCCAGTAAGAATTGCTAAGAACAAACCGATAGAGACAACTGCACTGACTGTAGCCTGGCTGGTTACATTCCTGAGGTTGTCGATCGTAAGAAATCGTGGGGATAGGATCGAAATAATCGCACAAAGGACAATGAGGCTCAACAGGATGCCGAAGCTTCGCCTCCCTTCACTTTTTTTTCGTTTTATCAACATTTTCTTTATTTTTTTTAGTGCAGCTACCATCTTTTCATCTCCCTTGTATATCTAAGCTTGTTGATTATTCTGGAATTGAGACCGGCCTATTCGTAGCCAAGGAAACATTTGCAGCAATACAGAGTTCAAGAGCCGCTACACCATCTTCAACTCCAACCGAAGGTTTCTTACCTGCAAGCACGTCCTGAACAAAACACTCCAGCTCGTGCAGATAGGCATGGGCAAACCGCTCAAGAAAGCCTGGTATCGTATCCACGTTGATACCCTTAGGCCCCAACTGCTGCAGAGGTGCATCCTGGAGCGCTCCTACAAAGAGGGCACCTTCGCTACAAATAATCTCAGTACGCACATCATAACCGTACTGCGAATTGCGACTTCCTTCCAAGGAAGCGAGGAACCCATTTGCAAAGCGCACATCGATATTGACATGATCGATGTCATTGACCTCTGCAAGTTCTTCATACCGCACGACACCCCCTCGGGCATAAATTTCGACCGCTTCACTTCCTGCAAACCAACGACACAGATCGAGGTCATGTACACAAAGATCAAGAATCAAGCCCCCACTGGAAGTAGCGAATTCGATAGGAGGGCAGGAGGGATCACGACTGATACCCAAAAGGGAGATCGGCCTGCCAACCTCATTGTTGTCGATTCTCTCTTTTGCCTTGAGGTAGGCAGTGTCAAAGCGTCTCATGAAGCCAAGTTGTACAAATACCCCATACTCAGAAACCAAGGCTTGGATAGCTCTTGCCTCATCCAGATCCAACGAGAGGGGCTTCTCACAAAAGATAGCTTTTCCAGCTTTGATTGCATCAGCTATCATGACAGCGTGCATAGTTGTTGAAGATGCAATAATCACTGCATCAAGCTCTTCCAGTGCCAGCAACTCCTTGTAGTCGGAAAACTGGGGTACCGAAGGATACGTCTGACCAAAACGTGACAGAGCCTCCTCTGAACTATCAGAGACAGCTAGAAGGGAAGCATCGGCAATACTTCCTGCAAGGTTCACCGCATGACGATATCCCAATCTCCCAAGTCCAATTACTCCACACCGCAAAGTTTTCATTACTATTCCTCTTTATTGTACTATGCCAGAAGCGGCATACATAATTTTTTCTTGGGAGAACTCACTACGCTGAAGCTCAGCAGTAATGGAACCCTCGTGCATGACCACAATACGGTCAGCCATCCCCATGCACTCATCCATCTCACTGCTGATCATGATGACTGCACAGCCCTTACTCACCAGCTCATTGATGAGATTGTAGACTTCAATCTTTGCTCCCACGTCGATACCACGGGTAGGCTCATCAAATATGAATATCCTAGCAGAGGTCATCAACCACTTTGCAATGACTACCTTCTGCTGGTTTCCCCCACTGAGCTGTCCGGTTAAAGTAGATACCGAAGGAACCTTGATGCGCATGTCATCGACCATCTTCTGGGCCGCCTTGTGAATCTTGGGAAGATCGATAAACACTTTCTTGCTCTTAAAATCTTGGAGGTTCACTAAGGTTGAGTTGAACTCCACCGATTGTAGGAGAACCAAGCCCTGCCCTTTTCGGTCTTCGGTCAAGAAGGCAATACCCGCCTTGATGGAATCACGAGGATTTTTGATAGTGATCTTCTTCCCATCGACGTAAATATCCCCGCCATCAAGCTTATCCGCCCCGGTAAGGGCACGAACAACCTCAGTCCTACCAGCTCCAACCAACCCTGAAAATCCAAGAATTTCCCCAGCATGTACTGAGAAACTGATATCAGAGAAGGTATCTGTCTTCTCCAAGCCCTTTACTTCGAGGAGAACAGGACCTATAGGTACGGTTTTCTTGGGATATTTGTTGGTAATATTGCGTCCCACCATCAAACGAATGATATTATCGACAGTGACATCACTAATAGCCTTGTTTGCGACTACTTTACCGTCACGCATCACTGTCAAGGTGTCACAGATAGATTTAATTTCATCAAGACGATGGGATATGAAAATCATGGTGACATGCTGTTTCTTTAGCTTGTCAACAATACGAAAAAGCTCTCCAGTCTCTTTCTCACTCAAGCTTGCAGTAGGTTCATCCATGATGATGAGTTTCGCCTTGGAGTGGACAGCCTTACATATCTCGACCATCTGCCTCCTACCGACACCTAGATAGCCAACAGCCATATCCGGTTCAATATCAAGTTCGAAGTCCTTCAACAACAGCCGGGTCTGCTCCTCCTGGGTCTTGCGGTCAAGGATAGAGCGCTTGCCCTTGAGTTCACGGCCGAGGAAGATATTCTCGGCAACTGTCATATAGTTTACCTGATTGAGCTCCTGATAGATGCACGCAATACCCAGCTCCATCGCTTGGTGGGGTTTAAGGGAAGAATAGGATTTTCCATCAAAGAAAATTTCTCCAGAGTTGGGACTGTGGGCACCTGCAAGGACCTTTATGAGGGTTGATTTTCCTGCACCATTCTCCCCCACAAGGCCGTGGACCTCCCCAGGCTTGACATACATGCTTACCTCATCGAGTGCAAGGACCCCCGGGTATCGTTTTACAATATCACGAAGCTCTAATAAGTTGTTCTCGCTTTTCACCTAACCCTCCTTGCCAGCACTACAAACAGACCCTTGGCAATCACTATACCAAGAAAATAAATTTATATTTGAAAACGTTATCACACTGATATGGTTGCACTGAAATTAGTATTTGTCAAACGATATTTGCAATAAAAACCGAAATAGTGGCTAAAATAAGAGAATACTCCTCGTTGAAGAAAAATGAAACTATATCATTTGTGAAAACCATGCTCATAGAAAAGATAACGTTTCCACATATAGGAAATCTACTATATTACATTGAACCTTGTTTACACAGTGCTGGTACGATTGAGACGATACACCTGTTTCCGTATGAATCCACCATGTTTGAGGGTACAGAACTCTTCAAATCGCACACCGAGTTTGCCTACAAGCAGGTCGATATAGGTGAGGCCTTCGACGTTGAAATTCCAAATAGCTGTCACGCGAAATTAGGAAAGGAAAAGGTCTCTATGAGCTTGTTGTCCACTCCAACTGAGTCCAAATAGAGTACAAAACCTAGAAATTATTAAATAAGCCAATAGTGGAACTCATTGAAAATATCATAGTCCTCTACCAAATCTCTGATTCAGCTAAGTAGTGATTTATATAGTATTATGGTATATACTCACAATGAATTTACATAGAATATGTATTTTAGATGTACCCTAAATAAGGGTATGTATTACTGAAACTTCTTTAAGGAATAAGTATGGTAACCATTAAAGATATTGCAAAAAAACTCGGCTTGAACTTTTCAACTGTCTCCCGGGCACTCAACAACAAGCCAGGGGTTAGTGAAAAGACCAGAAAACTTGTTGTGGAAACTGCAAAAAAAATGGGCTATCGGCCCAACACCATCGCAAGAGGTCTTGTCAGCCGGTCGACCAAGACACTAGCGGTAATTTTTCCAGACATCCTCAACCCAGTGTTCGGGGAGATAACAACAGGGATAATTGAAACTGCCAATGAGAACAACTACGATGTCTTTCTCTGCATATCAAACTGGGACAGCAAGAAAGAGTTGGATTTCATCCATGCAGTACAGCAAAAACAGGTCGACGGCATCATCATCAACTTTGTCGATAACAATAACGCAACTTTTTTTGAAAAAAATCCAATTCCTGCCGTTGGATTTGAGAGCTGGCTAGCAACCAAAGGCATCAGCTCTGTCAGCACAGACAACTTCCAAGGCGGCTACCTTGCCGCCGAACACCTCATGCAAGCAGGCTATACCCACCCTGCAGTGATTAGTGGCCCTGTCACCTCCGCAGCAGCTGTGGAGAGGAATGAAGGCTTCATACAAGCATGTCTGGACAACGCTGTAGAGTTTGATCAAGACAGGGTCTATATTGGACGATTCGACATCACTAGCGGGTATGAGCTGACAGAAAAACTTTTAGCTGATCATCCCGAAGTTGATTGCATTTTTTCAAACAACGATGTCATTGCATTGGGAGTGTTGGAGTGTCTTGACGAGAACAAAATACAGGTAGGAAAAGAGATGGGAGTTATCGGATTTGACAACATCCGGTTTTCAAGTCTGCGACAGATTCACTTGAGCACCATAAATCAACCCAAGGAAGGAATAGGAAGGATATTGACCAACCTCCTGTTAGAGCAGATTCAAAATGAGAAGGACAACATAGCTAATCCCCCGAGAAGGATTTTACTGGAACCCACCCTAATACCCAGGCTGACCACCGATAAAGGATGAGCACCCCTACGATAGAGGTGCCCACTGTGCATCATACTGTTTCTCTTATCTATTCTTTGCAACCAGGGCGGCCAGCTCGGCTCCCCTGAGTCCGCACTTCTTCATAAGATAGTCGTAGTCCCCAAGCTCGTGGAAGGTGTCCCCAAGGCTCGCCATGACCTGGCGAGGAGCATCTGCGAACCCTGCCTTGTACTCGGCGACAGCACTGCCCAACCCTCCGAGGGGGGAGTGTTCCTCCACCGTGAGGATGAGCGAGTTCTCCTTGACCACCGAATCCAACATCTCAGTATCAAGGGGCTTTATCGTGTGCATGTCGATCACGCGGGTGGAGACCCCCTGCTCCTCCAGGATCCTTGCCGCTTCAATGCCCTCGGCAAGCAGGGAGCCGGTGGTTATGATGGCCACGTCCTTGCCGCTCTTATATTCAATGGCCTTGCCAATCGTAAATTCAAAATCATCAGGATAGAGGAGGGGGAAGCCCGAATCTCCTGTCAAGCGAATATAGACAGGTCCCTCGAGCTCAGCTGCACCCATGATCGCCTTATAGATCTGGTGAGGGTCCGAGGGGCATATGATGGTGAAGTTGGGAATGGCGCGGACAACGGCAATGTCGTCCATGGCATAGTGCGTATTGCCCAGCGGGCCAAAACGCACCCCGGCCTCAATGCTGATCACTTTTGCCGGGAGATTCATATATCCCAGGGCCGTGCGCATCTGCTCTGCACACCTCATGGGCACAATGGCGGCAAGGCCAACGGCAAAGGGAACCAGACCCTCGACAGCAAGGCCTGCACTGAAGTCAATAAGGTTCTGTTCGGCAATCCCCACATCAAAGAACCTGTCGGGAAAGGTATCCTTGAACTTGTTCAAGCGAGCGGTGGGAGTCAGGTCGGCCGTCAGGACACACACCTCGGGTCTTTCGGCGGCAAGCAGCTCAAGCGACCCGCTCATTGCATTTCTATGTCCCAGTTTCGACCACTCCTGCAGGGTCTCTTTTGCTATAGTTCTTTTCACGATATTCCTCCTTACGCCTTCGCCAGATCAGAAACGGCTTGTTCGTACTGCTCCGTATTCATAGAACGAGCATGCCAGTTAAGACTATTCTCCATGAAAGAGATCCCCTTGCCCTTTACCGTGTTGGCCACTATGACGTGGGGCCTTCCCTCTTGGGTAGCCTTCATGGTAGCAAGTGCCTCCAGCACCGAGGGGATGTCGTTGCCGTCTTCCAGCTCGATGACATTCCAGCCAAAGGCCTTCCAGACAGCTACAAGATCCACATCCATGATGTCCTTGGTCATTCCTGCAAGCTGGACCCCGTTCTTGTCCACAATGGCGATGAGGTTGTCCAGCTCGTTCTGCTTGGCATTCATCGCCGCCTCCCAGACTATGCCCTCATTGCACTCGCCGTCGCCCACCAGGCAGAAGACCTTGTGCTTCTCGCCTTTTACCTTGGCCGCCTTTGCCATGCCGCACGCTATGGCAAAGCCATTGCCCAGGCTTCCTGAGGATATCTCTATCCCGTACTGGAGATTCCTGCACGGGTGGCCCGCCAGGTAGCTGCCATCCCCCTTGAAGGTCTTCATCGCATCGCGGGGTATGTAGCCGCTCTCTATGAGTGCTGCATAATAGGCCATGCATGCGTGGCCCTTGCTCTGGACAAACCTGTCACGGTCAGCGAGCAAAGGGTTGCCGGGGTCATGGTGCATGATCTCAAAATACAGGGATGCCATGATCTCTATGCACGAGAGGGCCGGCCCAAAGTGAGCACCGCGCTCCCCTGCCACATACCCCATCTCTATGACGTCGCGTCGCATCGCCTTTGCCATAGCTTCTATCAAACGTACCGCATCTTTTTCTGCCATATCTAACTCCTTCTCTACATTACTGTCCGGATGGTATTCTAAACAGATGCCCACTGAACAAGCCTTCAGGTATCAACTCTGCCTGACGCTTGGCCAGCCGGACCAGGGCATCGACATCCACACTCGTCTCATAGCCCATCCGGGTGAGCATATACAGGACATCCTCTGTTGCCAGATTCCCCGATGCGCCCGGAGCATACGGACAGCCTCCCAATCCGCCCAGGGTGGATTGGATCCTGGTCACCCCCATCTCCACTGCAGCGAGGGTGTTCACCATGCCCATATTCCGGGTGTCATGGATATGGATCTGCAGCTCAAGGTGGGGAAACTGCTTCTGTACAGCTGCCACGGTGGTGCGCACCTGCAAGGGGTCAGCAACCCCGATGGTGTCGCACAGGGCGACATACTCCACCCCGAGATCCACATACGGCTTCAAGAACTCCACGACTTCCGCCGCATCTTTCCTGCCTTCAAAGGGACAGCCGAATGTTGTTGCCAGGTCCAGCCCGACAGCAAGGCCCGGGCACTCTTGTTGTATGAGGACCAACTCGTCGTACGACTGCCGGTGTGTTTTTCTGATATTGGCAAGGTTGTGCTCCTCGCCCAGGGATACCACATAGGAGACCTCCGAAATGCCACACTCCAGGGCCGTTGTCGCTCCCCGCAGATTGGGGATCAAGGCAAACAGGCCAAGGTCCGGATACTGTTGCTTGCACCGCCTGGCCAGCTCCTGGGCGTCCTTCATCTGGGGAATCGCCTTTGGACTGACAAACGAGGTGATCTGGATATGCTCCACCCCAGAACTGACCAGGCCATCGATTATCTCAAGCTTGGTCTCCAAGGGGATATAGGTAGGTATATTCTGAAACCCGTCCCGGGGCCCGACCTCATAGAGGGTTACTCGTTTCATATTCTCTCCTCTGCCATAGTCCCTGTCTCCTTTAGTCTCTGGTACCACCCAAAGGCTTCCATCGGAAGCTGTGGGTGATGCCCTCCACACGTTTGTATCGCCTTCTTTAGATACGAGGAGAGCGCCTCCCTGTACTCGTCAGAAGCGCACACCCCGATGATTTTCTGGGCACGCGCCACATCATCCAACCCCCGTACATCGGCAACCCCATGTTCTGTGATGACCACATCCACATCATGCTCACAGATATCCTGGTGGGAGACCATCGGCATGATATTGGAGATGGCACCCCCTTTGGAAAGGGAGGGGATCAGCACAACAGAGAGACCGCTATTCTGGGCAAAGTTGGCGCCTCCCCCTATTCCATTGACAACCCTGCTGCCAGTTATATGGCTTGAGTTCACATTCCCATAGATATCGATCTCTATACCGGTGTTCAGCGCTATGAGGCCAAGCCTGTGTATGATCTCACTGCTATTGGTAACTGAGCCATTTCGTATCACCAAGGAGTCCTCCAGATGAGGGAAGGAGGAGAGAATACCCGCCACCCTCTCATTCATCCCAAGCCCCCCTGTAGAGAGGGAAAGAGCTCTCCCACTCTCCAAGAGGGTCATCGCCGACTCGCCAACCCCTCCACAGAAGAACTGGATATCCTTGAAACTTGTGTCCTGGAACCCGGTGGTGATGGAGTCGGAAATAGTGCCGAATCCTGTCTGGATAGGAGGAAGATACCCCTTGAGATCCCTATACTCCACTGCAAGGAAATCAAACAGGTTCTGTGCTATCGTAGTGCTGACGGTGGTCGCGCTGAACACCTGTGTTGAAATCTCCGGGATATCACTCTCCACAATGGCAACTATCTTGCTATGGTCAAAAGGTATTCCCTTCAAGCCAATCCTTTGACTTGATCGTATCAAGGGAATGGGTTGGGTCAAAGGAGGACCTTGAGGTGTATAGATGTCATGCAGGGAGGCAAGCCTTTCATGCTGGGCCCGATTGATTTCAATGATGATCTTGGAGGCAGCTTCCATCAGAAGATCAAGCATACCAATGGCATTGGATGGGATCAGGTTCCCTTGTGCATCAAAGCCCAGAGCCTCCACAACCAACAGGTCTATAGGACCAAACGCATTGGAACGCAAGAGGCGCGGCATCCTATTCATCTGCTGCTCGACATAGTGGACCTCACCCTTGTTCACCAGGGTGCTCAAACTTTTGTGGGCGACCATGGGGGCCCTCCCCTTCAGGAGACCCGCCACGGAAAGCCTTTCATCAACCCAGGGAACATTCGCTCCTGTGATGAGCTTGATGCCAAAGTCGTCACCTGCAAGCTTACGCTCCCGCAAAGCCTCTACAACTGCCTTGGGGTATCCCGAGGCAGAGTATCCACTCATGGCAACATGCATGCCATCGGTGACCAGGGCAGCAGCATCTTCGGCCGACGTTCTATGTTTCAGTAGCATATCCTCTAACACAATAGGTCCTCTTATCCTTCAATTGGGGTGAAACCAGCAAACAGCTCAGCATCAGTGGGTTTGTAATAGGGAATCTCATTGATCACCCAGGTATTGTTCAAGTAGTGCTTGAGGCAGATATTCTCTGAAACTATGTTGCCTCCCCATGTCCCACAACCCAAGCTGCTGGTAAAGGGCATACCGCTGGTCCAGCTCCCTGTATTCGTCGCTGCCTGGCTCTGGTTGACCACAACGCGAGTCGTATAGGTTCCCAGGGCAATGGTATCAATAACATCCTGGTCCTTGGAAAAGACACCACAGGAGTGACCGGCACCCGAGTAGGCATGATTCTCATTGATGATCCTCACAGCCTCATCCACACCGCTACTCTTGTAGATAGCGGTCACCAGGGACATCTTCTCACCACTGAAGGGAGTAGCTTCCCCGGTCTCGTTTTCCTCGACCAACAACAGCTTTTTCCCCTCGGGGACATCGAGCTTTGCAAGATGTGCGATATTGGTCACCGGGGAGGCTACAATATCACGGTTGATAACGTGGTCTTTTGGCCATGCGGGCCAGATGGTCTTCTTGAGCTTCTCTTTTTCCTGCGCATCGAGAAGGTGGGCCCCAGCCCTTTCAAACTCCTCCAACATCGGGCGATAGACCTCTTCATCGATGATGACACTGTTGTCGCACGAACAGCCGGCGGCAAGGTCGAACGTCTTGCTTGCAATGATCTTCGCAGCTGCATCGGCGAGGTCTGCTGTCTTGTCGACATAGATGATGGCATTGCCGGCACCGACGCCGTAGGCGGGGGTTCCCGAGCTATAGGCGGCATGTACCATAGGCTGTCCGCCGGTGGCAATGACCAGGTCACACTGCTTCATCAGTTCCTGGGTGATGGGAACAGAGGGATCCTCTATCGCAATGAACAAATCCTCCGGAGCTCCATATTTCTTCATGACGGCCCTGATCAGATCGACTGTTTTCTTTGTGGTCCGCTTCCCTCGCGGATGCGGGGAGAAGATGATGCTGTCACGTGCCTTGACGCCAAAGATCGCTTGGATGAGCGGGTGCATCTCAGCTTGGGTACTGGGAACAAGGGAGCCGATCACCCCAACGGGCTTCGCTATGCGCACAAGCCCTTTTTCTGGAATCTCCTCAACAATGCCCACTGTCTTGGCATGCTTCACATCATAATAGACACCACGACACTTCTCTTGCACCTTGATCCGCTTGGAGTCGACGTCCCCGAGGCGGCACTCCTCCAAGGAGAACTTGCTCAACTCATCCACAAGAGCATCATCGGCGACAATCTCCCACGTGATGGCAGCTGCAAGCCTGTCGACCTGCTCTTGGGAGAATCCTTCAACGATGGATTGGGCAGCTCGTGCCCGCTTCATCAAGAGTGCTACATATTCTTCTGTGTTTGTCTGTTTGGTATCCATCTTCCACTCCTTTTCACCTAGGCTGTACTCTCAGCCAAAGCTCCTCTATAAGTTACGCATACGTTTGTTATTTTTGCTAAAAAAAATCTACATAATCTCCTCTTCTGAAACACCAGGCTTCTTGACCCTGTGCATCAGAAGAAGGAAATAGGTATGAGCGAGCAACTAGATCCATCACCGCTCAACTTCGTAGAGAACCGGCTCTTTCTCTTCCCTGAACAAGGCAAGCATATCATAGACATGTTGTTTCAGCACACCCTCAACCTCAATGGTCTTGATGCTGTGGCGGCTGTCTTGTCGCTTCTCCTTGCTTACTGCATGGATCTGTGCAAGCCAATCCACACACAGGTCAGGGGGGACAATGCTGGTATCCAGGATAAGGTCAAAGTCGGCAGTATTGGCGTATGCAAACCTGAAATCAGACTCTACGAAATATCTTCGCACCTGATCATTATGCAAGACGATCTCCCTTGCCTCAACCTCACTGATCTTCCTCTGCTCCATAACCCGCTTAATCCTGCAGTTTTCAGGAGCGGTAATCCTCACGTTGATGACATCAGAGTAGCTGTTGAGCAGACCAAAGCTACCCCTTCCCGCAATGACTACATTATCATGCTGGGCAACAGCTAATATCACAGTAGCCAAAAACTTAACCGTATTATCTCTATATTCATCGAAAAGATCTACGAAATTGGGTATGGTCTCGTAGATGTTATCGAACTTGCTGAATCCATACTCCTTCATGATTTTCGACAGATAATGTTTATCTACATAGTCATAGCCAATCCTTTCAGCAAGTTTTCTGCCAATATATGTCCCCATGCTCCCGAGCTTTCGTGAAATTGTAATAACAGCCATTGCACTCTCCTTTGCAGACTAGAGACGAGGAGTGTCTCTCTGATGTAGAAGCATCAAGAGACACCTCCAACGTATATCTTAGTTACGTCTCTGCTTTCTAGCATCGATAAGGACAGCAACTACAATAATTACACCTTTTACGATCTGCTGCCAGTATGCATTGACGCTGAGGAGGTCCATACTATTGTTCAACACACCAATAATAAGGGCACCAACCACACAGAAGGGTATAGACCCTACGCCACCACTTAGGGATGTTCCGCCAATGACCGTTGATGCAATGGCATCCAACTCATAGGAGAGTCCATAGGTCGGGTTACCGGCAGAGGTTCGGGCGGTAAGCAGGATTGCAGAAACTGCAGTCAGAAGACCAGCAAAGGCATATACCTTCACCAGGGTTTTCTCAACGTTGATACCACAAATCCTTGCTGCCTGCTCATTGCCACCGATGGCAAATACGTGACGGCCGAACTTGGTCCTACTGAGAAGGATATGAGCTATGATACCCATTACGATATAGACCCAGATGGGAATGGGGATGCCGATGAACCTCCCTGTTCCAATGTAGGTAAATGTTTCCTTCAAGTCACCGACGGGACGCCCGCCTGTAAACAGGGCAGCAGCCCCTCTGGCAGCAGTCATCATACCCAAGGTAGCGATGAATGGAGGTATCTTCCCATACGCATGCAGCGATCCGTTGACTGATCCAAGCATAACCCCAATGACAAGAGCTATAGCGATACCAAAGACGATGGGCATCACAAAACTCAAGGGCTGGGCAGGGTTTACCGCGTTCTGGCTCAGACTCGCCACCACAACAGAGATCAGGGCGATCATCGAACCGCTGGAGAGGTCAATTCCTCCTGTGATAATGGCAAAGGTCACACCCATGGACACAATACCGATGATGGAGACCTGGCGCACTACGTTGGTGACGTTTCGCATAGTGCGAAAGGCCGGTGATACTATCGACATGATAATGCACAATGCTACGAAAATTACGACTATGCCATATTTACTCATGAAGGCTCCAAACGAGAGCCCCATAATTTGTTTCTGTTTAATCATTGCTTTCCATCCCCTTTTTGTTACAAAGATTCGCCTGTGGCAAGTTGTAATATTTTTTCTTGTGTTGCTTCTTCTCTGAGCAATTCACCAGAATAAGCACCTTCATGCATGACAATAATCCTATCGCTCATGGATAGTATTTCCGGCATCTCGGAAGAGACCATGATGATGCTCTTCCCTATCTTGGCCAACTCTCCGATAAGACGGTGAATCTCAGATTTGGCACCGACATCAATTCCCCTGGTAGGTTCATCAAGGATCAAGATCTCAGGGGTAGTCAACAACCATCTTGAGATCAGGACTTTCTGCTGATTGCCTCCGGAGAGGTTTTTGATCAACTGCTCAAGACTTGGGGTCTTGATAGCGATAGCTGTCCTTTGGGACTGGCAATCTGCATTGATTTTTTTCCTATCCAGCAAGCCACGAAGGAGATAGTTGCTTATATCAGGCATTACCATATTGTCTTTCACCGAAAGGTCTGGAAAAATACCTGTAGACTTCCTGTCTTCTGTGACAAATGCTATGCCGTTCTTAATGGCATCATTGGGTTCGTTAATATCAATCTTGACCCCATTGAGATAAATATCGCCGGAATCAGCAGGCTTATACCCAAAAATAGCCTCCATAAGCTCAGTTCTTCCAGCTCCCATCAAGCCAGCGACACCCAACACCTCTCCTTTTCTGAGAGAAAAACTGATGTCCTTGAACTTTTTGCCATGGGTGAGGTTTTTCACCTCAAGAATCACATCCCCTATATCGGCATGTTCCTTGTGAAAGAACTCCCGCATCGAACGGCCAACCATCATGTTGATCAACCTATCCTTGGTAAAGTTCTCAATAGTATCGGTTCCGATATATTCACCGTCACGGAGAATGGTTACCTCATCACAGATGGCAAAGATCTCATCCAGCTTATGAGAGATATAGACGACCGCCAGGCCCTTCTTATCTCGTAAATTCCTAATTATAGCGTATAGCTTGTCAATTTCTTTTTCAGTCAAGGCAGAGGTAGGTTCATCCATTATGACAAGATCGGCATTGTAGGACACCGCGGTGGCGATAGCCACCAGCTGTGCATTTGCTATGCTCAGCGTACTCATCGAAACCGCAGGGTCAATATCGATATCAAGCTCGTCAAAGAGTGTTTGAGTATCTTTTACCATCTGCTTTTGATTGATGAGCTTCACACCCTTCCCAAAGGTCAGTTCCTTGCCCAGGAAGACGTTGCTGGCAACAGTCAGGTTCAGTACAGGACTGATCTCCTGGGGAATCATACTGACACCCTTCTTAATTGCGTCTATGGGGCTCTTTACAACATAAGGACTCCCCTTGAAAATCACTTCTCCCTCATCAGGGGTATAGATGCCGTAAAGAATTTTCATCAGAGTAGACTTACCGGCTCCATTTTCACCCATAAGAGCATGTACAGTTCCTTTCTTTACAGAAAAATCAACATTCTTTAAGGCCTTGACTCCAGGAAAGGATTTGGAAACCTGTCGCATCTCTAAGACATTCTCAACACTCATAGTAGCTCCCGTTACGTATCCACTGTTTGGACTTAGCAGGGGGAGAAGAGTCGTCTCCTCTCCCCCTAGGACATCTCTAAATACCTACGCTTACTTGTAGTTTGCCATATTCTCTGTTGTTACAGTTTCAAAAGGAATCCAGTCCCATTTCTCTACGGGATTGCCCTTGATCAGGTCGTATGCAGCCTTGGCGCCGTTATAGCCCTGAGCATACATATTCTGGAATACGGTAACGTCGAGGCCCTTGCCAAGATACTCAAGAGCATCGGGAGTAGCATCAACACCTGCGATGATGATATCTTCATCCTTCATGCCTGCACCCTGTGCAGCAAGAAGGGATCCAATGGCCATTTCGTCATTGTTGCACAGAATAGCATCAAGAACGCCGGATCCGCTTTGCAGCCAGTTTTCTGCAATGGTCATGCCAAGAGCTCTGTCCCACTTGCCTTCAGCAGTCATGACAATTTCAATGTTGGGATACTTTGCAAGAACCTGCTTGTTTCCTTCAGTTCTCATTCTGGCGGCTTCATGACCAAGAGGTCCCATGATGATACCGACTTTTCCACCCTTGGGCTGCATAGCTTCTGCTACCCACTCAGCCTGCAAAATGCCGGCCTGGATGGACTCGGAACCGGTATATACATCAAATTCACCGTGGAATGCTTCTTCGGGCATTCTGTTTGCAATAACCAGCTTGACCTTGTCTTCCTTGACTTTACTGAAGACGGGCTTCAAAGCTGAGATGTCTACAGGAACGATGACAATTGCATCAACACCCTTGGTAAGAAGGGTCTCAACCTGGTTCAGCTGTACAGCCGGGTCATCTTTGGCATCAGTCATGATGATTTCAACGTCAGCATGCTCGGCATCAAATGCTCTGATACCATCCTGCAGATAGGTCTGACCCTTATCAGCAAAACTACTCATGGCCGCCCCAATCTTGATAACGCCCGTATCTTTCTGTCCTGCAGCAGTAAGTGTTGCCGGCAGTGCGATAATCATGAGAACGACCAGTACGAAAACAATCCTCTTTTTCATAGAATCCTCCAGTTTTTTTCTTATTACT
>CAZPOJ010000033.1:0-22810 GCA_964588005.1 uncultured Sphaerochaeta sp.
GATTTGAAGGAAGGGGAGTCAGCGAGGAGATGTACGTTCAGAAGCTGCTCTGAGAAAACTTGGTCGTTAAAATAGACTCCAAGATTAGCATCAACAGAACCTGTGATGGAGAAACTCATCGTTTGAGCTTCTTCTTCGACAGCTTCTGGTGCGAATATGTCGCCGAATCCTGAAAAGGCAAATAGAGTGCCTACACTTAGGCTTATGGTAAGAAATAGTAGTGCTATACGTTTCATTATGGCCTCCCGGTCTCGAGAAATCTTGTGGTGAAATAGTTGCTGTTCATGGCAATGTCATACTGGGCCTGGAGGATCTCAATGCGGGTACTGTGCCCGCTTGCGATGGTGGTCATGGTTATGACCTTCGGTATCCAGCGTCCGCTCATTTGATCAGTCTGGCTTGTCTTGAGCTGTTTCTCCAAGGTCACTCCATCCTTGGAGTAGAAGTCGACCTGCAGGGGAAGGTAGGTAGCCTTGTCCACAGTGGTCTCGGTCTTTCCATAGGTAGTGGTGTCAAAGGGAACCGAGCGGACCCTGTACGTCGTATCCGTCTCTTCAAGGAGGGTGTGGGTAGCCTCATCAGCGTCATAGGTGGTTGAAGCCATATCAGCGTAGGAGAAGTCACTTCCCATGAAGGATCCTCCCTCCTCGTTTGCAGCGATGCGCTTGACGCGCCTGAGAGCCGGCAGGTAAATCCACTGGTCGGTCTTGCCCTGGTCGTTCTCCACTGAGAGGAAGCGGGTGTTCTTTACACTTGAGGGGGAGAGGAAGACTGTGATGGACGAGGTCTTCTCATTCTCGGTAAGGGAGAGCGTCTGTAGCCTTCTTGTCCTCTCCTGCCCACTTGGATCGATCAGGGTAAGGGCGAGGTCCATAGCTGAACTGGTGCTGCTTTGCACCTCCATGACCTTGTCCATGATTTCCTGGGGTTCTGGTGCGCCTGTGAGCGGGCTCAACAAGATGAGCAGCAACGCTAGTATGATAGGGATAGTTCTTTTCATTATTCGTTCTCCTTAGGTAGTTTTTTCTTGCATGAGTAGTTTGTTTGGAATGCTAATACGACGAAGCAGGGCCGGCATGATGGTCAGGGTGCTCAATGAGGCGAAGACCATCGCGATACAGAACAACAGGCCCATACGGGATATGGGGGTGAAGCGACTGAACAGCAAGCCCATAAAGCCCAGGGTGACCGAAGCGGCATTGATAAGGATGGCCTTGCCTGTTGTCTTCATTACCTCGGCAAAGACCTCCTCCTCGGGGAGGATCGCCCCGATCCTCACATAGGCGGCGAGCAGGTGGATTGCGTAGTCCACCCCGATACCAATGGCCAGGGCAGCGAGCAAGCTAGTGATGATATCAAGCTCGATATCCAGGATTGCCATGGAGACGAAGATTCCCATGAGTGCAAACACACAGGGGATGAGCCCAAGGGTTGCCAGCTTGAAGGAGCGGAAGAGCAGGAGCACCAGAAGCCATACTATGATGAGCGCCCCAAAGAGGGAATATATCTGCGACTTGGTGACCAGCTCGGTCAGGGCGAGGCTTATCGCTTCCCCTCCGCCGATCTGCATCGTCCATCCTGGAGGAAGGGTCTGTTTGAAATGTTCTTCTATGGTGTTCGTCACATTCCGCAAGGTCGGGGTGTCGGTCTTCAGGAGGCTTATGGTCATAAGAAGGGAGTCTGGCTCGATCGGGTCATTGATGAACTTGCCCAGGTTTCCACTGTACAGCAACAGATACTGGGTTATGAGCTGGCTCAGATCCTCCTCAGTTTCCAGGCCGTACTTTGCCGGGTCGCTGGGAATTTCGTAGTAACTGCCTTCCTCTACAAGGGCTAAAGGCTCTTCAACCACTTCAGGCAGAGGTTCCTCTTCATCCTCGAATGCGCCAAATGATCCACCGAAAAAGTCGAAATCCATCATAGGTTCATCTGCTTGGAGACTCTCCCCCTGCTGGGGACCCATTATCTGGTTCATGCGCTTGACAAACGGCAGGATGGTCTGCACCCCTCCGACATCAGTGCGTGCTTCCATGCTTTGGGAGAATTCATCCAAGGAGGTTAAGAAGGAGGGCTGGAGGATAGTTTTTTTACTATCCCTTGTAATCATGACCGTCAGGATGCCGCTTCCCTGCATCTTGCTGTTGTAGAGCTTGGTGTCCTGCACCAGCTTTGAAGAGGGCTTGAAGAAGGCGAGCATATTGGTCCCGGTGCGGATGCGGGGGACCAGCAACACGGTAGCTGCAACAAAGACAACGGAAAGGCCGATAAGAAGCTTGCCCTGCTTTGATGCTATATAGATGAAGATACGCGAAGGGTCGAACTTTTCCCTGCCCTTTCTATTTTTTTTCTGAACAGAGGTGTTTGCGTAGAAGATGCGAATGAGGGCCGGTAGGAGATAGAGGGCTGAAAGCTGGGAAAGGACTACCCCTATCGCACAGAGCAGGCCAAAGGTCCTAAACGGAGCGAGTGGACTGGTGAGCTGGGCAAGAAAGCCTGCGGCTGTTGTTGCCCCAGCCATGATGAGGGGGTTGCGGTTTCTTGTTACAACTGTGGTGATGATCTTTTCCCGTCCTTCCCTGGTCTGCCCTTCCGGCGAAGCGGAGGCCTCCTCATAGAAGTGGCTGAGGATATGTATGGTGTAGGCACTGCCCACTATCAGCAGCAGGACCGGAACGAGCATGGTGGCCATGGTAAAGGTAAGTTGCAAAACCGCCATCAGGCCAAGCATGAGGCTAGCTGAGACCAACAGACAGAACAAGGAGAGGATAACTGCCCGGAACCTGCCGAACGAGAGCAAGAGGATGATGATTATCAACAAGCCTACTATCGGGGCAAGGATTGCCAGGTCGGTGAGCAGGCTCTGCTCGATGGCATCGGTGACTACAGGAAGTCCTATCATCGATACCTTGAGATCTCCCAACTCTATTTGAGCGATTTCAGCTTTGATCTGGTCGAGCAGCAGGGACATGTCGGCACCTACCACCGCTTCTACGATAATCGAAGCCATACTCCTGTCGCGGGAGATGAGATTGCCTTCATAGAGGTCTCCCCACTCTCCGATTCGTTCCTGCAAGGAGGCTAGGGCGTTTGCTTCACTGGTGTCGTAGAGCTTCTCCACCAACAGACCCTCATCTGAACTGCCCAGGTGGTCGGTATTGGTAAGCGATGTTACAGAGGAGCTCAAGGGCAGTGGCTCTATAGCCTTGGTAACCTGGTTCAACACAGCCAGGGAGGAGGCATCAAGTATGGAGGCGTCCTCACGGTAGAGATTGACCACGATGAGGTCGAGCGAGCCAAAGGCTTCTTCTATCTCATCATTGGAGAGCACTACCGGTGCTTTCTGAGGAATGAACGCATTGGTAGAGCTGTCGATGTGGAGTTTCCCTATCTGCATGAGGGAGACAATGCTGAGCAACAATATCGCTGCAACAAGCAGCAGGTCTTGGGTTTTTCGTCCTTTCATGTCTATAATGATACGCTTTTGACAGAGTATCACAATCGCCTGTGATGATGATTCGCCTACCCATAGGGGACGATTCCAAACTCACCCGTTTGGGTGATTGGAGAAAACTTTACAAATAGGGCGTTATATACGATGATAGAGGGATAAGGGGGCTAGTATGCTCATACAGGGAACCTATACAAAGATCGTTGCGACTCTCGGACCTTCCTCCGAATCGATGGAAGTGATCATGTCCATCATCAAAGGGGGAGCTCGGGTCATCAGGCTTAATTTTAGCCATGGAGATGCATCTGAACAGCAGTTGCGCTATGACAGGGCACGTGCTGCCAGCAAGAAGCTGGGAATTCCCATAGCTATTTTTATGGACCTCCAAGGTCCTAAGATCAGGGTGGGACAGCTTGCAGAACCCTCCCTCGCATTCGAAAAAGGGGAGACCCTGATAATCTCCACCAAGCCTTGTCTTGGAACCAGGGAACGCATCAGTATCGACTACCCCTATCTGCATCAGGAGATCCTTCCCGGAAGGCAGATACTCATCAATGACGGACTGGTCTCCCTTATCGTTGAGAAGATTGAGGATACCGATATCCACTGCACCTTTGTTGAGGATGGAGTCATATACCCCAGAAAGGGGGTGAACCTCCCCAAAGTTCCCTTGATGCACCTCAGCTCCTTTACCGAGAAGGATGAGAAGGACCTCGCTTTTGCGTTCAAGAATGACGTGGACTACGTGGCTCTCTCGTTTGTGCGCAGTGCCGATGATGTCAAAGCCCTGAAGACCTTCATGCAGAAGAATTTTGGCCGCACCATTCCTATCATAGCCAAGATTGAAAAGCCTGAGGCGGTCACCGCGTTGGAATCCATCATTGCAGAGTCCAGTGTCATCATGATAGCCCGTGGGGACCTCGGGGTGGAGGTGCCTGCAGAAGAGGTTCCCCTCATCCAGAAATCCATCATCCGTAGCTGTATTGCAAACGGGGTGCCTGTAATCACTGCAACGCAGATGCTGGAGTCGATGATGCACAACCCACGCCCCACCAGGGCTGAGACCAACGACGTGGCCAATGCTGTCCTTGATGGCACCAGTGCCTTGATGCTCTCCGGGGAGACTGCAGCAGGGGAGTACCCCTTGCAGGCGGTCCTTACGATGAGCAGGATAGCCCTGCTTACCGAACGAAGCAGTGACTTTCAGCGATTGGTCTTCAACCAGCTCTATTCGATCGAAAGTGCCCATGCCCGGAAGATACCTACAAGAACTGAGGCTGTAGGACTTGCCACAAGGGAGTTGGCCCTCTCGGTTCAAGCCTCCTATATCGCGTGTTTCACGCAATCGGGAAGCACTGCCCGTCTTATCTCAAAGTTTCGTCCCAGTGTACCCCTGCTTGCATTCTCCCCCGTCCTTGCTGTGGTGCAGAGGCTGGCCCTCTCGTGGGGGATAACCCCTATCCTTATCGACGAGCAGACAAGTGTGGACTCCCTGCTTGCCTACGCCCCGTACTTCCTTGAGTCGGAGGGGTATGTCAAGAAGGGTGACTCTGTGGTGATAACTGCAGGGGTTCCTGTAGGGAGCTCGGGGCAGACCAACATGATCAAGGTGTTTGAATTTGAATGATCATCTGATCCTGTAGAGAATGAACAGAAGAGCGGCCCCCACAGTGTGGAGGCCGTTCTTCTGTATACACAACCATATCTATTGTGATCGATTGTAGTTGTATGATCTGCTTAGGTTGGTTTGAAGGAGAGAGAAACTCCTACACTCACAGCTCTTCCCTTGTGGTCGAACAGGTCCAGGGCCCTCACATCGGCGGTGAGATAGACAGATTTGATGACTTTTACTGGAGCCAAGCGAATGCCTATGTTGACCAGCCCCCTGTCCAGGGCATCTCCTGCAGAGGGGTTGAGGCTATATGAGACGTTGCCAAAGTCAAGCAGGAAGTAGACCTTCTCCTTGAATGCATTGGGAAAGAGCGGTGTTTGGAACGCAATACCAAAGTCAATATTGGTATTGAGGTTCTTGTGAAAGGTATACCCCAACAGCACGGTGGTCTTTGAAGAGAAATCCATGATGGAACTGGAGAAGGTAGAGGCGAAATAGAGTTGGCCTGCGAGTTCTTTTGCCGCTGCAACATCAAGGAACTGCCCTACCACCCCTACTGCAAGGGATGTCTCATTGCGATGGGAGAAGCGCCATTTTGCATTGAGCAAGAGGTTGGTTGTGGTTGCCATATCGACAGCGAGACTGACTTCTGCCGCATCGGAAAATCCCATTTGGACAAAGGGTATATGGGCGTAGACATTTGAGGAGAACATTGCTGAGTATCCGGTTGCTATACTTATGCCACCTTTACTGGGTGCAGGTTCTGCACTCGGGAGCACTATATACCCATTTACGCCAGATACGGTGGTATTCCCTGCAGGAATACGTACTTCAGCTTTGCTTGGAGCCTCCTCTTCACCGGTAGGCAGAAGAGCGTCTTCTCCTTCCTCTTCGCTTGCAAGATCTTTCGATGCAAGCAGAGCATCATCCTCTCCTTCCCCAGTGAGAGCTGGAGCCTCTGCACTGACGGGGGGTGGAGCGTCTAAGTCTTTATCGACGCCCTCTGTCTTTGCTGTAAGGGGGGCCAGCAATACAAGTATAAGTAGTGAAAAAAGTATATATCGTTTCATAGGATACTCCTGATAGTTTAAGCGTGCAGTATTACAGCTTATCAGTCAAGGAGAGTAACCCCCTACTGCTTCATTTTAGCTTTACACCTGTACATGGCGCTATCGGCTCGATTGATTACCTAGAGAAATTTCTCTTTTTTCTTGGGAATATAGAGGTCCCATCCCACTGCGACAGTGTAGTTCTTCTTTTTGGTTTTGAACGACTCCATGATGGTAGTGGTAAGTTTTTCCAGGTAGTCGTCCCTGACCGAGGGGATGAAGGCCACAAACTCATCGCCGCCAATACGGAAGAGTTCAGCCTTTTCCGGCAAAAGCTTGAGTAGCGAGGTGGTGAAGTCCTGCAGCGCCATATCTCCTGCCTTGTGCCCCTGCGTATCGTTGATGAGCTTCAGGTCATTGATGTCCATCACCAGGACCCCTATGACCTCTGTTTTGGAGGAGGCAAAGGATATCTCATCTATTCGCTTGTCATACGCTGAGCGGTTGTTCAGACCGGTGAGCGAGTCTGTGTATGCCATTGAGAGGAGCACCTGCTCCTTGAGGATGTTGCGTGTCTTCTCGTTTAGTTTCTTGCTGCTGTGCCAGAACAGTATTGCAGCACCCAGGGCCATACCCATATGAATAAGGACCGGGCTGTTCAACTTGATACTAAAAATGAGCAACCCCTCTTCGATCAGGATAGAGGTGAGCAAGACTCCCATAGCAATGAGGAAGGAAAAGAGATTTGCTTTGCCTTTCAGGTGACATGCTATGAGTATGCCCAGCAGCGTTATGAGGTATATACCCAGCAAGAGGCCGGATACGAGCAATAGGTCGGTATATTGCAGGATGCCAAACAGTTGCAGAAGACCCCCTACTATATAGAGGAGAGGAAAGAAGAGGGCGACCTTTTGCATGGTTTTGACAGGCTTTTCTACGGTATAGGAGGCTGATACGTAGTTGACCAAGAAGAAGGGAAGAAGATATAGCGCTATGAAGCTGAGGTTCATGGGAAGGGCCGGGTTGCGGATGATCAACAGCTTGCTGGAACTTTGCGAGAAGACCCAGCCACCTATGCATAGCAGTAGCCAACCCAGATAGATGAAGGAGTCCCGCTCTTTTCCTTTTTGAATTCCTAGAGGCACAATAATGCAGACCAAACCCACGAACATAAGGGTGTAGCCAAACATCAGTGAGGGCCACTGCTTATGCTTGAGCAGTATCAGGGAGGCTTTGCTTCCCATCACAGGGGCCTTGATGTTCCCTGCAAAGGAGGTGTTCGAGGTGAAGCGATAGGTGAGGGTGAGTTCTTTTCCCAGTGCATCCTCAGGGAGCCTGATGAAGTTTGCAAAGTTCCCTCCGAATACTGGCCGTTTCCACCCTTTCCCAGGGCCTTCAAGCGAGTATATTTTATCTCCATCCAGGAAGACGTCCAGTGCCGCCATGCTGCTCTCCACGTTGAGACAGATGTTGGAGTTAGGAAGCAGTGGGGGCAAGGTGGTGGTCAGGGTGCAGTTCTTCCCTATAAGCGGCTTGGGAAAAGCAAAGGGCAGGGAGGCGTCTCTTGCAAGCAGCTGCCCATCAAGATAGACATCCCAGCCGTTGTCCAGGGCGACTGTGTACTCGTTGTTCAGGGGCTCTACCTGGAGAAAGGAGTCCAGGTAGAGGGCAAGGACAAACATAAGAGCGACAAGAAAGAAGAGGATTCGTTTGATCTGCTTGAAGGAGCTCTGTTTTCTATGCATAAAAAACACCTCTTTTGCTCTATGGCTTGGTGATCGGCTTCACTTCGGGATGACCCTTATCGTTGAGTTTTCTTTCAATGACTTTGTCTTTTTCTAGCTTGAGAATGAGGTTACCTATTGTCTTGTAGCTGCTGCGCTCAATGGTACGGCTCTTGTCCATCTGGTGGAACTTGATCCCTATCAAGCTCACCAGCAGCCATGAGTCGGGGTCCAGGGAGTCGATCACTTTTTTCATGATTGATTCCACCAGCTTGTCGTTACGCTTTGTGCTGTTGGTTTCGGGCTTTTCTTTTTCTTTGTCTTTCTCTTTCGCCTTGCCCTTTGCGGTGCTTGTCTTGGGTTCCTCTGGCTTGGGTTTAGTCAAGAAGGATTCCATGATGAGGATTTCATCACAGCTGTTGTTGAAGATTGGCTTGTCACTGACCGATTCCTTTGTGACCAGGAAGACCTCCTTGCCATATTTGCGTAAGGTTTCCATGATGACGGTAAAGTCAGAATCAGAGGTGATGAATACATACCGGTCAATGATCGGGTTCTGTATGATAAGGGTTTCCATCGCTTCAAGGGAGATTATCAGGTCGGCCCTGTTCTTGTAGTTTGAGGTGATCGAGGGAGTATCACGGGTGTAAAAGTTATATTCGGCAAGTGATTTTGACAGCTTCTTGATGGAAGCGGCATTGCCACAAGCAAATTTTATGACAAAGAAGTTCTCTTCATCGGGATTGGTGTTATGTTTGAGTGTCAACTCTTCGAAAAGGCTTTTCAAGTCCAGACTTGCAGGAATGTTCTCCAAGTCGATATAGATTGCGTTGTTTTTTCTTTTCAATGGGTTCCTCCTTTAGCTTTATTTGTCTTGTATTGTACTACATATATATCTCAGACGATAGGATGATTCATAGCAATCGCTACAAGTACATGCTCTGCTTCTCTTTATCCGCTCTGTTAAAAGGGGGCAGGGGAGGTGAAACGAAGTTGTTCCCCGGTCTGAGGGTGGAGAAAAGAGAGGGCTGATGCATGCAGGCAGAGCCGATCCCCCTCCTTGCCTGTTCCGTAGAGACGGTCGCCCACTATGGGTATGCCTAAGCCCTTAGGGTGGGCGCTATGCACCCGAAGTTGATGTGTCCTGCCTGTAAGAGGGGTGAAGTGTAGACGGGTAACCACTCCCTCCGCAGAAGATTCCACCCTGATCTTCCTCCAGCGGGTAGTTCCCCATTTGCCTTGCTCCTCATCGTAGATCTGGTAGGGCCTACGCTCGACATCGAGGCGGAAGGGGAGACTGATCTCTCCCTCCTTTGCCTTGATCACTCCTTCAAGAAGTGCATGATACTCTTTTTCCACCTCTTGGTGCATGAACTGTATCGAAAGAGCTCTGTGGCTCTCCTTGGTCAGGGCTATGACCAGAAGCCCTGAGGTGTCCATGTCCAGACGATGGACTGCACACTGCTTCGGTGCTGAGGGAAACAGTCGTCTCACCCGGCTTTCTACACAATCTTGCTTGTCCTCCCCCCTTCCGGGGACTGAGAGAAGACCCCCCGTCTTGTTGACCACCAGCAGGGAAGTGTCACAGTAGATGATATCAAGGCCAAGCATGTGTTTGAGAAGGGGCTGACACTTATCATCGCAAGGGCCGTAGAACCCCTTGTGTTCCCTACTTTGTGAACGGTTGGGCTTCCCGTAATAGAACTCTGCCATGCTGATGGGCAACAGGTCATGGGTGAAGGCCCAGTGCAGCAGTTTGGGGGCACAGCACTCCCCTGTGCCTGTAGGAGGGTTCCTCGTGCCAAAGATGTCGGAAAAGGTCTTGGTCGCTCCGTCTATGCATCTGAACTGATACAGAAGGTAGAGCTTGTGCAGTACGCTCTGGGAGAGGGCTTTCCTCTCTTGGATAAGCGAAGCGGTATCTGCGTATTCCCCACTTTCAATCCTGGCTGTGAGTTCATGCAGGAGGGCATCACTTTGTGTGACTACCTGGTTGAAGGCAACAGGATCTGCAACAGGTCCTACCCACCCTGGGATAAGATAAATACCATCATACTGGCCGGAGAAGGCCTTGAGGACCACTATGTTGCCTCTTTGGTCCTCACAAACCAAGACACCGAACATCTGACCCCTTGCCGGACCGAATAGGTAGTCAGTGGATACAGCCTGCTCTCCTTCATAGTCGAGGGATTTGTAGAGGTCCAGGGCATCTTGTAAGAGAAGGGCGGCCTCTTTGGCCCTTTGGGTAGGTAGGGGTGATTTCATGACTCTTTCAATATTGGCTAAATTTAGGGAGAATTGAAAGCTCAAAAGGTGAAAAGTCGAAAAAATGTTTTTCTTTCGTCTCCACCAAAACCAATTCTTGCTCCTTGCAGAACAGGGTATTTGTGCCGTATGCACCTCTTCATATATGCAGATGTTGCTTCTTTTTGATGACGCAATTTGCCTCTTTTTTACTGGGTGAAAATCTGAGGAATTATCTGAAAAATCTTTCAAAAAATCACCTTTTTATAGAGACGTTTTTCTTCCTTGATGATACACTTTACCTAGGAAAAGATTAGAGGATCATGAGAGGGTTTTGCTTGGATGAATTGCTCTAATCGAAGAGGTTCCAATGGAACAAAGAACTACAAAACAAACAATTACAGTTGAAGATGGAGACCCTCCGCTTATAGGCAAGGGCATGCGCCCTAGCATGTCACAGAGTGTCCCCCAACCAAGCGGCCCACAGAGGAAGAAAGCAAGTGCTGATCCTAGCCTGAAGGGCCGATCCACCAAGTTCAGAAAGACCTATTTTCCGGACACGACTGCAAAGATGTGGGATGACTGGCACTGGCAACTCTCCCATCGAATCACCACCTTAGAAGAGATCTCCCGCTTCCTCACCCTTACCCCTGAAGAACAACAGGCCCTTGCACATGCCGAGAGTAGTTTTCCCTTCTCTGTCACCCCCTACTACCTCAGCTTGATCGATCCCTCTGACCCGACCAGTGCCCTGCGTAAGAGTGTTATCCCCTCCATCCTTGAGTCCTTCACTTCTCCTGGCGAGAGTGCAGACCCCTTGCATGAAGAGAACACCAGCCCAGTTCCTGGAATCGTTCATCGGTATCCAGACCGCGCGTTGTTTCTTACTACAAGCTTTTGCTCGGTCTACTGTAGGTACTGTACCCGCTCGCGTCTTGTGGGAGGGCATACCGAGCCTTTGGAGTTTTTCTGGAAGGAAGGCATAGAGTATATCCGAAATACCCCTGCTATCCGCGACGTGGTCATCTCAGGAGGGGATCCCCTGACTCTTTCCGATGAGAAAATCGAGTGGTTGCTCAAGGAGATAACCTCCATCGAGCACGTGGAGATGGTCAGGATAGGGACTAAGGTCCCCATGGTGCTTCCCCAGCGCATCACGAGCAACCTCCTGAGGATCCTCAAGCGCTACAAGCCCCTTTACCTGAGTGTGCACTGCACCCACCCTGATGAGATTACCGCAGAGTCCTCCAAGGCGTGCAATCGCCTGTCTGATGCAGGGGTGGTCATGGGCAGTCAGACGGTCCTGCTGAAAGGTATCAATGACTCGGTGGAAACCCTCATGGAGCTCTATCACCGTCTCTTGAAGGTGAGGATCAAGCCCTACTACCTCTTCCAGTGCGACCCCATCTCAGGGTCTGCCCATTTTCGTACCACAGTGGACAAGGGCAAGGAACTCATCAGAGGCCTCAGGGGATTTACCAGCGGATATGCCGTTCCCCAGTATGTCATAGACACCCCCGGTGGTGGAGGAAAGGTTCCCATCCTTCCTGACTATGAGGTGGGACAGGACGAGAAGAACCTCTATCTTAGCAACTACGAGGGGAAGGTTTTTGCTTACCCCAAGGGTTCAGGAAACTAATATGCTTATTGGAATGACGTACGACCTCAAAGACGATTACCTCGCGGCGGGATACCCCCCTGAGGCTGTCGCTGAATTTGACAGTTTGGTAACAATTGACGCCATAGACGACTCGCTGCGGCTTCTCGGCTACGAGACGGTGCGCATCGGGAACATCAAGGCACTGGTATCTTTCCTTGCCCAGGGAAATAGGTGTGACCTGGTTTTCAATATTGCTGAGGGCCTCCACGGCCTTTGTCGTGAAGCTCAGATACCAGCCCTGCTTGATGCCTATGAGATCCCCTATGTATTTTCTGATGCCCACATCCTGGCCCTTACGCTGCACAAAGGGATGACCAAGGCAGTGGTCCGAGAGCAGGGGGTGCCTACCCCTGATTACTGTGTAATTCATGACGAGCGTGAAGTGGAGGCAGTAAAGCTGGGCTACCCCCTGTTTCTCAAGCCTGTGGGTGGAGGGACGGGTATGGGCATCAGTGCCAATTCGATTGTCAGGGACAAACTCGCCCTAGGGTATGTCTCTGCCCTTCTGCTTGCAGAGTTCAAGCAACCTGTATTGGTAGAGACCTACTTGGAAGGACGGGAGTTTACCGTCGGAATCACGGGGACCGGCGAGCATGCAAGGACGACGGGGGTCATGGAGATCGTGGTCGATCCCTCGTTCGAGCAGGGAGTCTACTCCTACAAGACCAAGCAGGAGTACCTGGAGTTTGCCACGTATCACCTGGTGGAAGGGGATGTGGCCGTCGAGTGTGAAAAGGTTGCCCTGGCAGCTTGGAATGCCCTTGGGTGTCGTGACGGAGGGAGGGTTGATCTGAAGATGGATGGGCAAGGTAGGGTGAACTTCCTGGAAGTGAATCCCCTTGCAGGGTTGAACCCTGTGGACTCCGACCTGCCCATCCTCTGTAGGAAGGCGGGTATCAGCTACCATGAGCTGATCACACGCATCATGGATTCAGCCATCTTACGAGTAGGAAAGGGCAAGGTCCGATGCATATCCTGATCATAGCAGACAAGCTTTCCAAAGACCCTACCAAGGACCAACAGGACACCTTGGTGCAGGTGAAGCAGGTACGAAAAGCTCTCAAGGCCCTCGGCCATGAGACTTCGCTCCTGAGCTTCTCGTTGAATCTGGAGCGGGTAAAACAAAGGATCATTGACCGCAATCCTGATCTCATCTTCAACCTTGTGGAGACCTTGGAAGGGTGTCGTCTTCTCCATCTTGCCCCCGCCTTGTTTGAGGCGATGGCTCTCAAGTATACCGGAGGAAACAGTCATGGCATGATGAGCTCTTCTGACAAGCTCTTTGCCAAAAGCCTTTTGCACAAGGAGGGCCTTCCCACTCCCCCTTGGGTTACAGATTCCGATCAGGGTTCTCTTGCGGGTTTCTTAGGGCATCCCCTGATCATCAAGCCGGTTGCAGAGGAGGCTTCGGTAGGAATTACCGATGCATCTGTCCAGACATTTGAGGATGAAACTTCCCTGAGGGAAGCTCTTGGAGGAGGATCTCTCTTTGCAGAGACCTTCATCCAAGGGCGCGAGTTCAGTGTCTCTATCCTTGCCGTTGGGGGAGAGATGATGGTCTTCAAACCTGCTGCGATGCTGTTTATTGACTATCCTCCCGATAAACCGGCTATCGTTGGCTATGAAGCGAAGTGGGAGGAATCCTCCTTCGAGTACATCCATACCCAACGCACATTCTCTTTTTCCCCGGAAGATGCACCTTTGCTCAAAACCTTGCAAGAGCTGAGCCGTAAAGCATTCCTGCTGTTTGGAGGGAAGGGGTATGCGAGGGTAGATTTCCGCATTGATGGGGAGGGCAACCCCTTCATCCTTGAGGTGAACCTCAACCCCTGCATTGCCCGGGACAGCGGCTTTGTTGCAGCTGCCCAACACGCAGGCATTTCCTATGAAGAGATGATCGCCCTGATCATCAAAGGCTAGAGAGTGGAAACCTACATCTTTAGAGAACAACCCAGAGAATCTGATCTACTCAGCGTCGCCTCGATTCTCAGTACCTCAGGCTTCTTCAACCCTGCAGAGCAGGAGGTAGGGGTCTCACTCGTCTGTGAGCGCCTTGAGCAGGGAGAAGCGTGCGACTACTTTTTCCAGTTTGCAGAACATGAAGGGCTCGTAAGGGGGTACACCTGCTTTGGTCCGATTCCAGGGACAGAGAGCAGCTATGACCTTTATTGGATAGCTGTCGACACCACCTGCCGAGGCCAGGGGCTGGGTACCATGCTGCTTAGGAAAAGTGAACAGGCTATAGGGAAGCGAGGAGGGACAAGGGTCTACATAGAGACCTCATCAAGAGAGCTCTATCTGCCTACCCGTACCTTTTATCTGCATAACGGCTACCATCTGGAGGCGGAACTGAAAGATTACTATGCCCCCCTGGACAACAAGCTCATCTATGTGAAGGCTTGGTAGGAGAGGCGTATGTCCAAGCGTGGGCCAAGGCTCTGGGATGTGTCTACCTTGCTATGGTGACCCATTCAAAAAACAAGAAAGCCCAAGGCCTCTACCGCGACATGGGTTTTGAACTGGAAGCGTTGGTCTGGGTAGACAAGTACCTCTGACTAGCGAGTCTGTTCGACTATCTCCTGGACCAGGTCTTCAAAGGGGAGGCCCTCCTCCTGAGCAAGGTGATAGAAGCCATAGAAGCTGGGGTTGCAGTTTATCTCCAACACACAGGGCTTTCCCCCCTCATCGATGCGAAAGTCTACCCGGGCGTATCCCGAGAGGGAGAAGGCCTGCCAACACCGATGTGCTATGGCAGTCAATGCATCAAGCAGAGGCAGATCTGATGCATCCGCATGATACTTCGCTACGATATGCCTGTATCCAAATGAGCTTTCGTTCCACTTTGCATCATAGGTGATGATCTTCTCCTTCTGATGCTCGTCATACCCCTGGAATACCCACTCATAGGGGGTGAGGACCTTACAGCTCTCCGCCTTTCCATACATGCAGGAAGTGAACTCCCTGCCCTCAATATAGGCCTCTGCAAAGCATGGGGTACCCAGGTTCTCTTCTTGTATCCTGAGCTGTTCGACAATACGCTCTCTGCTGACTATGGAGTTTTCATCCAAGCCTATGGAGGCATCTTCAGCGATTGGCTTGATGATATAGCGCTTGATGGAGCTGTCCTGTAGGGCCTCAGTTTCGTCTCGACAGATCCAAGGCGGGGTAGCAATACCAGAAGCTTGCAGCATCCGCTTGGCCAGCATCTTATTGGTAGTAATGAACAGGTTCTGTAAGGAGCACCCCGTATATACGGCAGACCCATATGTTCAAGGATACCCGGAACTAGGTATGCAAGGTTCTCCTCTGAGTCTACCAGATTGTATACAAGCAGAGGGTTTTCCCTGTTCAATGAGGCAAGCATTGAGAACTTCTCAAGGGAAAAGGGGACCCGGAGGGTTTTGTACCCCTTGCCCTGGACTATCTGCTCTATCCAAATGGCCTGTCTCTTTATATCAAGGACATCCTCAGGACTGGAAGCATCTGTCTGATTGTGAAGTACTGTAGAGGTGTGATGGGTGTACATGGTATCCTCGAAGGGACAATGCTAGATACCTATATAGTTTGCTTTTGCTCCCCTTTTGTCAAGCAGATCAAGGAGTGAACAGGAAAAGAAGCTACCAGATTTTTGTTGGCTCTTACCCAAGACTCGAGAGAGCTCTTCCAAGAAATTCCATATCCTTCTTGTTATAGCGCTGGTCTATCTGCACACTGGCAATATGGTCATATATCCACGCTGCATGGGGCATCTGGGCAGGGCTCGTTAGCATGGGTGGAACTGGCCAGTAGACGGTACTTCGGATCCCCAACCTTTCAAGGTGTTTTTGCGTCTTATCTCGGTCTTTGCTGTAAAAACTAAAGTGGCTGGGACAGCTTGCATCGTCGAGAAGAGGGAAAACTGCTTTGCACTGTTCCGACTCTTTCAAGTTGTCCAGTAAGCTCTGGTAGTTGCTCCTCCTCTTTGCAAAGAGGGGCGCAGGATCATAATGGTTGAGAATAGCCTTTGATCGTACATCGCTTTCAAATGCATCAAACATCTGCCTAAGGCGTAGCTCTGTCTCCCAGAACACCTCAGAGGCTTGTTTGTCATAGGGAGCTTGCTTTGTTTGCAGTGCTTTCTCTCTGTACTGCATGGCACGATACCGCCCTTGCAGGTGGGTCTCCTCTGCAGGTAGCATGGGCAAGGTGAACTTGCCCTCCCTCTTGATGGCAACTCCGCCAGAAGCTATACCTAGCCATTTGCGTACGCTGCCTGCATAGTAGTCGGCATCGGGTGAGTGCCCATCTAGGGAGAATATACTGTGGGTTGTATCCTGCAGAACTGTTATTCCTGCTCTCTTGGCGTGGTGCACAAAGGCTTTGTCATACGAGCTGAAGCCAAAATAGCCACACAGGGCGAGTACCGATATATCCTTGAGATCTTCCTCCTTGAACAGGGGGGTAAGCCTCTGTTCATCCACATCATAGAAGCTGAGCTCATACCCCGCCTTCTCGTAGCTGGAGAGCACCGTCTCACAGGTATATGCCGGCACATAGGCTTTGCGTTTCGAATCAGAGGCACGTATCTCCTTGAGACAACCATACAGGGCACAACGCCCGGACATATAATGCCTGAGGTCTTCCCCAATATGTTGGAGGAAAAAGGTACTCTTTTCGGTTTCTTTTTCAAGGGTAAACATACCTCCAATTCTATAAGCCATGTTAGAAACTCCTAATTATTGATTCATTCAACGCTTGAATAATTTCAACGGCGAGCTTGACGCTGTTTTGCACATCACTGTAGGCACTGATGCCATAATGGGTGTGTGCATAGCGCACAGGAACTCCAATGACAATGGTAGGAACCCCAGCATTGGAGAGGTGGATGGGGGCCCCATTGGTAGCGCCTGCACTTCTCACAGCTTCTTGCACAGGAATTCCATGTTTCTTGGCAAGGTCCAGGGCGAAGCGCTGGAACCGTGGGTTTGTTATCATCCTTGAGTCGATATGGCGGAGCATAGGCCCCTTCTTTATGCAGGTCTGGGCCTGGTAGGCAGGAACAACCGTATCATCAGCGGGACACCCTTCAAAGACTATGGCTATGTCAGCCTTGATGGTATTGGTGCTGACAATGGAGCCACGGGTACCGACCTCTTCTTGGCTGGAGAAGTCCCCTACAAGGTTGACCGCTAGTTTTTGGTCTTTCAGCTCTTCCATGGTCGCAAGGAGTGCAGCGCATCCAATGCGGCAGTCAAAGGCCTTGCCTACCAGGATGTCATGTTTTTCATCATAAGTACACGTTACCTCGGGTACTACCGGGGCGGCGATGCCTACCTTGTAGATGTCACGTACCTCATCCGAGCTGCTTGCCCCGATATCGATAACCATGCTGGAAATCTCCAAGGAAGCCCTTTTTTCAGCTTCGCTCATGAAGTGAGGAGGTTTGCTGGCTACCACACCGGTGATGTATTCGCCCTCCTGGTTTCTTACTCTGACCAGATGGGCGGGGACATTGGAAGGGATCCATCCACCGATGGTGATGAACTCAAGCATCCCGTCAGGGCGGATGGCCTTTACCATGAAGCCTACCTCATCGGTATGGGCATTGAGCTGGACCGTGCACTGCCCCTCCTTGTTCCCCTCTCTGTAGAGGTAGAGGTTACGCATACTGTCCTCGGTAAATTCGCCCAAGGCCTCGCCCTCCTCGCGAATGACTGTAAGTACCTCATCTTCAAAGCCACTGATGCCGTTGGCATCGCTGATTCTCTTGATATAACCAATTGTACGTTGTGTATTCATCTACAGTACTACCTTTACAAATTCTTCGATACAAGCGACAACATAGGTCGCCATAGAGTCAAGCATCTCTGTCCCCCATGCTACTGTGGCATGTTTGGGGTGGTCAGGTCCGATCCATCCATTGTCTGTGACATGGTTGGTGAGCCTGGGTATGGTGATGGTAACGCCCTTGAACTTCACAGTATTGAAACCGGAAGCTTGGAAGGCTTCACTCACATCTTTCAAGATCAAAGGGTGGTCTATCTCAGTTCTATCGATAAGGTCGGGGTCTATTGCCATGACAGCAGCGGTCTCTTCTCCTCCGCCATGACCTCCTTTCCAAAGAGGGTTCATATCCCAGACGTTTTGCCACCAATTGAGGAGGACCATCATGCACCGTTCATTATCGAGCTCATAGCCGATGCGTTCCAGGGCTTTGATGTTCCCACCATGGCCATTGAGGACCAAGAACTTTCTTGCCCCATGAATACGGAGGTTGTCTACAACTTTCTTCACCAGTTGATAGAGCAGGTCTCCTCCCAGGTTAATAGTACCTGGAAAGGGCCAAAGGCTTTCGCAAGCTCCATAAGGGATGGTGGGAGCAATCATGATACGATTGTTCTGTTGTTCAACAAGCTGAAGAATCTTATCTGGAATCATCGTGTCGGTACCCAAGGGCATATGTCTTCCGTGGCACTCTGTGCTGCCGATTGGAATGATTACCATATCAGACTCTTTGAAGTATGCTTCTGCCTGGGGCCATGTCATCTCTGCCAAATACATTGTAGTCCCTCCTAGGGATGGCAAAGAGCCGGAGAATTCCAGCTCTTTGCCTGCTTTATCTCATGTGTGAATCAGAAGCCTTATTTGGCGACTGTTACCCCTTCAAGTCTGTGATATCCAATTGGATCCAAAATAAAGTTCTGCACCTTATTGCTGGCTCCTGCGGTAATCGCAGTGTAAATGATGGGTGCATTATTTGCCACTTCCTTCAGCCTGTATGCGAGATCCTTGTAGGCTTCCTCACGGACTTTGGTATCTGCACTGGTGCGGCCAAGTTCGACAAGACGGTCAACTTCAGGGTCGTCAATAAAGGATCTGTTTCCAGGAGAACCATGCTGTGAGCTATGCTCCAAGGAATAGTAGGTGTAGTCTGCATCCTTGGTGGAGGTTACCCAACCAAAGTATCCCATGTCATGTTCGCCAGCCGTTGTACGGCTGATGAAGGTACCGAATTCCATGACCTCTACCTTACACGTGATGCCAATTTCTCTGAGCATTTCCTGGACAGCCTGACACATCTCGACCCGGCTCTGGTTGTTGTTTACCCACAGGGAGCAAGAAAAACCGTTAGGATAGCCAGCTTCGGCAAGAAGTGCCTTGGCCTTGGTTGGATTGTATTCCCACGCTCCGGTGGAGTGGTATCCAAATACTGCAGGGGCGATGATCTCATCGGCAGCAGCACCTGTGCCACTGTTGACCGTGTCGACAAGCAGCTGGCGGTCGATAGCCATATTGATGGCTTGACGAACCTTCTGGTTGTCAAAAGGAGCCTTACGCATGTTGAAGGAGATGTAGAAACAGGTCAGCGAAGGGGCTTCAAACAACGTGAGGTTCTTGTTTGCAGTGACACGCTTCAGGTCTGAAACCAGGATGTCATAGGAGAGATCCAGTTCACCTGTTTCCAAAGCGATGGTGCGCTGAGCAGCTTCGGGAATAACCTTCATGACAAGATACTTGGTCTTGGCCTTGCCCTGGAAGTAGTTCTCAAAAGCCTCAAGCTTCACGTTGTCGCTCTGTGCCCAGGAGACAAACTTGTAAGGGCCGCTTCCCACTGGCTTGGTTTTCAAGGCATCGGGGTTGGCTGTTACATAGTCCTTGGGGACGATTGCGGCAAAGGGGACAGCAAGGTTGCGCAAGGTCGGACCATAAGGAGCCTTGGTGGTGACCACAACTGTGTAATCATCCTCAATCTTTACTTCCTTGATGAAGTCGACGATGTACGAGACAGAGGCACTTGCAATGGAGCGGTCAAGTGAGAACTTGACGTCGTCGGCATTGAGCTCTTCACCGTTGTGGAAGGTAATACCTTTGCGGATGAAGAAACGGTAGGAGACTGGGGAGAGCTGTTCCCATCTTTCTGCTATCTGGGGGATAACCTCGCCTGTTACAGGGTCGGTGTCCACCAAGGTGTCAAAGATGTGGTTTGTCACAGCTACAGCTGGGGTCTCTTTTCCCACATGTGGGTCGAAGGAAGTGACATCAGCACCCTGGCCAAAGATGATAGTATCTTTGAAGCCTGGCTCAGCTGCAGAGGTGCTTTCCTTAGCCCCTCCTGCAAACATAAGCGTGGTGCAGAGCAGTACGAGAAGTACAATCAGAATTCTTTTCATTTCTTTCTCCTATTTCGATGTCCCTACGAACGGAACAAACGATTACATAAGGGTGCAGGCAACAAAGTGCCCTTCATTTACTTCCTTGAGGGGAATGTCTCCGGCAAGGCAGGCATCGCTGACATAGCGACAACGTTTTGCAAAGCGGCAACCCGGGATGGGGTCGATGGGACTGGTCAGTTCTCCCTGCAAAAGAAGGCGATCGGTCTTGTAGTCAGGGTCAGGTACGGGAATCGCGGAGAGTAGTGCCTGGGTGTAAGGGTGAAGTGGGTTTGCAAAGAGCTCATGGGATGAAGCTTTTTCCACCATCTGTCCGAGATACATGACCAGGATGTCGTTTGAAAGGTGCTTTACCACTGAGAGGTCATGGGTGATGAAGAGATAGGTAAATCCAAACTCATCCTGGAGATCCTGCATCAGGTTGAGTATCTGTGCCTGGATGGAGACATCCAAGGCTGATACCGGTTCATCACACACGACAAACTTGGGGTCGAGGGCGAGTACGCGCGCGATGCCTATGCGTTGTCTCCTGCCTCCATCCAGTTCATGAGGGTAGCTGTTTATGAGCCGTGGGGAGAGCCCTACCAAATCCATAAGATGAGAGATTCTCGCAAGGAGGGCTCTCTCTTGCCCTCGTTTGAAAATCTTTTGTATGAGCAAGCTTTCCCCAATAGTCTCTGCAACGGTCATTCGGGGGTTAAGGGAGGCAAACGGGTCTTGGAAAATGATCTGCATCTCTCGTCTAAGAGCTTTCATCTGGTTTTTGTCAAGGTTTGTTATCTCTTTGTTTTCAAAGAAAACCTTTCCCTCTGTTGGTTCATGTAGACGGAGTATTGTCCTTCCCAAAGTTGATTTTCCACAACCTGATTCACCTACAACCCCAAGGGTCTCCCCCTTGTTGAGGATAAAGGAGACATCATCCACAGCGTGTAAGACCCCTTTTGGGGTATGAAAGTATTTTTTTAGGTTCTCAACCCTAAGTAGTTCTTGTGTATTGGTATCAGCCATGGGAAACCTCATCTTTGCAAAGGATACAGCGTGCAAAATGTCCCTCACCTACCTGATAGAGTTTAGGTATGGCGAGCGAACACTCTTCGGTGACAAACTTGCACCGGGGTGCAAACTTGCATCCTGGGGGCAGGTTTGTCGGATCGGGCATCAAGCCTTTGATGGGACTGAGCCGTGTGACATTTTTGGTCAGCGAGGGGATGGAGCCAAGGAGCCCTTGGGTATAAGGGTGCCTCGTCTCCTTGAAAATATCGTTCAGGTCGCCCAATTCAATAATTTCTCCTGCATAGATGATGGCAACTCGGTCACAGTTCTGGGCAACGACACCAAGATCATGGGTGATGAGCAACATCGCTGTGTTGAGTCTCGCCTTAAGGGCGGTGATCATATCAAGCACCTGGGCTTGGATAGTGACATCCAGTGCTGTGGTAGGCTCATCTGCAATGAGCAGGGCAGGGTTGCATGCCAAGGCGATGGCAATGATGACCCGCTGTTTCATACCCCCTGAAAACTGATGGGGGAACTCATGTGCCCGGTCTGAAGATATGCCAACCATCTCAAGCATCGAGCAAGCCTGGCTGAAGGACTCATTTTTGCCAAGTGACGAGTTATGGGCTTCTATGACCTCCTTGATCTGGTCTCCTACGGTCATTACCGGATTGAGGCTGGTCATGGGGTCCTGGAAGATCATGGAGATGGATGATCCCCGTACATTGCGCATCTGGCTTTCAGAAATGTGCAGGAGGTCTGAGTCCTGAAAAAGTATCTTCCCTGCCTTAATCACCCCTGGGGGAGAGGGGATGAGGCCCAGAATTCCTCTGGCGAGGGTAGTTTTACCAGCTCCAGTCTCTCCTACCAGACCGAGAGTCTCTCCCTCCTTCATGGTGAGGGAGACATCATTGAGGGCTTTTACAGAGCCATCGTCGGTCTCGTAGTGGATGGTCAGACCTTGTATGTCTATTATGGTTTTATTGCTATCCATAAGATCTCCTAGTTTTTCAGTCGTGGGTCAAGGGCGTCGCGTAGACCGTCGCCCATGACGTTGAGTGCGAGGATGGTGATCATGATCCCCAAACCTGGAATGACGGTTATATGCCACCCCTCTCTGATATACGAGCGTGCTGAGGAGAGCATGGAGCCCCACTCAGGTGTCGGTGGCTGGATTCCCAGTCCTAGGAAGGATAGTCCTGCTATGGAGAGGATCGCACCTGCTACCCCCAAGGTCGCCTGAACAATAAGGGGAGCCATGGAGTTGGGAAGGATATACTTGAATATGATACGTGAGTCACTTGCTCCCATGGCCTTTGCCGCCTCGATGAACTCCTGGTCCTTGAGGGTGAGTACCGAAGCCCTTACCGTTCGTGCAAAGGTAGGTACATAGCTGATGGCTATTGCGATAAGCACATTGGTGAGACTTGTTCCCAAAGCCGCAACAATAGCTGTTGCCAGAAGCATTGAAGGGATGGCCAGCAATACATCCATGAAGCGCATAATGATGTTGTCTGTAATCTTACCGTAGTATCCGGCAATGGAGCCCAACAGGACCCCTAGTGTAGTCGAGATGGCAATAGCAACAGTTCCCATGAACAACGAGTACCTCACTGCCCAAATCATGCGGAGGAAGATATCGCGTCCAAACTCATCCAGACCAAAAATATGCTCACGAGAGGGTCCTTGCAGTCTAAGGCGGAGGTTCTGTTTGATGACATTGTCGTTGTAGAAGGCGTTGTTGGTCACCAGGTCAATGATTATGGTTGCAATGGCAATGGTCACCAAAGATGCCAGCACGACCATGCCCACTACAGCAAGCTTGTTCTTCTTGAACCTTCTCCAGGTCTCGGTGGCTAGTGTGCGTTGTTTTTTTGTTTCAGGTATGCCTTTCATGCCACCACTCCTTTTCTTTTTGTAAATATTT
>CAZPOJ010000034.1:0-22710 GCA_964588005.1 uncultured Sphaerochaeta sp.
CGTCGTCCTTTTCTCCTTCAAGAAAAAATGGATAGTATCCATACCACAGATAATTACCAAAGAACGCCAACGGTTTGGTTTTCTTGACAAGAACCTCTGCTAGCTTCACAGGGTTCTCCAATATATCCTGAGGTTCCAGGACAGGAAATTCTTGTACCATATCCTTCATTTTGTATACTTCAGTAACAAATTAACACCTGTTTTGTGCACTGCAACAACCAATTGACCCTATATTTGTTCACTCTGGTAACCAACAATGCTTAATAATCAAAATCTATTATCAATAGTTTCTTCGCCTCATTGCTTTTCCTGTGGATTCTTCTCTGTAGTTTTGCTCCAACAATCAAAGACCCTATGAGAAGATCAAGTACCACTGGGGACTGTTATAACAAGGGAGGATCCAAATCCATCCTTAGCTAATTGCTACAGAATATAGGCAACTTTGGTAATTTCTTGTACCAGAATATAGGCAACTAGCATACTTGTACAAAAAGATCGCACATAGGAACTACCCTTATTGCTCTATCCTACCAACTAAAAAAGCACCCCTTTCGGAGTGCGTTCATATGGCTCAGACCGGGTTATATGCTTGAACCCAAGTTAATCTCTTGAACCCGAAAATGTAGGTTGTACCTTAGACAAAAGGAAGGCAACCCGCTGTGTGACCATTGTCACCTCAACAAGTTGCCAAAAACTTGGTAGAATCAGGAATCGCCGTCCTACCGGGTACTTTTGTACAATCGGTAGTCCATTCATCAGACCAACTATTTAGCAGGGGTAGGACTCGAACCTACGACCTTCGGGTTATGAGCCCGACGAGCTGCCAACTGCTCCACCCTGCGACGAATTACTTCCCTACAATATGGTAATTACAAACTATTGTCAACAGGGTATACGAAAGAATAGGCCTTTAGCGTAATATATTGCCAGTAAGACAAATATGTTTACCTTCCTCCCCACTTTCGTAAATCATTTCTTTCTGGTATGCTTATTTTTCGCTATAATACGCACATTTGCCAGTGGATGAACTGGCAAGGTTCGGGATAAGAGGAGGCTGCATACGAGCAAGAAAATTGTAATCCTGGGAGCAGGAAGAAGAGGCCTTGGTCTAGCCAAACACCTTATTGAAGAGCATAAGGATGTTGTAATCATAGACAACTCCCACGAGCGTGTAGCAACTGCTGTTGCCAAGCTTGACTGCCTGGGAATCCTGGGAAATGGAACAGACATTGAAAAACTCATTGAAGCTGGGTGTGAGACTGCTGAGGCATTCATTGCTGTTACCAACAGCGACGAGATAAATCTTGTCTCCTGCGGGATAGTATCCTCCTCCTTCAAGAACACCAAGACTGTAGCAGCCATCAGAAGCCTCATCTATACAGGGGTGGACGGCTTGAAGGAAGGATTGCTTGGCATCGACTACATCGTCAATCCCAATGCAGAGGCTGCCAGGTATATATTCAATACTATTGAGCAAGGGGTATACAGCAACGTCTTAGGCTTCAGCAATACAAACCTATTACTCTATAACTTCTACGTTGAGCCCTTCTCACCCTATATCGGCACCTCTGTGATGGATATGCGTAACAAGCTAAGGGCAGATTTTGTCATAGCTGCCATCAAGAGGGGGCACAAGGCCCTTGTTCCCTCAGGCTCGACTTCCATCGAGCCCAAGGATACCCTGTCCATCGTAGCAGACTCTGAAGAGGTCACTGACATCCTTAAGACTGTAGGAAAACTCCAGAAGAAACCCACCAAGATAGTTTTGGTAGGAGCCAGCAGGATTACCCGTGCCCTATTGAACCGCATGACAGTTGCCATGCGCTCCAAGGTGACCGTAGTCGACCAGGATGAGGATGTCTGCAAGGAATTTGCAGAAAGATTCCCTGAGATCCTGGTGATTATGGCCGACATCACAGATGAGGACATCATGCAGGAGGAACAGCTGGGAAGCTATGACCTGCTCATATCGTTGACTGACAATGATGAGCTCAATATCATCACAGCCTCCTATGCAAAGAGAATCGGTATCTCCCGCTCGATGGCCTTGATCAGACAGAACAACAACTATACCCGCCTTGCCTCCTATCTGGATATCGATGTAGTCATCTCCATAACGGATACGACCATCGAATCCCTGCTCAGGTATCTGAGGGGTACCAATGTGGCGAGCCTGCACAGCCTCTACAATGGACAGCTGGAGATCTTTGAATTCTCCATCGACGGATCCTGCGCTGTTTGTGGGAAAAAGCTGAGTGATATCAATATGAAGAAAAAGGCTATCGTAGCGGGCCTTACGGGAAAGAGCGGTAAAAGCGTCATCCCGACAGGCAACTCCATCCTCCATGAAGGTGACACTGTTATTGTAGCGGCTATGCGCGAATCAGCGGATTTTATACAAAAATTGTTTGGGTAGGTAGTAATGATCAATTGGAAACAAGATTTCAGGCTGCTGGCCTTCATTCAGCTGGTCCTCGGATTTTTTATGCTTTTCCCCACCTTTATAGCTGTATACCTTGAAGAACAGGCTGCTTTGCAGGGGTTTCTCTTTGCCTACGCAGCGATGGCTGTTTTTTGCACCCTCGTCTTTTATTTGACGAGAAATATAGAAAACCACACTCTAGGATCCCGTGATGGATACCTGTTTGTAACCTTTACCTGGATAATAGCCACCTCAATCAGTGCAATCCCTCTGGTCGTCAGCGGCAGTTATGTCAACTACAGCAGCGCATTCTTTGAGATCATGAGCGGATTCACCACCACAGGAGCAACTGTGCTCCCTGAGATAGAGAGCCTTCCCAAATCCATCCTCTTCTGGCGTTCAGAAACGAACTGGCTGGGAGGCATGGGGATAGTGGTGCTCTTTGTAGCACTGCTGCCCGCCTTGGGAGTCAGTGGCACCTTGCTGGTGGGTGCGGAGTCTGTCGGTCCCACCAAGGACAAGCTTACCCCCAAGATCAAGACAACTGCAGCCATCCTCTGGTCGATCTACCTGCTCTTCTCCCTGCTTGAGACTATACTGCTCAAGCTTGGCGGACTGTCGTTGTACGATGCGGTCACCGTAACCTTCTCCACCATGGCAGCAGCTGGCTTCTGTGTAAAGAACTCCTCCATCGGAACCTTCAGCAGTGCCTATGTCGATATTGTGGTGACGGTCTTCATGATGATAGCAGGGGCAAACTTCGCCCTCTACTACAAGGCCTTCTCTGGAAGGATTAAATCAGTATGGAAGGATGGGGAGCTGCGCATCTACCTGGGGATATGGACAACTGTCTCCTTGCTCTCAGCCATAACCTTGAACTTCAACAGTACATACGAGGGATTCTGGCAGTCTTTGCGCTTCAGTGCATTCCAGAGCGCCTCGATCCTTACCACAACAGGCTTTGCCACAGCCAACTATATACACTGGCCAGCATTCTCGCAGATGCTGTTGCTGTTGCTATTCTTTGTCGGAGGGTGTGCAGGCTCTGCAGGAGGGGGTGTGAAGGTAATCCGGGTCGCCACCCTGCTGAAGATGGGCAAGACAAACATCAGCCAGAGAATTCACCCCAAGGGCATCTTCCAAGTCCGTGTAGGACAGAACACCATGCGCCCGGAGCTCCTGCTCTCCATCGCCACCTTCTTCGGCATCTATATAGCCACAGGTGTAGTGGGCTCAGTTATCATATCCTTGAGCGGCACCGACATGCTCACCAGCTTTGCCGCCTCCTTTCTCTGCCTCGGAAATATCGGTATTGGGTTTGGAGACGTAGGGCCTACAGGAAACTTCGCCTCTTTTCCCTCCTCCATCAAATGGGTCTGCTCCTTCTTGATGCTGGTCGGCAGGCTTGAACTGTTTACCGTCTACGCACTCTTCACCAAGGCCTTCTGGAAGCGCTAGAGCACTCCTATACAAGGAAGAAGGTGTACATACCCCGCTGGAGATGTATCTCTATATACATTTTAACTTTGTTCAAGACTTCTTTACTCCATACTATGCATCTGGATAATCTCCCTGTTTTTACGGTAGGATAGAGCGAAGATGGAGGCGAAAGCCTCCACCTCCATCATTGCAGCGTCCCCTTTGGGGACAGTTGCTAGCATATATAGGAGCTGACAATGAAAAACATCCTCTTGATCCCCGATTCATTTAAAGGAACTATGAGTTCCCAAGAAATCTGCACCATCATGGACAAAGCCATTAAGAAACACTACCCCGATGCCAAAGTACAGCAGATTCCTGTAGCCGATGGGGGAGAAGGCAGTGTTGATGCATTCCTGCAGGCCCTAGGCGGTGAAAAGCGAGTATTGACCGTACAAGGTCCTTTTGGCAAACCCATGGAGAGCTTCTATGGTGTGGTTAAAGGCAGTACCGCCATCATCGAGATGGCTTCTTGTGCCGGACTTCCTCTTGTCGGCGAGGAGCTTTATCCTGATAGGACTACCACCTATGGGGTTGGGGAACTGATACTGGCAGCAGCAAAGAGTGGATGCAAGAAGATCATCGTTGGCCTTGGCGGGAGCGCAACCAATGACGCAGGTTGTGGTGCGGCAGCGGCTTGTGGTGTCCTGTTCAAGGACAAGGAAGGCGCCTCTTTCATCCCCACCGGTGGCACTCTGCACAATGTTGCCCAGATTGATTGTTCCGGCCTCGACAAAGCTCTGCAAGGGGTATCCATAACAACGATGTGCGACATCGACAATCCCTTCCATGGGACGACAGGTGCCGCCTACATATTCGCGCCACAGAAAGGTGCCGACCCTGCGATGGTGAAGACGCTCAATGCTAACTTGGAGAGCCTTGCTCAGGTTATCAAAGATGATTGCTCTCTCGATGTACAGGCCATCCCAGGATCTGGAGCTGCAGGGGGCATGGGAGGGGGCATGGCTGCTTTCTTTGGCTCAACTTTGCAGATGGGCATCGAGACGGT
Source organism: uncultured Sphaerochaeta sp. (assembly GCA_964588005.1). Classification (GTDB taxonomy): domain Bacteria; phylum Spirochaetota; class Spirochaetia; order Sphaerochaetales; family Sphaerochaetaceae; genus Sphaerochaeta. Next base: position 4,911 of record CAZPOJ010000034.1, read on the forward strand.
CCTGGATACCGTGAACTTTGGAAAGCTGCTTGAGAAGGCAGACCTAGTTCTTACAGGAGAGGGCAAGATCGACAGCCAGTCCCTCAGGGGGAAGGTGGTCATCGGGGTCGCCCGAAGGGCCAAGAAGGCCAATGTCCCTGTAGTGGCAGTGGTGGGCGACATCTCCGATGACGTCGAAGGCGCCTATGACGAGGGTGTCAGCGGCATCTTCTCCATCAACCGCCTCGCAGTTGACTTCAAGGTTGCCAAAACACGGGCTCATAAGGATATGGAGAGTACTGTCGACAATCTGATGCGCTTTGTCAAACGGATGGGCCTATGAGGCAGCCTCTTTTGCGAAAGAGGCTCAAAGAGATGAGCGAGGCCTCCTATGCCTCGTTCTCAGAAAAACTCAAGGTCTCCCAACGAGAGGTTATGGGTATAAGGGTTCCCCATCTCACTGCCTTGGCAAAGGAGCTTGCCAAGGCAGAAGGCCTCTCATTTCTTGATGATTTCCTTGCATACCCCTCTGTCTGCTACGAAGAGGTCATCCTGGCGTATAAACTGTTTGGACTGCTCAAGCTGGATAGACAGACAAACGCGCACTATCTAGCAAGACTACTGGCTTATAACGATAGCTGGGCGACCAATGATGCCCTCTGCTCGAGCTTCAAGACTCCCAAAACAGACCAAGGGGGGTACTGGCCACTTATCAAAAGCTATCTAGATTCACCTAATCCCTGGGAGATACGCTTTGCAACTATCACCATGATGAGCTACTACCTCACAGACCAGTACGCCAAAGAGGTTTTGGAACTTCTCAAGGCAGTGGAGAGTGACCACTACTATGTTACTATGGGCCTTGCATGGGCCTTTGCCACCGCTATGGCAAAACAGCGAGAAATAACCCTTCCCTACCTCCAAAAGGGTGTACTCTCAGAAGAGATGCGTAAGAAGGCGATACAAAAGTGCATCGAATCCTATCGGATAAGCGACGAAGACAAAGATCTGTTGCGCACTATGCGCTGAGCACCCTCAGGGCATTCTTCTGCCACATACCCTCCAGTTCACTGTTGGTGAACCCCGCTTGAGAAAGGGCCTCCCATAGCGTATTCATACCTGCGATATCCTTTATTGCAAGATTGCCCCCTATGCCGTCAAAGTCGGTTCCTATCGCCAGGATACTGCTTCCTCCCACATTGCGCATATGCTTTGCATGCCTGATTAGATCTTCTAGAGAGCTCACCTTACCTTCGGGTGTGAGAAAGGGGGGACAGAGGGTAAGGCCCGCAACCCCTCCCCTGTCACCAAGGACCCTGAGCATAGCATCGGTGAGGTTCCTGGAAACAGGGGTGCAGGTGCGACTGTTGGAGTGGGAAGCGACAAATGGTTTCTTTGCATGCTTAGCCACCGAATAGAAGCCCTCATCACTGAGGTGTGATACATCAACGATGATACCCAGCCTCTCCATCTCAGAGATTGCCTCGATTCCAAGGGGTTTGAGAGGCATATCTGCCATGGTGTGCGGATAGCCCAAATCATTCTCATGATTCCAAGTAAGACTTGCCATCCTCACCCCCCAGCCTTGTAGGACCTCCAGGCGAGAAAGGTCGCCTTCCAGGATCTGACCCTCCTCGCAGGTGAGCATTGCCCCTGCCAGGGGATTTTTCAAAATAGCATCGGGAGTTGTTACCTGTCGAATACGATTACCATAGGATGCAAGGGAGGAACAAAACAGGGAGTACAGGTCACAGGCAGCCTTCCATGGGGAGGGGGACTCATCCATATCCACAAAGAGGGCAAAGCATGAGGTGACCTCTCCCAACTTTTCCATCCGTGCAATATCGACATGAAGGGAGTTGGCCAAAAGAGTTCCGGCCAGGGGGTCTGTATGCAGGGCGTAGAGGGTATCACAGTGAAGGTCGAGGAAGGGGTACATGTATATTTCCTTAGAAGTAGTTGCCATTATCAAATAAAAGTATTACTTTACCTTTACGATAAGAAAAATTATTTGTATAGTATACATCATAGGAGATGAAAATGATTAAGCACGTAACAGAGAAAACATATGAAGCTGAAGTTTTAAAAAGCAAAGTTCCTGTAGTAGTAGATTTTTGGGCAGCCTGGTGTGGCCCTTGCAAGATGCAGGGAACCATCCTTGAGAACCTCGCCAAGGAGATCACTGAAGACCAGGCGAAGATCTGTAAGGTCAACGTTGACGAAGAAGGCCAGCTCGCCGCTACCTTTGGCGTACAGTCCATTCCTACCCTCTTGTTCTACAAAGACGGTAAGGTAACCGACAAGGCTGTAGGCGTTCGTGATGTAAACGCCTTGAAGAGTGCCCTTGGCATCTAACAGTCCTTTATCTATTCAGTACCCAAGGAACCTGCAATGTACGTTGCAGGTTCTATTTTTATCTATAGTTTTACAATAAAACACTCTACAGAGAAATGCAGGAACGTAACCAAAAAAAATAATTCTATACACAGAAACTAATGTAAAAAAATGCTTGGTTTATATTGACAATATGTTTCTGTATACAGTAACATGCCTACATCATTAAGGAGTTCCCATGCAAAACCCTATAACCAAAGAGATCGATACCACCAATCTTCCTACCAAGGAAGGCAACTTCGGAGAGTTTGGAGGATCCTACATCCCCCCAGAACTTAAAAAGGTGATGGATGACATTACCAAGGCGTATGAAGAGATCGTGACAGATCCAGTATTCCTTGAAGAGCTCAGTGACCTGCAGATCCACTATGTCGGACGTCCTTCACCTGTCTACCACGCCAAGCGTCTTTCTGAGAGTGTCGGGGGAGCCCAGATATACCTCAAGCGAGAGGACTTGAACCATACCGGCGCCCATAAGATCAACCACTGTATAGGTGAGGCACTGCTAGCTAAGCGGATGGGTAAGAAGAAAGTCATTGCAGAGACAGGTGCCGGCCAACATGGGGTCGCCCTTGCAACAGCTGCAGCACTGCTTGGTCTTGACTGTGACATCTACATGGGAGCGGTTGATATCAAAAAAGAAGCTCCAAACGTAAGCCGGATGAAGATCCTCGGTGCAAAGGTCATTGAAGTGACCCGTGGTACCCAGACGCTTAAAGATGCTGTAGACGCTGCATTTGAAGCGTATCTTGAAGATCCTATCGACCAGATCTACTGCATCGGCTCTGTAGTAGGGCCCCACCCCTTCCCCATGATGGTCAGGGACTTCCAGTCCATCGTAGGTGTGGAAGCGAAAAAGCAGTTCAAGGAGATGACAGGCAACCTCCCTGATGCCATAGTAGCCTGTGTCGGCGGCGGCTCTAATGCCATGGGCATCTTCAGTGCCTTCCTCTTTGACAAGGACGTGGACCTGTATGGAATAGAACCTGCGGGCAAGGGCCTGGATACCCCGGACAATGCTGCAACACTTACCTTGGGCAAGGTTGGAGTCCTTCACGGTTTCAAGAGCTTCCTCTTGCAGGATGAGAGCGGAGAGGCACTACCTGTCTACTCCATCGCAAGTGGCCTGGACTATCCGGCAGTCGGACCTCAGCACAGCTATCTGAAGACCATTGGACGCGTCAACTACCAAAGCGCAACCGACCGCGAGGCTGTGGAGGCTTTCTACGGCTTGAGCCGTATGGAAGGCATCATCCCGGCGCTTGAATCCTCCCACGCTGTCGCCTACGCCATAAAGCTGGCACAGACCATGCCCAAGGATAGCAAGATCCTGGTGAACCTCTCCGGCCGTGGAGACAAGGATATTGACTACGTCATGGAGCACTACCCCTTGGTTGATTATGAGCCACAGGAGCAGGAAACCGGATTTGATGAGTTCCTTACCCATATAAAGGGAAAATAAAAGACGGAGAAACCCAGAAAAACTAGCTCAGCATTTGATCAGAGAAGAGGCTCCAAAGGGAGTCTCTTCTCTATGGCAGGAATCTTCACAGACCTATGTTGTAGTTGTAGTCTTTCAGCTTTTTGTGCAGTACCAACTCGTGATTGGCTGCACAAAGCACTAGCGCACTAGGCCTAACGTTTCATACATATCGGTAGGCTTTCCCCTTGAGAGGGACTGAAAAATGCTAGAGGCAGTCCTTTTGTTCATCACCTCTTTTTCAATGGACATAGCATAAGCCTCTTAAAATAACACATGAAGTTTCTGCTATTACGTGCCCATTAGTGGCTACTGTCACCTAATATTTTCTAGTTATAGCCTCACCTGCAACCCCACACTCGGCCCTATCATGAGAGTCGGTGCACGCTCCTTATCCTTGAAAAGGAGGTGGTTCAGATATGGTCCTGCAAAACCCAGGGCACTTCCTATAGCAGCACCTGCGAGCACATCGGTGACAAAGTGATTGCCGCTGGCCACTCTTAGCACTGCTGTGGTTGCAGCAAGAGCCCAAGTGGTTAGGGTGACTGCTCTCCTGTACGGGGAGTCTGGGTAGTTGAGGATGAACTCTGCCTGCATAAAGGCCGCTGAGCTGAAAGCCATCAGGGTATGACCTGAGGGGAATGAGTCATCGCCATCAGACAGGTCAAGGGGAAGGTCTCCCCCATAGCCAGGAAGCATATAGGGTCTTTGACGGGTGATAGTATTCTTCAGGACTGTCCGCACAGCATAGGATGCAAGAGTTGTTGGCACATAGATAAGACCAATTTCCACCCAGTCTGAAGAAGGGGCGGCAAATAGGAAGGCACCCGGGGCGAGTACCGTTGCAATAGAGGTGATGTCACTGGTTATAGAGAGGGCTTCGTTGTAAGGCGAAGAGAACTGCTCATCAAACCAGTTATCAGCAAAAAGAGGAGAAGATATGCAGACAATCAGGAGCACTAGGATAGGGACTTTGGGCAGGCTTTGTGGCTTTCTGGTCTGTTTCATATGCTGTACTCCCTTTTCTCCAATCAAGTGTATAAGGGATTGTATATTTGCTCAAGAAGAGAAATGGACTCTCGATTTTCTCTGTACATACTTTTGAATTAATTTTTACTTTTCTTCGGTGCTGTGCACTTTTTGAAGGATTCTTTCCTAGTCTTCCATTCGCTCAAAGGCGAAGCGAAGATCAGAGGAGGTAAAGCCCCTTTTGAGCAGTTTCTGCTTGGCGAGCTCCGGATCAAACTTACGGATTGCGACCTCGTATGCCTTGATAACTGCTTCTATGAGAAGCTCATCCGTAAAGGCTTCTTCAAGGGCTCGTTCTGCATCTTCCCTGTTTACCCCTTTGGCCAGAAGCCTCTGCCGGAGAAGGATCTTCCCCTCGGGGTTCTTTCGCTGTCGGTTCAGGATAAAGTTCTGGGCGAAGCGATATTCACTGAGGAGGTTTTGTTGGGCAAGAGTCTCAAGGGTCGGATCAATGTGCTGGTGGGTATAGTTTTTCTTGAGTAATTTCTGCTTGAGTTCAAATGCTGTATGCTCTCGTCTGGCCAGATACGCCAGGGCCTGGTTACGACAGTCGAGCAGGAGCTGTTCATCTTTAAGGGTCTGTATCAGCTCTTCTTCAACTGGCTGGTGCAGGGGCAGGTTTTTGGAGAGAAATAGTTTAGAAGAGATAAAAAAAGGGGAAAGCCCCTCTTGAAGGATGACATATCCTTCGCCAGAAGCTTTCCTCTCGATCGTTGCAAACACAGTTTAACGCTTGGAGAACTGGAACTTGCGTCTTGCACCGGGCTGTCCGTATTTCTTACGCTCAATCATACGGGAGTCACGCGTCATGAACCCACTGGAGTGCAACACAGGACGATACGCTTCGTCATGGGATACCAGAGCTCTGGAAATACCATGGCGGATAGCACCTGCCTGGCCTGAAGGACCGCCACCACCAACATTGATAAGAATATCAAACTTGGTAGTAGTATCAGTAGCCTGCAGAGGCTGCTTAGCGATAAAGCTCAGCATGGGGCTACCAAAGTATGCCTCGATATCTCTTCCATTAATTACAATCTTGCCATCACCCTCTCTGAGGTGAACACGAGCGACGGAAGTCTTGCGACGACCTACGCCATGACCAAGATCTACAACTTTCTTTACTTCTTTCTTTGCCATATTTTGTTCCTACCTTAGATTTCAACCGTTATAGGCTGTTGGGCTTCGTGCTGATGGTTTGCACCAGCATACACTTTCATGTGAGTGAACAACTTGCGGCCGAGCACTCCACGGGGGAGCATTCCCCTGACAGCATGCTCCATGGGGAACACAGGCTTGCGCTTGAGCATGTCGGCATAGTTGGTTGCACGAAGGCCGCCGGGATAGCCGGAGTGATGGTAGTACATCTTGTCTTCATACTTGTTGCCGGTAAGGGCTGCTTTTTCAGCATTGATGATAATCACGAAATCGCCCATGTCCTGGTGCGGGACATACTCGGGTTTGTTCTTCCCACGGAGGATTCGTGCTGCAACAACAGCTACTCTACCGAGTTCCTTTCCCTCCGCATCTATCAGATACCATTTCTTCTGAACTGTCAGCGGTTTTACAAAAATAGTTTTCATCTATTCATCCTGTTCTGCAAGACTCTTGCCTTGCTGTAGTTTTTGGTTCATGGTCAGCATAAAAATAGCCACACTGCCATCTGTCTACCCATTGGAAAGTGCATACTGCTCTGCCAGCTTCAGTAATAATGCGATATCGCCCTTGGAGTACTCTCCGGGGGTGATGAACGGTATATCCGCTGAAGGAGGGAGGACTACCTTGAGACCTAAGGCCTCTTGGGCGAACTCCCTGTAGCGCGTAGAAGAGAGGTGCGTAATTCCGTACGGACCTCGCGTCTCAAACAACCCTGAGAGAGGATTGTTCATGCGCTTAGCTACTGCTTCTTCCGACTCAAGGCTCTGCATCAATGCCGCTGTGGTCTTGATGAGCAAATCAAGCAACAGAGGTGAAACAGGGTCTGAAGGCGGCAGTTCATCGGCCAGTGATTGATCCTTGATGCATACGACCTGAGGTATGAAACTCCCTGGGAAAGGTAGGATTGGGAAGAGCAACTCGGAATCTGCTCCGCCAACCTCTAGGTACGGACGCCAAAAGGATACTGGATGATGATCTGTCGGAGGTGAAGAGGCAGGGTCGTAGATGGGATCTGACGAAACCTGCTTAGCCACCTGTCGAACCATGTGGGACTCGGCATACAACCGAAACACCGCATAGTCTGGAAACAGTCTAGCCAGTAGCTTTTCGAGCCTTCCCTCAAATACCGATGGGTATTCGCTGATCAAGCCCCGACTTGCAGTGCCCTTAAGGGAGCGTAGCAACATTTCGGGTCTGTGACCTAGGATGGCTCTGCCATGGTTTTGAAAAAAATCTAAATATCTCTGCCCATACCGGTCATACAAGTTGAACGACCGTGCACGGACAACGATAGGCATTGTATAGTGTTCGGCCTCAACATGTCTAGTATCTTTCATCCCTTCAAGCATATCAAGAGTCTCCAATCTTCTCTAATTGGGCAAATTTACTGATAAACGTCGCCTTTGCCCCCCCGACAAAGCGCACATCAATGACTTCACGGTCACCACTTTGCTTGAGGTTCACCACCTCTCCTTCACCATACTTGTCACTGTAGACCTTCTGCCCAAGGGGAAACAGACTCACCCCATCCTCTTGGACATGACGTTCCTCCATGGTGAAGGTCTTCGCCTTTGCCCCAAAACCCTTTTGGATAAGGGCGCCACCGGAACCACCCCACCCCGTACTGTTCATCGTATCTGAGGTTCTGGATGCCTTGGACCGCCTTTCACCAAGGCTGCCAAGCCCACGGTAGGGCCCACTTTCAGTGAGGGCATCCAAGGTGCCTGGGCGGATTCCATCCACCGCAACCTGGTGTGAAGGGATCTCGTCGAGAAAGCGGCTGGGATGTTGGAAACTGGTCTTTCCCCAGATCTTCCGAGTTTTGGCACACAAGAGATAGAGCTGTTTCTTTGCTCTTGTAACCGCAACGTAGAAGATTCTCCGCTCCTCCTCAACATCGTCGTCACTCTCACCGGCGCGCCCGGGGAACAATTCCTCCTCAAGGCCTGCGACAAACACCCGGTCAAACTCAAGGCCCTTGGTGTTGTGCATGGTGATCAGGGTCACCCCCTTCTTATCCCTGGGGTCTTCCCTTCCCAAAGTGGTGGGGTCGAGGCACAGCTGTTCAAGAAAGAGCAACAGCCCATCGCGGGAGGAGTCATAGGAGGCAAGGGCATTGACCAAAGCCTCCAGGTTGTCCACTTTGCCGGTACTGTTCTGGTTGTCTATCTTTTCGTACAGGGCGAAAAGGCCTGACTCCCTGATCATGAAATTGACGCAGTCGACCAGCTCTTCGCTGTCCAACATGCGGTTCGCATGCTGGTAGAGTTCCAGAAAAGAGGTTGCTCCATTCTTGGCCTTGGTTGAGAGATTACCCTGCCGGACAGCCATCTCAAGCATAGCAAAGACATCACCGTCAGCTGCAAGGGAGTAGGAGAGGATGGTCTCAAGGCTGCTAGCTCCTATACCCCGGGTGGGTTTGTTGATCATGCGCTTGAAGTTGACCTCGTCCTTAGGATTGGTAAGGAGGAACAGCAAGGCCAGAGCATCCTTTATCTCCTCGCGGTCATAGAACTGCAAGGCACCGACAACCTTGTACGGTATGCGCAACCGCTTGAAGGTCGTCTCAAAAGCGACAGACTGGGCGTTGGTCCGGTACAGGACTGCACTGCCGTCATAGTTCTTATCCTGCTGTACGATCCGCCCTACCCGCTGGGCCTCATCTATCTCGTCCTGGACATACATCAAGTTGGGCTTGGAGCCCTTGGTGTTGGCAGTCCACAGCCGCTTGGCATGGCGGCCCTTGTTGTTTTGTATGACGGTATTGGCTATATCAAGGATGCTCTGGGTCGAGCGGTAGTTCTGTTCAAGCTTGACTGTCTTCGCCCCTTTGAATATTTCGGGAAAGCCGAGGATATTCTGCACCTCTGCCCCGCGGAAACGGTAGATGCTCTGGTCATCGTCACCGACGACACAGATAAAGCAGGAAGGCCCGACCAAGCGCCTGAGCAGTTCAAACTGGGCGGTATTGGAGTCCTGGTACTCATCGACCAGGATTACCCGGAAGCGGTTGTGCACCCATGCCTGAACTTCAGGCTTTGCATCAAGCAGCTCGATGCTCCGTCCGATAAGGTCTGCAAAGTCCACATTGCCCACGCGGCGCATCTTATCTTCATACGCCTCGAACATACGAGGAAAGGAGGCCTCTGCCTTCAGAGAGGACAGGTCGTCCCCAGGGGTGAGACCTCGGTCCTTGGCGTAGGATATCTTGCGCATCACAGGGTCGAGCTCGCGCTTCTTGAAGTTGGGGTAACAGGAGGCGAGCAAGGAGAGCGAATCATCATCGTCATAGATGCTGAAGTTGGAATCAAGGCCTATCTCCGAGCCGAATCTTCTCAAGAACCACGCCCCAAAGGAGTGGAAGGTGCGGATGGTGACATCTTTTGATACCTGCTCATCATCAACCATCTCAGTGACCCGCTCGCGCATCTCCGAGGCAGCCCTGTTGGTAAAGGTGACAGCAAGTATCTTGTAGGCAGGGATTCCCAGCTTCTCAATGCAGTAGGCAATCTTGGTGGTGATTACTCGCGTCTTTCCCGATCCTGCACCGGCTAGCACGAGCAAAGGCGCGCTGTTCTCCAGCACCGCCTCCATCTGGTCTTCGTTCAACGCTTTGAGCAAGAGGTCAATATCAGCCATCGGAGCACTCCAAAAGGACAGCTTCAAGGTCGATGCCCTTTACTGCACGGATTCCACATTTCACTACAGAGCCGGGGACAAGGTTGCGTCCCATCACTACTGTAAGCCCATCGACTTCGGGAGCCTGCGAGTAGATTCTTCCAATCGCCAGGTCCTCCTGTTCTATCTTCTCTTCTATCAAAACATCATACTCCTTGCCTACAAACTGCTCCAAGCGTCGCTCTGTAATAGTCTGCTGCAGCGCTTCAAGCTTCTTCTGAAAAATGGATGCCGCTTTATGCGCCTTGGCATGTTCGCCTTCACCTCGCAAGTCAAAGGCCTTGGTCCCTTCCTCCCTACTATAGAGGAAGGAGCCCATCCAGTCGAGTTGGGCTTTTTCGATAAATGAGAGCAGCTGGGCACAAGCAGCCTCATCTTCTCCGGGATAGCCCAGCAGTATGGTCGAACGCACCACAGCTCCAGGAACCTGGGAGCGGATGGATTCGATCAGGGCGAGGTAGCTCTCCTCTGTCCCTGTCCTGCCCATGCTCCTGAGTATAGGGGTGTAGGCATGTTGGAAGGGGATGTCAAAATAGGGGAGCACTTTTGGATTCTCCACAATGAAGCGCGGCAGTTCAGGGGGGAACGCATCAGGGTGGATATAGAGCAAGCGGACCTTAAAGTCCCCTTCGAGTGCCACAATGCGGGCAAGCAGCTCCATAAACCTGCTTGAGCCGTCCCTTGTATCGGTTCCGTAGGCAGCGAGGTCTTGGGCGATCAGGTTCAACTCCTTGATGCCTACACTGATAAGATGCTCTGCATCCTTGAGAATCATCTCCATAGGACGGGAACGCAAGTTACCGCGGATGATGGGTATGGCACAGTAGGCACAGCGGTGGTTGCACCCTTCGCTGATCTTCAGATAGGCGCTTCCTGGAAAGTTGAGCAACTCATCTCGTTCATAGACCTCACTTTTCACTGGAGGATAGGCGTAGGTGGCCACTACCCTCTCCCCATCAAAGACCCGACTGGCAACCTCGCGAATCTTGGAAAGGTCGCGGTTGCCAAAGATTGCCGAGGCTTCCGGCAGTTCGAGTGCAAGATCATCTGCATACCGTTCGGCCATACAGCCGGTGAGCAGGATCTTTGCCTCCGGGTTGCTCTGATGGAGCGAAAAAAAGGACTCGATGGACTCTTCGCGCGCACTTTCGATGAAACCACAGGTATTCACCAGTATGAGGGAAGCCTCTGTGGGGTCTTCAGTTCGTATATAATCATCTTGGGCAAGAAGCTTCAGCATGGTCTCGGCATCAACCTGATTCTTCGAGCAGCCAAGGTTCTCCAGATATAGTTTTTTCATTATCTCTTTCTCCTAAGGCATAAGGTTACCTAGTACACTACCATAGATGGCTAAGGGAATAATACACTTCAATAGCCCTCTGTGCATATTGACAACTTTTACCACATTGTATAAATAAACAGGGAATAACACCTTATAATTGTATATAAGCTATATTATTATCATTATTTCACTCTTGCTTATTTTGTATAAACGTGCCTATTCTTGCATAATTAAAGAAGTTGGTATAGTATCAGAAATACTGTATGACAAATGGCAAACGCCCATTCTCCATGCAATCCAATCTCACAAGAGGAAGCGAATGACTAAATATATCATAAATCGCCTTTTAGGGATAATCCCTACGTTATTGATTATCATCACCTTGAGCTTCTTTATTGTCCGTGTTGCCCCGGGAGGGCCGTTCGCAGGCGAACGAAACCTTCCAGAAGTGGTGAAACGCAATATTGAAGCAAAGTACCACTTGAACGAGCCCCTTATCAAACAGTACGGAAGGTACATGTTTGATATCCTGCGTGGAGACTTGGGTCCCTCCTACAAGTATAAGGACTATGATGTCAACTATTATATCGCCAACAGTCTTCCCAAGTCCGTAGTACTGGGCTTGTGTGCCATGTCTTTGGCTCTGCTGTTCGGCATATCGGCAGGCATCATAGCTGCGGTAAAACAGAACACCTGGATTGACTACCTTAGTATGGGGGTGGCGGTGATAGGGATATCAGTGCCACTATTTGTCATAGCACCGGTGCTCCAGCTCATCTTCGCCATGAAACTCAACTGGCTTCCCACCAGTGGGTGGTATACCACCGGGGAGGGGTATCTTACCATCATCCTGCCGGCGGTTTCGCTCTCCTTTGCCTACTTTGCAAACATAGCCCGCCTGACGCGATCCTCCATGCTGGAGACGCTGCGCAGCGACTATATCCGCACAGCCAAGGCCAAGGGGATGAAAAACTCCACCATTATCTTCAAGCACGCCATGAAAGGCGCCATGCTGCCGATAGTCAGTTACTTAGGCCCTGCCTTTGCAGGAATCATCACAGGATCTATCGTTGTGGAACAGATTTTCCGTGTCCCTGGCTTGGGTAAGTTCTTTATACAGAGCTCATTCAACCGAGACTATACCCTGATAGTCGGTGTTGTCATTGTCTATTCACTCATCCTGGTGATAATGAATTTTATCGTAGATGTCGTGTATGCGCAGCTTGATCCCCGAATCACCTACAAATAGGAGTGACTCTCATGTTAGCTAATATAAAGAAAAAAGAGGCACCCCTCAATGAATTCAACCAGGTAGTAGCTGGAAACAGCCTTACAAAAGACGCCTGGAGACGACTGAGGAAGAATAAGATGGCCGTAGCAGGAATGGTCATTGTCATCATTTATGCCCTACTTGCCACCTTTGCAGGAATACTGCCTATCTATGATTACGACCAGATCATCCTCGACCACCAGCATCTCAGGCCTAGTTGGACTAAGAGTGCGGGTGACTTGATGATGGAAACCAAGCTGGAAGACCTCTACTTCAAGGCTTGGAGAAGCGGTAGGCTCGTTGTAACTGAGGCACAATCTGCACAGATTAAAGCGTGGATCAAGGACAACGAGACCAACAAGGTCTGGGATTTCTGCTTTACTGAGGGAGAACGACAGAAAGCTGCGGGAACCTTCACCTTTGATGATGCAGCGATCCGCACCATTGAACGACTGCAAAAAAATATTGATACAGAGTTCCTCATCTCTGTAGAGAAAATTTACTGGAAGGACGATGCTGGGAAGACCAACAACTTGGCTAGAATGTCCTATGAAGAGATACTTCCGGTCTATGCTGCGATAACAAACCTACAAATCCCAGCTATTGAAGCACAGTTGCTACAGGAGCTGCGGGCCCAGAAGATGAACATCATCAAGGGCAGCAACCCCGGCCTGACCGAAGAGGAGTACCAATCCTCCCTGGATATTGAGATGCAGGCCCTTGGAGAGAAGGCCATCGCCTCCTCTGGCAAGACGAACCTCCTGGGCAAGATCAATACAACCATTACCAGAAGCTCGGAGAGGACCCTCAAGCAGGAGATCAAGGATGGAACAGTAGAGTTCCCCATCGATAAGAAGGTTGTTATCAGTGAGAACCTCTCAGCAGATATTGAAGCGGTAAAAAAGCATGACCGCCGCTACCTGTTGGGAACAGACTATAGTGGAAGAGATATGCTCAGTCGTATCATATATGGAGGACAGGTCTCCATCCTGATCGGCTTGGTAGGAACGCTCACCAGCGTACTCATAGGCATTGTCGTCGGCGCCCTTGCCGGCTATATGGGCGGAAAGGTAGACTTCTTCCTCATGCGCCTGGTCGACATCATGTACGGCCTACCCTATATGTTGCTGGTCATCATCTTCATGGCAATTTTCGGCAGGAACATCATGAACCTTTTTGTCGCCCTTGCAATGGTAAGCTGGCTTACCATCGCTCGTATGGTGCGTGGGCAGATCATGAGCTTGAAAAACAGTGAATTCGTAGAGGCAGCCAGAAGTATGGGTGCCTCAACAGGCAGGATTATCTTCCACCATATGGTGCCCAACTCCCTGTCGGTCATCATTGTCTACTCATCCTTGAGGGTCCCGGCCTTTATCATGCAGGAGTCTTTCCTCTCCTTCCTCGGCCTGGGCGTCCAGGCACCCTATGCCTCTTGGGGCTCCCTTGTAGGGGACGCGGTGAACGGCATGACGCTCTATCCGTGGAAGCTGATTTTCCCTGCCATTGCAATGACCATATTCCTCTTTGCCATGAACTTTTTCGGTGATGGGCTCAGAGATGCTTTCGATCCGCAAAGCAAGAACCAACTGTAGGAGGACGAAGAATGAGTTTGAAACCTAATGCAAAAGCAGTCCTCGAAGTTAAGGACTTGCAAACATATTTTAAGACTGACGCAGGCATCGTAAAAGCTGTCGACGGGGTCTCGTTTACTGTACATGAGGGGGAGACCCTAGGAATCGTTGGTGAGTCAGGTAGTGGCAAAAGTGTCACCAATCTCTCCATTATGCGTCTTATTCCCTCCCCTCCCGGCAGAATTGTCGGCGGAGAGATCCTGTTTGAGGGGGTTGATATCCTTAAGCTGAGTGAATCTCAGATGCGTGATATCCGTGGAGACAAGATCTCCATGATCTTCCAAGACCCCATGACAAGCCTCAATCCCTTTTTGAAGATTTCCACCCAGATGATAGAGACTATCAGGCTGCATAATGCAGATATGGGTAAGAAAGAGGCTCTTGAGCGCTCCATCGAGATGCTCAAGCTTGTAGGTATCCCCTCCCCTGAGAAGAGAATCTACAGCTATCCGCACCAGTTCTCCGGGGGTATGCGTCAGCGTGTCATGATCGCCCAAGCTCTCTCGTGCAACGCCCAGGTGTTGCTCGCAGACGAGCCAACCACAGCTTTGGATGTCACCATCCAAGCCCAGATCCTGGAACTTATCAAGAAGATCAACACCAAGATGGGCACCGCTGTCATCTTGGTAACCCATGACCTGGGAGTTGTGGCTGGTATGTGTGATAAGGTCTGTGTCATGTATGCAGGACGGATCGTTGAGACAGCCCTGACCGACGAACTCTATGCAAACCCCTCCCATCCGTACACCGAAGGACTGATCAAGAGTGTCCCCAGGATGGATACGAAGAACAAGGACAAGCGATTGTTCTCCATTGAAGGCCAGCCGCCGAACGTCATAGACCTTCCTCCCTGCTGCCCCTTCCATCCAAGATGCCACAAGGCTATGGAGGTGTGCTCTCATGCCTATCCTCCCATCAAGGACCTGGGCAACCAGCATGAGGTAGCCTGTTGGCTCTTCTGTGATGAAGAGACCAAGAGCAAGGCATTGCAAGATGCCACACAACAGGAGAAGGCATAATGTCCACCACTAAAAAACCCCTATTGGAAGTAAGGGATCTTAAGCAACACTTCCCCATCAAGACCGGAAACATATTCAACAGGCAGGTTGGAGCTATCCGGGCTGTCGATGGCATATCCTTTGATGTATACCCGGGGGAGACCTTGGGAATCGTAGGAGAGTCCGGCTGTGGAAAATCCACAACCGTACGCTCCATATCCCAGCTTCACAAGCCTACCAGCGGGAGCGTAATCTTCAACGGCATTGATATGGTAAAGGCCGATACCCGCACCATGCTCAAGGCCAGACAGGATATGCAGCTGATCTTCCAGGACCCCTACGCTTCGTTGGACCCGCGCATGACTGTGCGTTCCATCATTGCAGAGCCCATGGTGATCTATAACAATCGTAAGCTGCTACCAGAGCCGATGACTTCCCACGATATGGAGGTCAGGGTTGAAGACCTCATGGAGCGTGTCGGACTGAACAAGGCTTTCAAGAACAGGTACCCGCATGAGTTCAGCGGCGGTCAGCGCCAGAGGATCGGCATAGCGCGTGCCCTGGCCCTCAACCCCAAGATTATTCTTGCAGATGAGCCGGTATCAGCTCTGGATGTCTCAATCCAGGCACAGATACTGAACCTCTTGGGAGATTTGCAAAAGGAGTTCGGTCTTACTTACCTCTTCATCGCCCATGACCTTGCGGTGATACAGCATATCAGCACCAGAATTGCAGTGATGTACCTGGGAAAGATTGTAGAGGTCTCTGACTCCGCACAACTGTATGACTCTCCCAAGCACCCTTATACGGTCGCCCTGCTCTCCGCTGCCCCTATTCCTGATCCCAAGGTGGAGCGTGAACGCAAGAGAATCATCCTGACAGGGGATGTACCTTCACCGGACACAGAACGCTTTGGTTGTTACTTCTATGACCGCTGTCCCAAGAAGATGCCCTGGTGTTCGTGCCACATCCCTCCGATGTTCGATATCACGTCCAAGCACCAGGTTGCCTGCTGGCTCTACAGCAAGGATGATAAGAGTAAGATCAGTATGGATGACTCACTCGCTGATGCTGCAAGGCTGAAGCTTGAGGTCCAACCTAAAAAGTAAGAATACGAAGCAAAAAATAGAACCAAAAAAAGGATATTCATCGGCTGATGAGTGTCCTTTTTCATACTCCAGAGAAAGGGGAGAACCGGTGAGGGTTCCTTACTCAGGATCCCTCAAGCCGACATCCAGATCCATATCCCTGGGACGGTCCACCGAGAAGGGCAGCGCTGTGACTGCAGCAATTGCCCGGATTGCCGACTCGGTCCTTCCACCAGAACTCTTCTCGGCGATGATCTCAATGACTCGGGTACTATCATCCTTAAGGCAGAGGGAGAAGACGATCATCGCCTTGAACCTTCTTTTGGTCGGCTTGACATCCTTGTCTGTGGAGCCACGCACAAAGTGTTCCAAGGAGAGATGCGAGACTTCGCTGAAGGTGAAGACCTCGCTCTTGCCAAAGGGTCCGAATCCATAGAATGAACGCACTTGGCCAGCCTCTACATCAAAGAACCAGCTATCCCGAAAGATTGCCCCCAGCAGGGAGAAAAGAGCAAGCAGGACAAGGTGCCACATGGAAGATAAGGGAATACCTTCCCCTACACTGAGAAACAAACCCCAGAACAAAAAGAGCGTCAGGGCCCAGCAAGCTAGGGTAAAGACCAGACTGACGGTATAGGAAATGCCATCTCGAAACTTTTTAACACTGTGTCGCACTGTTTTCACCTCCTCTGCCTAGAGTAAATATAGAATAAAAGAGTAGAGAGGTCATCCATTATCATGTATAATACACGTATAAATATGTTCAGATGAGAGAATAACCAGCTTTTTAGACTTTTGGCCAGTATTTGTCTCACGAACACATTTGCCTTTTCTCTTGATTCGTGGTTTAATATAGACTATCCTAAGTCGTATGTTTACGCTTAGAATTTACAAGGAGATATATCTATGAAGAAATTTCTGGCTATTATGCTTTGCGTAGTGCTTGTCAGTGCTGTTTTCATTTCTTGCGGAAAGAAAGAAGCACCTCAGCCTACTGCAACGGTTGCCCCCGCTCCAGTTGTTGCCAAACCTGCAACACCTGCAGCACCTGCTGCTCCTGCAGCTCCAAAAGCCGCTGAAGCTGTCGCAGCTCCAGCTGCTCCAGTTGCTAAGGCAGCACCGGTTGCCAAGGATGAAGTTGTGTTCCGCATCTCTAATGGTGCAGAGCCAGAATCTTTGGATCCTGCTCTCATCCAGGGAGTGCCTGAGCACAGGATCTACGAGACCATATTTGAAGGTCTAGTAGCAATTGATCCCGAGACGGCTCTTGCCATCCCAGGCGTTGCCGAAAGCTGGGAAATCAGCGAAGACATGACCCAGTACACCTTCAAGCTCCGTAAGGATGCTATATGGTCAGATGGCGTTCCCATCACTGCTCATGATGTCGTGTACTCCTGGTTGAGAATTCTCGATCCAGCAACTGCAGGGCCCTATGCATGGTTCCCCTCAATGTTCCTCGCTGGAGCTGAAGAGTTCAACTCAGGCTCTGCCGGTCCTGAGGCTGTAGGAATCCGTGCTCTTGATGACCATACCTTCCAGATGGATCTTCTTGGGCCCCTTCCATACACCCTTGATGCCCTCACCCACTACTCGTTTGCTATCGTTCCCAAGCACGCCATTGAAAAATATGGTTCTGCATGGACCGATCCTGCTAACTTCGTCGGTAACGGACCTTTCATCTTGACTGATCGTGTTGCCCAGACCTCCATCACTGCAACTAAGAGCGACACGTACTGGGACAAGGACAATGTGCATCTTGACAAGGTTGTCTTCTACTCATCCGATAGTGATACAACCAACTACAACATGTACC
>CAZPOJ010000035.1:0-22210 GCA_964588005.1 uncultured Sphaerochaeta sp.
AGTTCCTATCTCTATCACTTCTCTTCTTTCTTAGACGCTGAAGTGCTATAAGGTGCCTGCTGTTCTCCCAAAAAAGGGTTGCCCTTGGTTATTGCCGTTAGCAGTTGGGAATACAATTTCTGATAATTCTCTATAAGGGTACATCTTTCTGATAAGAGAAGAGACGTATAATGGTTCATGCTTACCCCATTCTTCTTTGCACCTTCTGCTAACTTTTGTGTAGGGTGGGTGTAATGCGAACCACGAATTTCCCACTATACTCATCGAGTGTCTCTTCTTCTGGTTCGGGAATTGGAATCCGCTCGTCTAAACAATACCCGATCCATGTTTCCATTGCATCTCTGATCATCGCATATGCATCAGGAATATCGTTTCCTACAGACATGCAACCTGGAAGTTCCTTCACTGAAATATGATCCATCAGATTCTTGTTTCAACATATTAGGTATAGGGAAGAGCCAAATACTCACCCAGTGATTTCATTGTATTTCTCCTGTAATCCAAAAAAGTTTCCCCTCCAAGAATTGGAAACAAAGTGGTTCATCTATTTTAGTACTATGCTTCAAATGAAAAGTAATCACGATGTGAGAATAAAATGGCTGCCTTATGAAAAAACGGCTCCAAAGAAGATTGTTTCAGTGATGAGGATGGCATCGATGTTGTTTTTTACCGAAGTATCTTGACAGGGCGTAAAAACCATCTGATACTGAGTTTATAGTTTGTACTACAAAGTAGAGATAGAGATATATGCAACGTATTTCTTGAAAAACAGAGGAGAAAGGATATGAGTAGGTTTGACATCACAGCTATCAAAGGGGTAATCCCCGCAATGATCACCACCTTCGACGAGAACGAAGAGGTCGATCTCAAAAGGGCACGGGCCCTGGTCACGTATTTTATAGAAGCCGGGGTCCATGGCCTCTATATCACCGGCAGTACCGGTGAAGGGTTTCTGATGACAGGGGAGGAGCGCAAGGCTTACACTGAAACTGTCATTGATGAGGTAAAGGGCAGGATCCCTGTCATTGTGCACGTCGGTGATATCGGCACCAAGAAGTCTATCGATCTTTCACAGCACGCTGAAGCGTCTGGTGCTGATGCAATCTCCTCTGTTCCCCCATTCTACTACAAGTTCAACGGTGAAGATGTCTTCAACTACTACAAGGATATCTCTGAGAGTGTAGCGATCCCCATGATCGTCTATAACATCAGCCTTGCAGGCCTGATGAGCAACTCCCTGATCAAGCGCATCGCCACCATCGAGAATGTAAAGGGTCTGAAGTTCACCGGTCGCGAACATGATGACATGTGTGCACTGAAAGAAGATCTTGGCAAGGACTTTATGATCTACTCCGGATGTGACGAGATGGCGACCCAAGGCCTGCTTGCAGGAGCTGACGGCCTCATCGGGTCAACGTACAACCTCATGCCCGATACCGCCCTTGAGATCTATGAGCTTACCCAGAAGGGTAACTATGTTGCCGCCTTTGAGATTCAGAAGATAGCAACACGCCTGACGCACTTCCTCACCCAGTGGGACTTCTTCCCCATCATGAAGAAGCTCATCACCGCCACAGGCGTGGATGCAGGGTACTCAAGGCGTCCGTTTGCTGCTCCAAGCGATGAGCTTATGGATACCATCAATGCCTTCTGTCTGGATCTTAAGAAAAAGCATAACGGCAAGACTCACATCGCTTTCATCGACAGGATGTAAGAAGCCTGTAGGTCAATAGTTTTGAAGCACTACATTTCTCCTCAGGACTCTAGAGGTTGGTGGTGGGCATTTGGGCCCTCCACCAACCTTGAGGCCTTGCAGGCTTCTCTTCTTCTGGGGAATCCTGCCATACGATAAAAAAGTTGTTGTTGTTTTGGGAACACCTAGGGAGCACCATACGATAAGGAGGGGATATGAGGCCTTTGCATGGGGGGAAGGAGAGGAGCATACCACTTCTCTCGAAGGACTTTGACGCGCAGCTTCGTTCCATCATGGAAAAGTGGTCCGAGAACTGTATTGACCAAGAGTATGGTGGATACCTGACCTGTTTTGACAGGACCTTTACGCTCTACGATACCAGCAAAGGTGCTTGGGCCCAGGGGCGGCATATCTATACATATGCAGCTATGGCTGAGTATGACCGGCCAAACAGGCAGCGGTGGCTGGACTTGGCTAAAGTCGGTGTTGATTTTGTATACAAGAAGATGTACGCCGGCAACAGTCGAATCAATTACCTCGTCTCCCAAAGTGGTGAGGTCCTTGAAGGACCTACCTCAATATTCTCTGATGCTTTTGCTATCTCCGGTCTTGCCATGTATATAGCTGTCTCCAACACCACCGAATACACCGATCTGTTAGCACAGATGTATACCCACTTTGTTGAAAACATCTTAGATCCTGCATTTGAAGATATTGCCCCTGCTGTTTTCGATCAGGGGGTTTGCCACCACTCACTGTATATGATCGCCATCAATACTGCCCATCTGGTTGGCAAGGTGCTCGGTGATGAGCGTACCTCTGCTTTGATACAGGAGTGTTTGCGTGTTATATTCACGGTCTTGGTGGATGCCGATACCAACTGTCTCCTGGAAAAAAAACAGCGTGACGGCTCCTTTTGTCAGGGTAGTGCATCTCATTTGGTCAATGTCGGTCATACCTTTGAATCCATGTGGTTTTGCCTTGAGATCGCTAGAGAGCATAATGATCTTGCGCTTATGCAAAAGATTGAAGAAGTTTCAGAAGCTACCTATCAGCGAGGAACCTCCCAGGGCCTCCTCTCCTTTTCGTTTGACTTGGATGGGGCGGAGAGTGTGCACCAGACGTGGAAGTATGAAGTTGCATTTCAGCAGAGGGACAGGGTCGGCTGGGCATATGCAGAGTCGATGGTGTTGTTCTTGATGCTGCATACTGTCACCGCAAAGAGTGTATGGTTTGATCGTTTCCTTTCTTTGAAAAGGTATGTCGATGCACATTTCATAGATCCTGAGTATGGGGATTGGTTTCATGCACTGCATGAAGACGGTTCTGTCAAGATCGACATGAAAGGGTCAACGGTAAAGAGTGCATACCATATTCCACGCTCATACTTGAAGATTCTTTGCCTGTTACAGGAACTCTCTTCTCCCAGGAGTGGAGATTGAAGAGCATCCGGCAGTAGCTTGTTGTGGCAGGTGTATGAATTTCTGATAAACAAACAATCCTGCACAGTCTTTCTTTATCTTTATCCATTTTCTCTCTATCCGTAGAGAATTTTCTTGACATATGGGCAAAAGCGTTCAATACTGAGATTATAGTTTGTACTACAAAGTATGAATAAAGGAGTCTCTATGAAAAAACTAGTATTATTGGCTTTGGTTTTGATCCTTGCTGTGAGTCTGTTTGCCGGAGGAGTGCAAGAAGCCGCTGCACCCGCTGCAGCCCCCGAGTGGGAAGCGAAGGGAACACCCCTTGCAGACGTACGGATTAGACAGGCTCTCAGATACGCTATCGACATGGAAACAATCGTTGAAACCGTATTTGAAGGTAAGGCACAGCGCGCTGTCTCCATGACATCCCCCGGCTCCTGGCTGGCTGATGGTCTGAATGAGTATGCGTACAATCCTGAGTTGGCCAAAAAGCTCCTGAAGGAAGCACAGTGGCCGTCAAATTACATCCTTGATGTCGTCTACTACTATGGCGACCAGCAGACTGTCGACTTGATGTCCATCATCCAGCAGTACTGGTCAGCAGTAGGAGTGAAGGCACAGTTCAGGAAGTTGGAAGGGGACCTGGCCCAACAGCTGTGGGTCGCACCAGCAGACCGCGTGAATGGACCTTCTGCAATTAAGTGGGACCTCGCCTATGCAGCAGTTGCAGCCCTTGCAGAACATGAGTTCTACAACCGCTTCTCCAGCACTGCATCCAACAACTCCAGTCTTCCCAAGAAGCCCGCCCTTGATGCACTTATTGCAAAGACCAATGCAACAGCAGATGTCGAACAGCAGAAAGTAGCTTTCAAGGCAGTGCAGAAAGAGATGAGTGAGAACATGTACAACATGCCTCTCTACCATCAACTCTCCTTCATCTACACCAGCGACAAGATCGACCTCCAGGGTGGAAAGCTCGGAAACGACCAGTTCTCCTATGACAAGAACTTGTTGAACTGGACCACCACACGTCCTGACGGCATGATCTACACCAACGGTGGACCTGAAGAGTTCTACCAGATTCACTCGGTGAATCCTGGCTTGTTCTTCTATCAGGAGATTATCTTTGACCGCCTGGTCAACGCTGATGAGAACCTCACTCCAACTGACGGCATGCTTGCCAAGAACTACAGTGTAAGCGCTGATGGAATGGAGATGGTCTTTGAGTTGCGTGATGGTGTCAAGTGGCATGATGGCAAGCCCTTCACCGCTGAAGACGTTCGTTTCAGCATCGAGTACTCCTTGCAGATCCCCGGCCTCAATGCCGTTGCAGTAACCACCTATGGTTCCATCAAGGGCGCACAGGACTTCTTGGACAAGAAGACCGATCATATCAGCGGCATCGTCATCAATGGCAATACCGTCAAGATCACCTTCGAAAAACTTGATCCCAATGCCCTGTTGACCTTTAGCCAGTGGCCCATCATTCCTTCTCACCTGCTTGCTGGTTCCAACCCTGTAACCTCCCAGCAGAATTCTTTCTGGCAGAAGCCAATCGGCACCGGTCCTTTCAAGGTCTCTCAGACCGTACTCGGCAACTATGCCATCCTTGAGAGAAATAATGACTATTTCTTGAAGGGCGACGGTAATGTCAAAAAGATCTTCATGCACTCCAATGGGGAAAACGATCCTAACCTCCAAAAGAATGCTGAAGGTGGAAAGATTGACTATGCTTGGAGCAAGAACGTAAAGGATGCCCAGAGTATAGCAAATATCAAGGGAATGACCGTACATCCTGTTAATATCAGGTACACACGTTTGTTCTATATCAACCAGTTCCCCCATCCTGCCAATATCAAATAAGCAGGCATGACTGTTTTGCCGGGGAGAGTATTGTAGACTCTCCCCGTCATTATCATTTTCTACTCGAGGTGTCAGGCTATGATAAACTTTATTATTAGAAAGATTCTTTTCCTCATCCCCATGCTGCTGGCCATCAGCTTTCTTATTTTTCTTGGCGTGGATCTCATGCCCGGTGATGCGGTGGACTTCATGATCCCCCCTGATGCCCTTTCGACTGTTGATCCTGTGAAGCTTGAAGCGTTGCGCGAGGAGCTGGGGCTCAACGATCCCTTTCTTATTCGCTATGTGAAGTGGCTGGGTAATATTGTACAAGGGGACTTTGGCTACAGCCTCCAAAGTGGTGTTCCCGTCTCTACCCTTATGGCCAGTACCTTACCTGCAACTTTGGAGCTTTCCATTGCTGCTCTGTTGATATCCACCTTTTTTGGAAGCTTGCTCGGTGTCGTCTCAGCTTTGAGAAAAGGCACCTTGGTGGACAACGTCCTTACGGTATTCGGTATGATAGGGGTAGCCATACCCCAATTCCTTTTTGGCCTTATCATGATCATGTTCTTTGTCTTCAAGTTAAAATGGTTTCCTGTGGGTGGGAGGATGACTCCTGGCTCGGAAGCCTTTTTCATGCGCTTGGACCACCTGGTGCTTCCCGCCCTTACTCTCGGCTTGTCCCTGACAGCAGGGGTGATGCGCTACAGCCGCTCAAGCATGCTGGACTCCTTGAATAAGGATTACATCAAGACAGCACGCAGCAAGGGGTTGCCTGAGTGGAGGGTGAACCTTATACACGGTCTGCGCGTCGCCATGACCCCTGTTGCAGTCTTGATAGGATTCCGTCTGCCCATGCTCATCGGAGGTGCTGTGGTTATCGAGCAAGTCTTCCAGTGGCCGGGTGTCGGTCAGATGTTTGTTGCGGCAGTGCGAAGCCAGAACACCCCTGTCATCATGATGGTGGCTTTCTTCTCAGTTCTCATCGTCTTGGTTTCCAGTATCCTTGTCGATGTCGTAACCGCACTTCTTGACCCACGGGTCAAACTATCCTAGGAGGAGGTCCTATGAGTTCCCAAGCACTACAGAAGAAAATGGACGACCTTCTTTATAAGGAAGACCA
This sequence comes from uncultured Sphaerochaeta sp., assembly GCA_964588005.1. Taxonomy (GTDB): domain Bacteria; phylum Spirochaetota; class Spirochaetia; order Sphaerochaetales; family Sphaerochaetaceae; genus Sphaerochaeta. The sequence goes on from CAZPOJ010000035.1 coordinate 6,089, forward strand.
CGGCCTGCTCACCGCCAGTACTCAGAGTCGGGCCTTACGCAAGATACTCGCAAATAAACTCGCCCTTATAGGCTTTATTGTCTTCGCTCTTATGGTTCTCATGTGTATTGCTGCACCTCTGTTGACCAAATATGGACCCAATACCATCGATTTGCGAAATCGCCTCAGCAGCCCCTCCAGAGCCCACATAATGGGTACCGACCAGATCGGACGCGACATATGGACGCGCATCCTCTACGGAGGAAGGATCTCCATCTTCGTCGGGCTGGGAAGCGCACTCGGTGCTGCCCTGATCGGGGTCTCCTTGGGCACCTACGCTGGGTACCGCGGGGGCATGCTTGATTCTATTGTCATGAAGCTAAGCGAGATCATGATGAGCTTTCCCCAGATAATCCTGGTCTCCATCCTGGTGACCATCTTGGGACAGAGCCTTTGGAACCTCTTGCTCATATTCATCCTCACAGGGTGGCCGAGCATGTACAGGATGGCTCGCTCCCAGATGCTGAGCATACGGGAACAGGAGTATATCCAAGCCCTCCAGGCCTTCGGTATCAAGGGGCCGATCATCGCATTCAAGCACATGCTTCCCAACGCCATTGGCCCGATCTTTGTCAATATCACCCTCTCTACAGCAATGTTTATCCTGCAGGAAGCCTCCTTGAGCTTCCTAGGACTGGGTGTTCCCTTGGAGACCGCTACCTGGGGTAACATCCTCAATGTTGCCCAGGACCTCACCATCCTGCGCGAGGCGTGGTGGGTATGGCTTCCTGTGGGCTTGGTTATCACGTTGTTTGTCATGGCTGTCAACTTTATTGGTGATGGACTGAGGGATGCTGCAGACCCAACCCAGGTTGGGTGATAGGAAGATGCATATGCAAGAGACTGTTTTGAAAGTGGATGACCTCCACGTGAATTTTTATACCAACCAGAGGTGCAACAAGGCACTGAGGGGAATCTCCTTTGAACTGAAGAAGGGAAGAACCTTGTGCATGGTCGGTGAGTCGGGCTGTGGCAAGAGTGTGACTGCCAATGCCATCATGGCGTTGCTGCCCGAACTCTCCCGCATTGAACAAGGGTCCATCACCTACTGGAAAGAGGGTGAGGCGATCGCCATGCACACCCTCAAAAGGAATGGCCCTGAGATCAGGGCGTTGCGTGGCGAGGAGATCGCCATGATCTTCCAAGATCCCATGACTGCCCTCAATCCTGTCTTCTCGGTGGGCTTTCAGATGAATGAGATGCTGATGAACCACTTGCCGATGAACAAGAAGGAAGCGACAAGGAAATCCATTGAACTCCTCTCTGACATGGGAGTTCCTGCTCCCGAGCAACGGGTCAATGAATACCCGCACCAGTATTCCGGAGGGATGCGCCAGCGTGCCATGATCGCAATGGCGATGGCCTGCGAACCTAAGGTGCTCATTGCAGACGAGCCGACCACAGCCTTGGATGTGACCATCCAGGCTCAGATCTTCGAACTGATGAATACGCTCAAGCGTGAGAAGGATATGGCCATGATGCTCATCACCCACGACATGGGGGTGGTTGCTGAGATGGCCGACGATGTCGCTGTCATGTATATGGGCCTCATTGTGGAGAGCGGCACTGCCCTGCAGGTGTTGGGAAACCCCACGCACCCGTACACCAGTGCCCTCCTGGAGTCCATTCCCATGCTGGGCAAGGGTAAGAACCAGAAGCTTGAGCCCATCAAGGGAACTACACCCGACCCGTACAACCGTCCTCCGGGGTGTCAGTTCGCTCCACGATGCAAGCATGCCGAGCCTAAGTGCCACAAGGAGATGCCCCCTGAGTTCTACACAGACAAAGGGCATATGATTCGTTGTTTCAAGTACGAGGAGCTCAACAATGAAAAATAAGCGAGAACTGTTACTGAAGGTCTCTGCTCTCGAAACATATTTCCCTGTCAAGAAAGGGGTGTTCAAGCGCACCGTAGGCCATGTGCGCGCTGTCGACGGGGTGGACCTTGAGGTCTACCGCGGGGAGACGCTGGGCATTGTGGGCGAATCTGGGTGTGGCAAGACCACCTTGGGCAAGTCCATCCTGCAGCTCTACCGACCTACTGCAGGCAGTGTCGAGTACACCTTCTCAGATGGGAAGAAGGATTTGATGCAGCTCAGCCGCAAGGAGCTTGATGAGGCAAGAAGGAAACTGCAGATTGTATTCCAGGATCCCTACTCCTCGCTCAACCCCGCTTTCACGATCTTCGGCTCGTTTGTCGATCCTTTGAACAAGTTCGGCGTCAGGGGCAAAGTCGATCAGGAGAAGCTGGTAGGGGACCTGTTGGAAGCGGTAAACCTTCCCAGGGACTACATGACGCGTTACCCCAATGAGTTCTCAGGTGGCCAGAGGCAGAGGATCGGCATAGCACGGGCCCTCTCTGTAGATCCTGAACTGATCGTCTGTGACGAAGCGGTGTCCGCCCTCGATGTCTCCATCCAGGCACAGGTGCTGAAACTGCTGAAGAAGTTGCAGGAGGAGCGAAACCTTACCTACCTCTTCATCACGCACGACCTTTCTGTGGTGGAGTATGTCTCTGACCGCATAGCGGTCATGTACCTGGGTAAGATCGTAGAACTGGCTACAACGGATGAGCTGTTTAGGAATACCTTGCACCCCTATACCTGTGCCTTGCTCTCAGCGATTCCTGTGGCTGACATCACCAAGAAGCGCAAGAGGATCCCCCTGCAAGGGGATGTCCCCTCGCCGGTCAATCCGCCCTCGGGTTGTCCTTTCCATCCCAGGTGCCCCAGTTGCAGGGAGAAGTGCAAGGTTGATATACCCACATTGACGGCATATCAGATAGAAGGCGAAGAACATTTTGTAGCGTGCCACTTTGCCATGGAGTTTATGAAGGAGAAACATGAGCACTGACACCTCACAAAGAATAGATATACATAGTTCACTGCAGGCACATATGGAGAAATTGCTGGCAAAGGACGAACGACCCAATATCCTTTTGCTGTTTACCGACCAGCAGCGCTTCGATACTATCGGTGCCTTGGGAAACCCCCATATGATCACCCCGAACCTCGATGCACTCGTTCGCGATGGGCAAGCGTATACCAATGCATACTCGCCCAACCCCATCTGCTGTCCGGTGAGGCATAACCTCATCACAGGCCTTCCTGCAAGGTATCATGGGATTGCCGACAACGAGTTTCATGCTCGGTGTGACAGGACGCTGCCCACTATTGCTGAACTGCTTTCCAATGAGGGATACCATACCCGTGCTATAGGCAAGATGCATTTCCAGCCTGCCAGGAGGAACAACGGCTTTGATGTGCGCGAGACCATGGAAGAGGTTCCTGAGTTCCTCGAAGATGATGACTACCTCCAGTATCTGCATGACCATGGCTATCAGGATGTGCAGAATATCCATGGGGTCAGGAATCTGCTCTATATGCTGCCCCAGACATCTTTGATCCCTGAGGAGCATCTTGGTACCAAATGGGTTGCCGACAGGGTGCTCACCTATCTTGACCACAAGAGCAAGGGGAGGCCTTATTTCTTATTTGCAGGGTGGATAGCCCCCCATCCGCCGTTTAATGTTCCAAAGAGGCTTGTTGATCTCTACAAGGATGTGGAGTTGCCCTCACCTTTGGAGGCGAAGAGTGCCCTCTGCCCCATGGCAGAGGAGAACAAGGCTTGGGGAGACTTCCCCGACCCTCTATACGAACGAAAAATGCGAGAGAGCTATTATGCCCAGATCACCTTTGTCGACGAGCAGATAGGAAGGATCATCCAGAAACTCAAGGATCTGGGAGAGTATGACAATACGCTTATCATCTTCTCTACCGACCATGGGGAGATGCTCTCTGACCTCGGTTGTTACCAGAAGTTCCTCCCCTTTGATGCCAGCAGCAAGATTCCCCTTGTTGTACGCTTTCCCAAGCATACAACAGCGGGCTCGAAGCGAGAGGAGTTTGTAGACTTGAATGACTTTTTGCCCACTATGCTTGATGTGGCGGGTGTTTCCTATCCCCCGGGGCATGAGTTGCCCGGTGAGTCTTTGTTTGCCCGTGAGGCAAAGAAAGACAGAACCGTCCAGTATGTGGAGTACTCACGGGGCAGCAGGCGCTGGGTCTCCCTACGGGACAAAGAGTATAAGTATGTCTATTACTACGGGGGAGGGCATGAGGAGTTGTTTGACATGACGGCTGCCGGTGGAGAGGCGTACAATATCCTGGAGCATGAGAAGGGGTCAAGGGAGAAGGTGCGCTCTGCTTTGCGGGAAAAACTGGTGGCTTTCGAAGCGAAATGGGGTCTAGAAGGGTATGTCAAGGACGGCGATTTTATTGTCCTGCCCCCCTATATTCCCAATCCTCATAGGAATTCAGCGTTTCCCGTATTTCCCAAGACTATTTGGTCCGGTGGGACGTTTGATTTTTATGCCGAGCTTGAGAAGGCTGTCGAAGATCAGGGCATTGATATCGGTACCTTGGACCTTGATGCCTTTTGCGAGCATCTGAATGCCCCGATAGAGGGAAAGAGTGCCTTTCTTGCAAAGTATAGAGGAGAAAGGGTATGAGTAGGTTTGACATTACAGCTATCAAGGGGGTGATCCCTGCGATGCTCACCCCCTTTGACGAACAGGAAGAACTTGATCTGACAAGGACACGGGCTCTGGTGAGGCATCTCATCGAAGCCGGGGTCCATGGTCTGTATATCACCGGCAGTACCGGTGAAGGGTTCTTGATGACAGCAGAGGAGCGCAAGGCTGTTGCTGAAACTGTCATCGATGAGGTCAAGGGAAGGATTCCTGTCATTGTGCACGTCGGTGCTATCGGTACCAAGAACTCCATCGACCTTGCACAGCATGCTGAAAAAGCAGGCGCTGATGCAATCTCCTCTGTTCCCCCATTTTACTACAAGTTCAACGGCGATGATGTTTTCAACTACTACAAGGACATCTCTGCAAGTGTAGCAATCCCCATGATCGTCTACAATATCAGCCTTGCCGGCGTGATGAGCAATGCCCTGATCAAGCGCATTGCCACCATTGAAAATGTGCAGGGCTTGAAGTTCACCGGACGCGAGCATGACGACATGTCTGCCCTAAAACAAGAGCTTGGACCAGAATTCATGCTATACTCCGGGTGTGACCCGATGGCGACCCAAGGGCTTCTTGCTGGTGCCGACGGCCTGATCGGTTCCTACTACAACCTTATGCCTGAAACGTTTCTAGAGATCTACAAACTTGCCCAGAAGGGTGAGTATGTGGCAGCCTTTGAGATCCAGAAGATTGCAACGCACGTGATGCGGTACTTTGTGCAGTGGGACATCTTTCCTATCATGAAGAGACTCATCACCACCCTAGGAGTGGATGCAGGATACTCACGGCGTCCCTTTGCCGCTCCAAGTGAAGAACTTATGGATACCATCAATGGTTTCTGTTTGGAGTTGCAGAAAGAGCACAAGGGAAAAACTCATATCGCTTTCATTGACAGGATGTGATAGATTTTGCTTTAGTTCCTAACTGATACATGTGTGCATCTCTGATTATAGGACTTAAGGACTTGATAATGAAGAATTTGAAGAGTAAGAAGCTGTATTTCCAGGTATATGATGAACTACGTCGTTATATCTTGAAGAATAATCTCAAGCCCGGGGATAAGATTCCCACAGAAATGGAGCTTTCCCAAGCTTTGGGTGTCTCCAGGAATGTGCTCAGGGAAGCCATCAAGACCCTTGAGATTCTTGGGGTGGTGAGCTCCAAGCCCGGGGTAGGTATGGTGGTGAACGCCTTCTCCCCCAGTTCCCTTTCCACCTGCATGTTCCTCAACCTCATAGAGGATAGAGGGGACCTCTTGAGGCAGTCACTGGAGGTGCGTAAGGTCTTAGAGATAGGATTTGCCCAGCAGTGTTTTGATTCCATCACAGATGACCAGCTCAACCGGATGGAGGATTGTGTAAAGTCTATGGAGACTTTTGAAGAGTATGAGGACTTCTATGACTCTGATGCGTATTTTCATCAGTGCATGTATGAGAACCTTGACAACAAGATGCTGATAGCCTATCTGGACTCTGCCTGGGAGTGCGACCGTAGTTTTAGGGGCAAGGTTGTTGATAGCAAGGCTTTAAGGATTAAGAAGCATAGGGATATCTATGAAGCTTTGCGTGATCGTGACTACGATGCTTTCATGGCAAGTCTCCTATTCCACTTTACCTACAAGTACAAAACCAACGCCCCTGATGTGGATGAGTAGCCTATGGTTCACCAGGATAGGGATTATGCGATCATCAATGCTCTCGTCCTTAAAGAGGATACCCTCTTTCCTGATACCACCATTGTGGTTAAGGAGGGGATTATCACGTACGTGGGCAAGCATGATGCAGCTAAGCTGCACAATCTTGCCTGCTTTGATGCCAAGGGGGAGCTGGTAGGACCCGGGCTCGTTGATATGCACCTCCATGGGGGAGGGGGCTTTGACTCCAGTGGGGGCAATATACAAGAGAATCTGGAAGGGCTTGCCCTGTTTCTTGCAGAAAAGGGTATCACGTCCTTCCAGCTCGCTGTTGTCATGGACTTGGATCTGTTGCATGCGATCAAGGGCGCCTTGGATGAGAGTTTATTTTTAGCCTTCCACCTGCTTGGTGTCTATGTTGAGGGCCCTTTCATCGCCCCGGAGAAGAAGGGAGGTATCCTGCCTTCCGGTATCAGGGCTTTTGACAGGGAGTACTTGGATGCGATTCTTGCCATCAAGGTGGGTGGACGTCCTCTTGTTACCTCTATGACCATAGCCCCAGAACTCTCCCATAGTGAAGAATTGACCCTCACACTGGAAGAGCACGGGGTTGTTGTTGCCTATGGTCATAGTGATTGTGCTCTGCAGGGGGTGCGCCCTCGGAACAAGAACCATCTTACCCACCTCTTCAATGCGATGAGCCCTGTTGACCATAAACGGCCTGGCCTGGCGGCCATGCCGTTTCTGAGCTCTTTTTCCCATGCAACATATGAGCTTATCTGTGACGGGGTGCATGTACATCCCGCTATCGTGGATATGACCATCAATACCCTTGGCACAGAGAGGCTCTGTTTGATCTCCGATGCGATGAGCTTTGCCGGTATGGGCAAAGGTGAGGGCAGATACCTTGGAAAAAAGATGTATAGCGATGGGAAGGCGTGCTACTACAGCGACAGTGATATCCTGATAGGTTCTGCTTCCCTGGTCAGTGAAACAGCGAAGAAGCTGTATCATGAGGGTTTGCTGGACAGGCGTTCTTTTTTCAAGGTTGTAGTGGAGAACCCCTTGCGGGTGCTCTCTCAGACAGATAGGGGTTTTGTCATCCCTGGATACAGGGCTGACCTGGTGAGGTTCTCCTCTGCTATGGATGTGCTGGAAGTCTTCAAGGCAGAGTAAAGAGAAGACTCTGCAGTGGAGCACAACACAGGGATAGAATACAAATTGAAAGATAGGTGAGGTGGAGTATGAAAAAAAAGTTTACAGTTCTTGCCAACGAGTATCAAACGATGCTCCTGGACAACGTGCTCTCTTTCTGGTTGGATCATGGATTTGACCGGGAGTATGGCGGGATGCTCACTGGCCTCGATCGTGATGGCTCCCTGTTGGAATCGGACAAGTCCATCTGGTTCCAGGGAAGGGCCCTGTGGTCCTTCAGTGAGGCTGCACGGCTCTATGACAGGCAAGATGAGTACCGGGAGGTCTGCACCTCCTTAGTCTCCTTCATCGAGCAGTTTGGCTTTGATCCCTCTGACGGGAGGATGTACTTCAGGGTCAGCCGTGAAGGAGCCCCTGTGGTAAAGCGTATTCGCTACGTCTTCAGCGAGACCTTTGCCATCATAGGGTTCGCCTCTTACAGCAGGGCCTTTGGCAAGAAGGAGTATGCCACCAAGGCGTACGACCTCTTCCAGACTGTACTGAAGATTCTTGCCAGTGACGATATCCTGGTTCCCAAGTCCATGCGTGCATCCAAGGGCTTTGGTGTTCCTATGATCTTGCTCAACACGGCACAGGAACTGCGCGAGGCGTGCCCCGAGCATACAGAGGAGCTTACCCGTTTCATAGATGGTCTGCTTGCTGAGATCGAGGAGTATTTTGTACGTCCCGAACTGGAGATCGTAGTGGAGCAGTGCGCTGAAAACGGGACCTTGGAGCTTGATCACTTCGAAGGGAGACTGCTCAACCCCGGTCACGCCATCGAGGGTGCCTGGTTCATCATGCGTGAGGCCCGCTATCGCAACAACGACGAGTCTCTCAAAGAGCTTGGAGTCAAGATGCTCACCTGGATGTGGAAGATCGGATGGGATGCTGAGAAAAAAGGCATCATCTACTTCCGCGATGCCCTGGGCAAGAGCGCTACCGAGTACTGGCACGATATGAAGTTCTGGTGGCCGCAGTGTGAGGCAGCCATTGCCAACCTGATGGCGTATACCCTCACAGACAACAAGCAGTACCTCCAGCAGTTCAGCGAGGTCGACCAGTATATCAAGGATAACTTCGTCGATGAGGAGTTTGGTGAGTGGTATGGCTACCTGCACCATGACAACTCCCTTTCCACCCCCTTGAAGGGGAATATGTACAAGGGTCCTTTCCACATCCCCAGGATGTACCTGGTATGTGAAGCCTTGCTCAGTGAGCTAGCGAAGGCGGAGTAGGAAGGCTGCAATACTGATCGGGAATGAGAAGGAAAAGAAAAGAAATAGGTGGTAGACAAAGCCCGGAGGATCCCTCTGGGTTTTGTCACATCCTGTACAAGCCACTCTGCAGAGAGTTTCCATAGAGACGAAGAGGGTGTATGGTAATATTTTATAAAAAATAGTAATATATTTATAGAGTGTAGAATATAACTCTATTACTATATATGATATAGAGTTTTAATAATCAATTCCAAGGGAAGCAAGGTGAGAATCCTTCACGAGCCCGTCACTGTGATCGCAGACAAACTTACAAGGCCACTGGGAAACTGGGAAGGCGTAAGGGAGACTTGATGCGTAAGCCAGGAAACCTTGATTGATGACAAACACAAGAGCTTCGTGGGTCAAGCTACTACGTATACTAAATATGTGGAGGAGTATGTATGGCTGACATGAAGGCGCTTTCGGAGTTTTTGCAAAAGGGCAAGGCAAAGGACGTGAAGGAGTTGACCCAGCAGGCGGTCGACGAAGGGATGAAACCAGAAGACATCCTTGACCAGGGCTTGCTTGCGGGCATGAGCATCATCGGGGAGAAGTTCAAGAACAACGAAGTCTTTGTTCCTGAAGTCCTCATCGCTGCACGGGCGATGAATGCCGGGATGACAATTCTCAAGCCCCTGCTTGTTGCAGACAACATGGTAAGCCGTGGGACTGTGGTGATAGGGACGGTCAAGGGGGACTTGCACGACATTGGCAAGAACCTGGTGGCTATGATGATGGAAGGCAAGGGCCTGACAGTCATCAATTTGGGAACCGATGTGCCTCCCTCCCGGTTTGTGGAAGAGGCGATCAAACACAATGCCAATATCATAGCTTGCTCGGCTCTGCTAACCACAACCATGCGTGAGATGGAGGGGGTGGTGAAGGCAGTCCAGGAAGCAAACCTGGGTGATCGCGTCAAGATAATGATAGGCGGAGCTCCTGTAACTGACTCCTTCAGGGAGAAGATAGGAGCGGATGCATATACAACCGATGCAGCAACAGCCGCAGAGGTGGCACTGCAACTCTGTAAAGAGATAGCATAAGAGAATCAATCATTATTAGTATTGATAAAGATACAAAACACTGGAACATACTGCCTCTAGGCATATGTTCCAGTGCTCTATAAGAAACTGCTCTTCACATAAGAGTTTTACCACGTCCATACCCTTATTTCTCTTGTGCTAGACTGGTAAAAAGGATAGGGAAATATGGCTCAACACGGCATGCTTACAGTTATCGGAGAGGGAAGGAGAGTGCTTCTTCCCATTGCAGAAGGGAAGAGTGTTCTCGATGTGCTCTCTGATGCAGGGGTGGGGGGTATCCCTGCTCCCTGTGGAGGCAATGGTCTTTGTGGCAAATGCCTCGTGCAGGAGATAAGCGAACCGCCTTTGCCCCTGCATCCTGATGAAACGAGGCTGTTGCACGCTTCTGTCAGAGACCAGCACATTCGGCTTGCTTGCAGAATGAAGCCTGAGGCAGGACAAGATGTGACCATTGCCCTTGTCGGCAGTACAAGACAAGCCCAAGTTGTCTCAACATTTCAAGAAAGATTTCTATCTGGGCAGGGAAGAAGGGGATTCTCCTCTCCCTCCTATGGATTTGCGATAGATATTGGCACCACTACCATAGTAGTATTTTTGGCTCGGATTGATACCGGTGAGGTTATTGACCATCGGTCCAGTCTAAACCCGCAAACCTCATATGGTGGGGATGTCATTACCCGAATCCAATATACAAACGAACATGTTGGAGGACTTGCGCAGCTGCAAAAAGTAGTGGTGAAGCAACTCGATCTTCTCATGAAGGAATTGCTAGCCAGCTTTTCTCTGGAACCAGAAACGGTCAAGGAGTTTGTCATAGTAGGAAACCCTACCATGATCCACCTCCTTGCAGGAAAAGACCCTTCAGGGATAGCAGTCGCTCCTTTTCTCACCAGTATTGAGGGAGCGCTGGAGATGCAAGCCTCTGAGGTTGGATTTATTGATTTCCCCCAGGCTCGCCTTATCCTTCCCGGCGGAGTTTCTGCCTATATTGGTAGCGATGTGCTGGTGGGAGTACGCTCTTCACATATTATGGAGGGAACCCTTCCTGTACTGTATATCGATATTGGGACAAATGGTGAGATAGCCCTGTTTGATGGAAAAGACCTTCATTGCTGCTCATCTGCTGCAGGGCCTGCCTTCGAGGGAGCATCCATATCCCAAGGGATGGGGGCTGTCGAGGGGGCCATTGATCGTGTATGGCTCGATGACGAGGGCCTTGTTACCCACAGTACGATCGGAGGAGCGTCGGCCGTTGGTATCTGTGGGTCGGCCATCATTGATATCCTGGCCTTGTTGCTGCACCTTGGCCTGGTTGATGAGACGGGCGCGATGGATGGCGATCATCCGCTAGCCGGGAACTATCTTCATAGGGGCAGTGGCGGCCTTGCTTTTCGCCTCACCGATACGGTGAGCTTTACCCACGCAGATGTGCGGGAAGTGCAGCTGGCAAAAGCTGCTATTGCCGCAGGCAGTGCAGTGCTGCTTACCCAGGCGGAGCTTGAAGTCTCCGATTTGGGCTCTGTTGTTATTGCAGGAGGATTTGGTTCTTTCATCAATGCAACGAGCGCCAAGCGAATAGGGCTGCTGCCTCACGTTGCCGATGAAAAAATCGTTGCGATTGGCAATGCTGCGGGAAGAGGTGCCCTTGATCTGCTTCTTATAGAAGGAGAAGCATCTCAGGTCGAACAGATTCGGGTGCAGGCACAGTACATTGAGTTATCCTCTTCGGCTCTGTTCAATGAGTACTATATAGAAGCTATGATGTTCATGGAAGAATCCCTATGATGGTTGGTATGGATACCCCTCGTGGCATCAAGGAGATTGCCACCCACTATAGCAGTGCTACCGGTATCACGTGCATGGTCTTGGATGTTTTTCACCAGACTATTTGGGAAGTGGGGGATAGTGGCAGAGAACATTTTTTCACTCTTATCGACCCCTCCTGGAAACAGAGATGCCTGGAGACTCACCTCCATAGTGCTGTGTTGTCTGAACGCTTTGGCGGTTCGTACATCTACTTTGGCCTTATTTCCATGTTGTACTGGGTTAGTCCTGTCATTATGCATGGTCGGATGGATTACGCCATTATCGCTGGTCCTGTAAGAACCCTGGATACCAGTGAGATCTTGGAAGAAGATGAGCTAGCGTCTATTGGTGATATAGAAGCACTTATGAAGGTTTTGGATGCTATTCCCCACATAGACATCAAGCGAGTCCACAGCCTCTCTGAAGTGTTGCGGATGTGTTCAGGATGGGCATCTGGCTATAGTGAACACCATATGGTTGAAAAACGTCACTCCCTGGAGTTGCAGTCTCGCCTTTCAGAGAGCATACAGCTTCTTAAAAGTGAGAAGAAGGACAGGGTCTGCTGCTACCCGATAGAAAAGGAACACGCTCTGCAAGAGGCTATTCGCTGGGGTGACAAGGCACAGGCGATGACCCTTATGAATGAACTGCTTGGCAGCATCTTTTTTGCCAGTGGCAACTCCCTTGAGCGCATCTCCTTCAGGGTGATGGAGATCATATCGCTTCTCTCAAGGGCTGCTGTACGGGGGGGAGCAAATCAAGAGGAGGTGCTGGCAAAGAGCTTGCTATGCCAAAAAGAGATACGGCACTACTCTTCCTTGGAGGGTATCTCTGTCTGGCTCGCTAAAGTTCTGCATTCATATATGGAGATGGTGTTTGTCTCAATGGATAAGGAATATGATCCTACTATTGCAAAGGCCCTACGGTATATACATGCCAATTATAGTAGTCATCTTAGCTTGGATGAGGTTGCCGACAGTGCAGGATTGAGCCCGAATTATTTCAGCAATCTCTTCAATACACGCATGGGGATCTCCTTCTCATCTTATGTGAACAAGGTTCGCATCGAACAGGCTCAGCACCTGTTGCTCGACACCTCTATATCCCTCATTGAGATCGCTTCCCTGGTGGGCTTTGAGGAACAAAGTTACTTCTCCAAGGTATTCAAGGAGATAACCAAGCTTACCCCGGGGAAATATCGTAAGCAGGCGGGACAGTTTCCCTCTACCAGGCATGAAATTCACAGTGATGGGTGAGCTTTATGTGTAATCGTAATATAGTGTAAGAAATAGTAACATATTTATAGAGTGCGGGATATAACTCTATTACTATATATAGGAGAAAGTTTTAGTAATGAATGCTAAGGAAAGCAAGTGGCCCTGCACGACATTGGTAAGATCCTGGTGCCTTCCTCCCTGTTTGCGGAAGAGGCGATCAAGCACAAGGGTAATTGCATAGCATGTTCGGCACTGCAACTCGGTAAAGAGATAGCATAAAGAGGTAGATAATGACAGGTAAAGAGAGAGTTTTTAATACGATAGAGGGGCTTCCCACCGATCGCTTGCCCTGGGTTCCTTTCACAGGAGTGCATGCGGGTCAGCTGATGGGCTACAATGCAATTAAGGTTTCAACAGAGGTGGATGCCTTAGTTGAAGCAGCACTTGAGGTGAACAAGCTGTACCAGCCCGATGGCCAACCTGTTATGTTTGACCTCCAGATAGAGGCAGAACTGCTTGGATGTGAGCTGTTGTGGAGTGAGGATAGCCCTCCTACTGTAAAGACCCACCCTTTGGGGGAGACTACGGAGATTCCTACCAGGATACCTTCAGCTGACGAGGGAAGATTAAAGACTCACCTCAATGCTATCAGGAAGCTGAAACCTCTCATCGGTGATACAACAGCCCTGTATGGTATTTGTTGTGGTCCTTTTACCTTGGCTTCCCATCTGCGGGGTACTGAGATTTTCATGGACATGATCTTGGAGCCCGAGTATGTCCAAGCCCTGATGGCCTATGCAACAGACGTCATCAAAGCTGTTTCGACCTATTTGGCAGAGGCAGGTATTGATATCGTCGCTGTGGTCGACCCCTTGATATCACAGATATCACCGGCTCACTTTGAAGAGTTCATGCATGCTCCCTTCACCGATCTGTTTAACCATATCAGAGCTGATGGTGCTAGGTCCTCATTCTTTGTCTGTGGTAATGCTACGATGAATATCGAGCCGATGTGCAAGACAAAGCCCGATAGCATGTCAGTTGACGAGAATGTATCCTTGAAGGATGCCAAAGCTATCACAGATACCTATGGCATCACCATTGGAGGAAACATCCCCCTTACTTCGGTGATGTTGTTTGGTAATCAACAGGATAATATGAAGATTGTTGTCGACCTCATTGATTCACTGCCCCCAGGTCACCTTATCATCTCCCCCGGTTGTGATATGCCCTATGATATTCCCATTGAAAATGTCATAGCTATTGAGCATGCGGTCCATGAGACAGAGAGTGCTCGCGCTATGGTGGCGAACTATACCAAGGAAGAGGTCCCCTTCACCGGTGTCCTCCCTGATTATGAGAACCTGGAAAGGCCTTTGGTCGAAGTGTTCACCCTCGACTCTGCAACGTGTGCCGCATGCACCTACATGCTTGCAGCTGCCACTGATACAGTGGGGGTGATGAGCGAGAATATCGACCTTGTAGAGTATAAATATACTACACAGCAGAACATTGCACGCTGTCGTGTCATGGGAGTGGAAAAGTTGCCGAGTATCTATATCAATGGAGAGTTGCAATACTCCTCGATCATTCCAAGCAGGGAAGAACTTATTGCTAAAATCAAAAAGGTACTGTAATGAAGAAAAATGTCCCCTTTTATATTCTCACCGGGTTTCTGGGTTCAGGAAAGACAAGTGTAATCAATAGCTTGCTCACCCAGTTCAAAGATAAAAAGATTGGCCTCATCCTCAATGACTTTGGGGCCATCACCGTCGATGATGCAATGATCAAAGGAACAGGTGATATAGTTTCAACAAAGAGCCTGAGCGGGGGACAGATCTTTTGCAGTTGCTTGTCTGGATCCTTTATTAAAAGTGTCCTTGAGATGGGTAAGTATGATGTTGATGTTGTCCTTGTTGAGGCTTCTGGCCTTGCCAAACCGGTTCCCCTCTTGGAAATTGCTTCCATAATTATTGACCAGGGGAAGGGGGGTTTTACCTATGGTGGGATGGTCTGCATTGTCGATGCCGAGCGCTATCATATCCTTTCCCAATCTCTCAAGGCTGTAGAGGAGCAGGTTGTTTTCAGTGACTGGTTTATTGTGAATAAAAGCGACTTGGTCAGTGAAGAGACTCTTAAAGCTACCATAGCGAGTATCGAGTCGCTTAAGCCCCATGCTCCTATTTTTATTACAAGCTTTGGTCTGGTTGATGAGGAGATGATGAAGCAGTTCGATTCACAGCATATCTACTCTCCTGCAACCCTCCAGGACCCTACCCCTTACCAGGGGTGGGGTGTGCAAGGACGACCTAAGAACTGTGTCTTTATGCTTGAGCAGCCGGGTAGTATCGTTGAGCTGGAGAAGTTTTTTACCGCAGTGGCACCAAAGATGTTACGCATAAAAGGATTTTTACCTGCAGAAGAGGCTGGCAAGGTCATGTTGGTCGATGTTGTGGGGAAGCATGTGAAGCTTGGCTTGATAGACAAGCCTGCCGCTTTTAGTATGGGGGTCATATTCCTCTACAACCCGTCTGTCGATGCAGTCTCACTGTTGCAACAGACTTGGGCCTCTTTAGGTGATTCCCCCTCAACCTGTGTTGAACACCCTTAAATAAGCGAGATAAGAGTCTGATGGAACAAAAAAGAATTATTCTACAGCCTGCCTTCAAGCCCTCTTTGGCCCAGTACAAAAGAAGTGTTCGTTTTGACGACCTGGATGATGCCCAGGACGAGGCACTTCTGGTATATGAAAAAGCAAAAGAGGTCTTGCAACCCAAAGTACTCATCGCTGAACGGTTTATCAGTAGCCACTCTGTGGTCGATGGGAAACCATCGATCACCATAGATGGTGTTGCATTCACCGGGAAAGCCTTGCGGGTATTGAGTGATGTGCACCGAGTGTTTGCCTATGTGGCAACATGCGGTGATGAGTTGGAAAGCCTTGATGTCTCCCACATGGATATGCTTGCCTCCTACTGGGTTGACGCTATCAAGCAACAGGGGCTTCGGGACGCACGGGTTGCCCTGATGGCCTATTGTAGGGAAACATGCGGGATATCAAGACCCCAGAGTCTTAATCCTGGTTCAGGCAATGTGGATATCTGGCCGATTGAGGAGCAGCAGGGTTTGTTTGGAATTATGGGAGGATCCGAAGATATTGGAGTCTCTCTTACTGAGAGTTTTCTTATGCTACCGAACAAAAGTATCAGTGGCTTGATATTTGCTTCCCCGACCATAGACTATGAAAGTTGCGCATATTGTGAAAAAGAGCGATGTCCCAACAGAAGGGTTCCTTTTAAGGAACGAATGTGACAAAGCGGTTTTAAACAAGCGTTGAGAGCACTCTAATCCCCTCTGCCTATCGTAGGTGGAGGGTTTGTTGTCTGTATGGATGGGT
>CAZPOJ010000036.1:0-21417 GCA_964588005.1 uncultured Sphaerochaeta sp.
ATGCAAAAATCTGGAGAAGACTACCTGGAAGCCGTTTTGGCTATTCACCAGGAGAAGGGTAGAGTGAGGACTACTGATGTAGCCCTCCGTCTGGGTGTTTCAAAGCCTAGCGTCAATAGGGCAATGAAAATCCTCATGTCCAAGGGGTATGTCCATCAGGAGACCTATGGAGATATCGAGCTGACGGAAAAAGGGGAGATCAAGGCATCGCAGGTCTATTTTCGCCACAAGACCCTTACCACTTTCCTGAGTGAAATGCTTGGTGTCGATCCTGTTGTAGCAGAACAGGATGCCTGCCTTATCGAGCATGACATCTCCAGCGAGACCATGGAGAAGCTTGCCATCTTCATGCAAAAACATGAGAAGAAAAAAGAGTGACCACCTGACGAAATAGTCCTTGCTAAGACATTCGTGTTGTTTACAATACAATATTGCCACTGATATATAAGGTGGCATTTTTTGTGTGAAAAATACACTGTAAACAACAAAACCCTTGCCTTGTGAAGTGGGAGAAGGCTCTGGTATACTTAGAGTATAAATGACTTTAGGAGGTCAGTATGAAAAAATCATTACTATTGTTCGTAGTTTTGGCGCTCCTTATCCCTTCGTTTGTTTTTGCCGCTGGTGCAAAGGAAACTGCTTTGGATGAGAACGCTCCGGTAACTGTCCAGTATTGGACACATGAAGATCCTGCAAGGACCCAGCTTGAGACTGAGTTGATCGCAGAGTTCATGAAGATGTACCCCAATATCACCGTTGTTCGCTCTACACAGGCTTCTGTGAAGCAGATTGAACTGGTCCAGACAGCGTTTGCCGCTAACCAGGGACCTGATATGTTCAACCTTCCCATTGAGAACCAGTATGCGTACATCTCCAACCACCGTGTAGCTCCTGTCGACTATCAGGCTGCAGGATATGCAAACAAGCAGGATTTGCTTGACAAATATATCCCTGGCGTCTTGGATACAGTAACCGTCGATG
This sequence comes from uncultured Sphaerochaeta sp., assembly GCA_964588005.1. Taxonomy (GTDB): domain Bacteria; phylum Spirochaetota; class Spirochaetia; order Sphaerochaetales; family Sphaerochaetaceae; genus Sphaerochaeta. Next base: position 982 of record CAZPOJ010000036.1, read on the forward strand.
GAGAGGTCTATGGCCTTCCCCTTGAACTGACCAACTGGTCCATCTACCTTAACAAGAAGGTTTTCCGCTCTGCAGGTCTCAACCCCGAAACGGATTATCCCAAGACTTGGGAAGAGATGGCAGATATCTCTGAGAAGCTTGTCATCCGTGATGGCGACATCCTTGTTCGCCGCGGATTTGACTTCCGCTATCCTTATTATCTGACATTCTTTGTTCCTATGGTTGAGCAGCTTGGTGGTGACTTGTTGAGCGCCGATGGCAAGAAAGCCATCATCGGGGATGATGCTTGGATCAAGGCCCTTACCTATATGAAGGAGTGGGGACCCAGTGGACGCAACCTAGGCTCTCCTACCTACAAGAATGCCCGTAACTTGTTCAACAAGGATAACAATGACATTGCCATGGCCCACACTGGTCTCTACCAGGAAGGACGAATCGAAAAAGACAATCCTGCATTTTTCAACAGTGGTGAGTGGATGGTTATTCCTTACCCCGTGTTCGAGGATGCCGTTCGTGACGTTGCCGCCTGCTACTATGGTCACTTCTTCATGGTCAATGCCGACTCTTCCCCTGCTGTTCGCAAGGCTGCCTGGAAACTTTCCGGCTTCCTGCTCAGCCATGGTGAGGATTATCTGACCCGTGGTGGAAACATCATCCAGCCTACCAAGGCCCTGTTTGCTTCTGACACCTTGAAGAATATGCCTTACAGCCAGGTCTTCATTGATGACATGAACCGTTCACACATGATCTACTACGGAGAGAACTCCGCCCAGATCCAGTCGCTGATTCGCAATGCTGTTGAATCGGTCATGCTCAGTGGAGTGAGTCCTGAAAAGGCCCTTGCCACCCTCAGAGCCTCTGCACAAGAGATCATTGACGAGCAATAGTGCGTGTACGTGAAGTGTTCTGCCGGCTTGGCCGGCAGAACCTCTTCTTTGCTCTTCTCTTGTACCTTTACCATCTACATATCTATCAGCTTGGGCTTCTATGCAGGCTCAACAAAATCCATATTTTTAAAGTGGGCTAGACTGCCCCCTTTCCAGGAGAGTCTCTATGGGTTCCAAGAAAAGTTACAGCATCGAGAAAAAACAGGCGCGATGGGGAATGGTCTTTGTAATCCCTTCCCTGGTATTCTTCTCTGTTTTTAATTTTTATCCTATTTTGAATGCTTTCTATATGAGCTTTTTCAATAGGATGGCACTGAGCAAGGCTCCCCCTAAGTTTGTTGGATTAGACAACTTTCGCAGGCTTTTCAATCCTGCGACGGCAAGCAATGAGCTCTCATTCATCAATTCATTGAAGTCGACCATGGTTTTTACCCTGGGCACCTTCATCCCCCTTTTAATCTTGAGCCTGATTATAGCGGTGTTTATCAGTCAGCTAGCCAGTAACAAGGCCAAGAAGTTTTTGCAAATTGCATACTACTGTCCTGCAATCCTCTCCTCGGTAGTAGCTGCCACCATCTGGATGCTTATCTTTGACCCAAGAGGCTTGGGAAACCAGTGGGTGAACGCCCTTTTAAGGACTCCGGGAACTGACCATCAATGGCTGGTCGATCCTATCATGGAGCAGGTCTCCACGATGGTAATCTACTTTTGGAAGTATATAGGGTACTTTGTCATCCTCTTCATCACCGGCCTTGCCTCCATTCCTCCCGCCATCTATGAGGCTTCTACCATAGACGGTGCAAACAAATGGCAGGCTTTTTGGCGGATAACCCTCCCTCTTTTGAAACCTACGGTCGTCTTGGTCTCCGTCATGGCCATGTTGCAGTGCCTGAAGACTTTCAGCACCCAATACATGCTCTACTCAAACGGAGCTCCAAGGGCTCCCATCAACGTCATTACCTTCAATATTTATGTTACCGGTATTCAACAGCAGTACCTCAGTCGGGCCAGTGCTATGAGTATTGTGCTATTCATCCTTATGCTCTCGTTGACCTTGGTCCAGTTCAGGACCACCAAGAGCGAGAATGTGGAATATTAGGAGAAGATGATGTACAAACTTAAACAAATAACCCTGCCCAAGGCATTGATAGCTCTCTTCTTGTTGATCATGCTCTTCTTTACCCTGATGCCCATTCTTTTCATGATCACAGCATCAATGATGAGCTCTCGCCAGATAGTGCGCATGCCGTTCAACTGGATTCCTGAGGGTTTGCAGTGGGAGAACTTTGCCAAGGCGATCAAGGGCAATGATGGAACCTACATTTTCCTCAGGAATATCGCCAACTCCCTGATCGTCAGCACCACGGTCGCAGTGACCACTGTCCTGCTTGCCGCCCTCACCGGCTACGGTCTTGCCAAGTTTAATTTCAAGGGAAGAAACGCTGTTTTCATGATGATCATGGCAACTATGATGATCCCCTTTGAAGCCATCATGATTCCGCTCTATATGGTTGTGATGGTGCTGCGCATCCAGAACTCCTATATAGGATTGATCCTTCCCTTCCTGGTAAGTGCCTTCGGCATCTTCCAGATGAAGCAGTACCTGACCACTTTCCCCTCCGAGTTCCTTGATGCAGCACGGGTCGATGGCATGGGTGAGTTCGGTATATTCGTCAAGATTGTATTTCCCAACTGCAAGCCGGTAATAGCGACCTTGGCCATCCTCTCCTTCAGAGGGCAGTGGGACAACCTCCTGTGGCCCCTCTTGGTAAGCCAGAGTGACAAGATGAAGACCATACCCCAGTACATATCCAACTTTGCCTTGGAGAGAAGCACCGACGAAGGGGCTATGATGGCAGCGGCTCTGCTGGCATCGATACCTATGTTCTTGCTTTTCATGTCACTTACCAAGTACTTTATAGGTGGCTCGGCTGTATATGAGTCAAGGAAGGGTTAAGTATGTTTGATAGAATTTGTACCGATATTCCCAGTAGCGATCCACTATTCGCCCCCTTGTTGGAGTTGTGTCCAAGCTTGGAGATGTTCCCGCCCGTAGGCGATCTTCCTTATAGTCGCTACCTGTTGGTTTCCAAAAACCAGGGGAGCATACAAAAAGCGAGGCAGATGGGTATAGGCAGCGCATCCCCCAATCCTGAGCTCAAGGCTGACCTGCTCATGAAAAATGCTAGAGACCTTCGCCCCCACCTCTCCTTCATCAATGATTCTATAGAAGGGTGTGAACTCTTCATGTTCGACATGGGAAATGTGGTGGTAAAGAACATCCACATGCTGGGAAAAGTATCCCGGCGTCTGGGCATCGACAAGGATGAGTTCAAGGCTGACTACCGCAACTATGACTTTGCCATGATGGATGGAACCCTGCCCATAGAGTCCTACTGGGAGCATGTGCAAACCAAGTTCGGCGTCAAGGTGGAGGGCAATCCTTTTGCAACGGAGTTTACCCCACACTTCAATGATGAGGTAGTTTCGCTCATCAAGACCCTCAGGGCCCAAGGCAAGCGCGTAGTCTGCGCCTCGAACACCTTTGCCCCCCACTGGGACATCCTGGAGAGGATGGGGGCCCTGGCGCTCTTTGACAAGGCCTATGCATCCCATGAGATGGGCATCTCAAAGCCTTCCAGGCAGTTCTTTGGATATATCTTGAAGAAAGAGAGGGTCGAGGCAGCCAAGGCCTACTTTGTGGATGACTACGAGGAGAACATTGTCCAGGCTTCCACCTTGGGTGTGAAGTGTCTGCTCTATGCTGATAGCATTGAGAAGAGTGCCTCCCAGAAACTGGCTGAGGTATTCGGTCTCTAGAGTATGAAATTAGTTTATGTATGACAAAAGGATGGGCTTGATAGCCCATCCTTTTGTTTCCTTGCAGTGGCACAGAAGAAGGGGCCAAAGGAAGCGAAAGCGAAAGAGGACGTGCTGCTGGGCTGACAAGCCAGGAATCAGTATATCTGAAGAGATGGCCATCCTTGGTTCTTGTATCCATTGCCAGCTATTTCTCATGCATCCAGACATCCCAAGTTTTGCCCATGCTACCACTCTCCTTTTTGGGAAGAATCTTCCTCTCTGGTTTTTGGTTTTAAGATTAACTCGAAATCGAGTGCTGAAAGGAGTTTCTGAAAACTGTCGAGCGTGGATCGTTCTGGATTGTTCTCTAGGGCAGATATAGTCTTGGGAAGCAACCCAACCTTTTCTGCAGCCTCAACTTGCGTAAGACGCAATGCTTTACGTCGGTTTCTTAAAGTCATTGCGAGTTGGTAAGGGGTAAGTATAAGATGTTCCATGAGGACCTCCTATGATATTACTGTATCAAATATACCCTAGAGGGTAAAATAAGTATATATACCTTGCAGGGTATTACTTATCAATATACCGTGTGGGGTATATATACTGTTACCTACACGGTTTCAGTTCTTGTGTTGAATTTGTATCCAGGTCATCTGTGAGGAAGTAACAATATGTTGTCGGTTTTAGGACTCTGGAACCTAGGAATACCTGTTGGTATTCTTCATCAACAATATACCATGGCTTTCCTTGCCAACTGTTGGAAAAGCGCTTTTTTTCCCTCTTTGGGGAGGCTCTAAAAAAACCTGTACACTTGTGATGTACAGGCCTTGTTGCATATAGGGAATATTGTTCTAGCGTGGATTCTATTGGGCGCTATGCGTATCTCTGTACTGAGTCGGGGTAAGACCGGTGAAGCGTTTGAATATCTTGGCAAAGTAGCCGGGTGTAGGGAAGCCGCAGTTTGTTGCTATCTCCCCGATATTGCGCTTGGGATCCTTCATCAGTTCAACAGACTTGTTGATCCTCCATGCATTGAGGTACTGCAGGAAGTTCAAGCCGGTGACCTCCTTGAAAAGGCGGGAGAGATGGCTCTCGGAGAGTTCCAGGTAGGCCGCCGCTTCCTGCAAGCCAACGGGGCTGGAGTAGTTTGCAGCTATGAAGGCTATGGTGTTGTCGATGACGTGATTGTTCACATTGCGAGGCAAGGTTATCAGCTCAGCTGCACTGGCTTTCTTACTCTGCTTCATCTGTTCGAAGTCCCGGTCTTCCTCTTCTATCTTCTTGACAAGATTGACGAGGGTCTCTTCAAGCTCCTCGTCGTCCACCGGCTTGAGCAGGTAGTCGAACACCCCCAGCCTGATGGCCTGTTTCATGTAGTTGAAGTCCGAGTGCCCGCTCAAGATAATCGCATGGTTTACCGGACAGCGGGAGAGCATGGCAAGCCCGTCGAGACCGGGTAGCCTGATGTCGGTAATTACGATATCTGGTTCCAGCTCCTTGATGAGCCTTTCACCTTCAAGACCGTCACCGGCAGTCCCTACCAGCTCTAAGCCGAGTAGCTTCCACCGAATGGATGAGACTATCTCGTCTCGTACAATCTTTTCATCTTCAATAAAAACTACTGTGTAACTCATACGGTACTCCCTTCTATGACATCATTGTATCTTGGAAACGAGATGGAAACCACAGTACCCTCATTTTCTTTTGATACGATTGAGAAACTCATCTTCTTTCCATGTTTTAGGACAAGACGCCTATATACATTGTATACACCAACGTGGGTTGAATTTGCAAGGTCATCGAGGTTATCCGGAAGCGTTCCTGGGGGAAAACCTACCCCATCGTCCTTGACGGTGAGGTAAATTCTCCCGTTTTGCTCTTGCACCCTGACTTCAATGTTCCACTCTCCCGCCTTGGGCTCCAGACCATGGACGATAGAGTTCTCTACCAGGGGTTGGATTATCAGCTTGGGTGTCATCACCATTTCGATGGAGGGGTCAAGCTCGAGCTTGACATGCAGCTTCTCTCCAAAGCGGATTTTCTGGATGGTCAGGTACGAGTCTATCAAGGCCATGCTCTCCTTGAGGGTACACTCGCTCTCATGGTGGTCTATCGTTGAACGTAAGAGCTTACCCAGCTTTATGGTGATAGTGTGGATTTGCTCCTCGCCATGCATCTTTGCCAGTGCCTTGATGGTATTGAGCGTGTTGAAGAGGAAGTGGGGGTTCAACTGGCTCTCCAGGGCCTTGCGCTCTGCTTCTACTACCTTTTGTTGCTCTTCACGACTCTGGTTCATAAGGGTGCTGATCTGTTCGACCATGATGTTGAAGGAGTGGTCCAGCTGGGCGAACTCCTTGATCTTGGAGTACTCCTTCTTGGCCGTAAGGTTTCCCATCTCCACCTTCTTCATGGATGAAGCGAGACCTTTGATGGGTTTTGTAATGGAGCGGGAGAAGAGTAGGGCAAGGGCTATGGCAAGAACTGTTCCTATTCCCATCATAAGGGCAAAGGCCCAGATCCACTGGTTGAGGTTCTCCTGGAAGGGGACTGAACTTATGATGCCCGCCAGCACCAGGGAGGTTCCCGGTATGATGGTGGTGGCAAAAATGGAGGTGCCTTCCTGTACTACCTTGTTGGAGAAGTCGCCCTTGAGACTCGCTAGCTCAGGGAACAGCTTGAAGGATCCGAACTTTTCAGGGTGTGTCAGGGAGGACACGTAAAAATTTTCTCCGTCGATCAACAGCTCCTCACCGAGCACCCTGTCGGTATTGATCGAATCAGTCAGAGCTTCGGCATAGATTTCCACTACAAGATACCCCAGATTTTCCCCTGACCGGTCATAGACCTTCCTGAGAATGGAAGTCAGGACTTGGCGTCCATTCTCTGCTGTCCTATGCCCCCCGATGCTGATAATCGAAGCAGTTTGGGAGGCTTTGGAATGCTGGCTGATGATGTTGTTCATGTCCCAGTCATTGCCCTGGTAGCGCAGGTCAAAGACTGTGGGGAATTCGTGCGTGGATATCCTTACCTTGCCGGAGTTGCTGACAAGGTGGGCACTGGCGAGGTAGGTGTCTCCCCTCATCACTCCAAAGAGCAACTGGTAGAGCTCCCTGGAGGCACTGGTGTTCGCATCAAGCATATCCTCTTGCAGGATAGAGACGACCAATTCGTCAGTTGAGATGGAGTAGGCCTTGTGGCGGTAATCGTCCAGAATGGCTCCCAGACGGGTGGCATCCAAACTCACGATGTCCAGGGCCTGCTTTTGCAGGTAGCGTACCTGGTTGCCCTCTCCTGTCAGGGTGTAGAAGGTGGAGAAAAGACCAAGGGGGACTATCAGTACTATGATAAAGTAGAGCAGCAACCTCCCAAACAGGTTTTTCTTTCCTAGTTTCCACGTCTTTATATCCATGATGACAGTGTAGCGTAAATAACAAGGGGCATACAATATCAGTATGGTTGAATGTATTTTTTCTGCATAAACATACTGCTTGATGTATATTTTATCCTATTTATTACTATGAGGGTTGACACGATGAGGAAAACCGCGTTAAAACATCTACAAGGCTATTCAGCCATTTTTGAGGAGTGTATTGTGGAAGGGTTTACAAGGCAGGTGAATCAGCATACAGATGAAAAAAAGAGTAGAACGCACTCTGGCGCCCTCGCCTGTGCAGATACTTCTTCTTGTCCTGGTGCATCGTTTATGCGCAGCTCTCTCACCGACAACGTAATCCTGTCAAACCTCCTTCTTATTGCCCTCCCCATTTCTCTTCTTCTAATCGTAGTAAGCCTAATTATTCTCTAGCCACGGCGACAGAGTGTATCTGTTAGGTCCGTGGAAACATTCCCCTCATACAGGGGATCGATAGCCTATACCCATTGCATAGTAAAAAAGGAGCCAGAAAGTATGAAAAACAGAGAAAAAAGGTATACCTTAGCCATCCTGGTAAATAACCAGCCCGGTGTGTTGATGCGCGTGGTCTCGCTTTTCAGCCGCCGTGGCTACAACATCGACAGCCTCTCGGTTGGAGAGACTGAGAACTTGCTCTTCAGCCGTATCACCATCGTCATCACCGGCGATCGTGAAATCGTGGAGCAGATAAAGAAACAGGTGAGCAAGCTTATCGATGTGAAGCGGGTTTACGAAATGACCCCAAGTCGGTCCATCCAGCGGGAGCTGGTCATGGTCAAAGTCTCCACCACAGCATCGACCAGGACAGAAATCGTCGAGCTTGGCCAGATTTTCAAGGCGAAGATCATCGATGTTACCGCCTCGACGGTAACTCTTGAGATGACTGGAAGCCTGGATAAGATCCAGAGTTTCTATGACCTGCTCAGCCCTTATGGGATAGTGGAGATGTCGCGCACCGGCATCACAGCTTTGGAGCGCGGTTCAAGGCCGTTGAGCTCCATCAGCTACAGTGAAGACGAGAACTAGGACTTAACGAGCGCGCGGCGCTTGATACAAATTGGCCACATGGCCGGAGGATAGGATTCAATGAGTACAATGTATTATGATTCGGAAGCTGATCTCTCAAAGCTTGACGGCAAGAAAGTCGCCATTATCGGGTATGGCAGCCAGGGGCACGCCCATGCACTGAACCTGCATGAAAGCGGTGTTGATGTGGTTGTAGGGCTCTACAAGGGGTCAAAGAGCTGGGAGATCGCCCAAGAGGCGGGTCTGGAGGTCGCCACCGCTAGCGAGGCTGCAAAGATGGCCCAGGTCATCATGATCCTCCTCCCTGACGAAAAACAGGGGCAGATCTACCTCGACAGCATCGAAGCCGGTCTTACCAAGGGCAAGTACCTCGCCTTTGCACACGGTTTTAATATCCACTTCGGCCAGATCAAGCCACCTTCTGATGTAAACGTCATCATGATCGCACCCAAGGGCCCCGGTCACACTGTGCGCACCCAGTTCCAGGAAGGCAAGGGAGTTCCCTCCCTGATCGCCATCCACCAGGACCCGAGCGGAGATTCCAAGGATATCGCCCTCGCCTATGCAAAAGGCCTTGGGGCGGGCAGAGCCGGCATCTTTGAGACCAGCTTCAAAGAAGAGACTGAAACAGATCTCTTCGGTGAGCAGGCTGTCCTCTGTGGTGGCGTAACCGCCCTTATCAAGGCCGGTTTCGACACCTTGGTGGAAGCTGGCTACCAGCCTGAGATGGCATACTTTGAGTGCTGTCACGAGATGAAGCTCATCGTTGACATGATCAACCAGGGAGGCCTCTCCTACATGCGTTACTCCATCAGCGACACCGCAGAGTATGGCGACTATATCACCCAGGACAAGATCATCACCGACGACACCCGCAAGGCTATGAAGGAGATCCTCACCGATATCCAGGAAGGCACCTTTGCCCGCAACTGGCTGTTGGAGAACCAGGTGAAAAGACCCTACTTCAATGCAAAGAAGCGCATCGAAAGTGAGAGCCTCTTGGAGAAGACCGGGGCTAAATTGCGCTCCCTGATGAGCTGGCTGAAGAAATAACTACTACTATTACCAATACTGGGAAGGATACTATGGAAAAAGAGAGAATCTACATTTTCGACACCACTTTGAGAGATGGCGAACAGGCACCTGGCTACAGCATGAACCTTGACGAAAAAATTCGTATGGCCCTGCAGTTGGAGTCTCTAGGTGTGGACATCCTTGAGGCGGGCTTTGCCATAGCGTCCCCCGGGGATTTTGCCAGCGTGCAGGCGATAAGCCGTGCGGTGAAGGAGGCGACAGTCGCCTCCCTCTCCCGCGCCCTGAAAAAGGATATCGATGCGGCATGGGAGGCTGTGAAGGAGGCCCGTAGGCCCAGGATCCACACCTTCCTTGCCACCAGTGACCTGCACTTGCAATACAAGCTGAAACTGACGCGCGAGCAGGCCTTGGAGAAGGCTGTCTCGATGGTGAAGTACGCACGAAACCTTTGTGGCGAGGTGGAGTTCTCCTTGGAGGATGCCACGCGCAGTGACCTCGACTACCTCTGTGAGGTTGTCGAGGCTGTCATAGAGGCGGGTGCGTCTGTAGTCAACCTCCCTGATACAGTGGGCTACGCCACCCCCGAAGACATGAAGAGGATGGTGGGCTCTGTGGTAAACCGTGTGCCCAACGTGGACAAGGCGATCCTTGCTGTGCACTGTCACAACGACCTGGGCCTGGCTGTGGCAAACACTATGGCAGGGCTGCAGGCAGGGGCTCGCCAGGCTGAGTGCACCTTGTGCGGTATTGGCGAAAGGGCGGGAAATGCCGCCCTTGAAGAGATTGCCATGGCCATCAGGACGCGCGGGGATGAGTACAACTTCACCACCAATATAAAGAGTGAGGAAATCTACCGCTCTGCCCGGGTACTGACCTCCATCACAGGGGTGAAGATGAACCCCTCCAAGGCGATTGTGGGAGCCAACGCCTTTGCCCATGAAAGCGGCATCCACCAGCATGGCATGATGGCCAACAGCCTCACCTACGAGATCATGACACCCGAGAGTGTGGGGGTGCTTACCACCAGCTTGGTCCTTGGCAAGCACAGCGGACAGCACGCCTTTGAGAAGCGCCTTGTCGACCTTGGCTACGGCCTTGGCAAGGACGAGGTCGTCAGGCTGTTTGGTGAGTTCAAAAACCTTGCCGACCGTAAGAAGACCATTACAGACCGCGATCTCATCGCCCTGGTGGAGAGCACCAGCAAGAGTTCTCCTGTCACGTGGGAGCTTGACTCCTTTGTGGTCAACAGCGGGAACATGATGACCAGCACCGCGTGCGTCACCCTCAAGAAGGGAGGGAAGAAGTACCAGGAGGTTGCCTGTGGAACCGGCCCTGTCTATGCGTCGTTGCGAGCCGTGGAGAAGATCATTCGCCACCCCTTCGGCCTTGAGGACTACAACCTCCAGGCTGTCACCGAGCACCGTGATGCCCTTGGGGAGGTCATGGTGAAGATCAGCGACGGCCATGGTGTCTACCGTGGCAGGGGGGTCAGCACCGACGTCATCGAGGCCTCCATTCTCTCTTGTCTGGCTGCGGTGAACCGCATGCTCGATGAGAGTCAGCCACACTATGTGCAGGGGGTGAAGGTAACCTCAGCCCCCAACTTTGAGAATGACATGCTCAGTAGCCATAGCGATAAAAAAAAGGAGCTAGCCAATGAGTAAGGTCGACCTGTTTGATTCCACCCTGCGTGATGGCAGCCAGGGAGAGGGTATCAGCTTCTCCGTTGAGGACAAGCTGAAGATAGTGCGCGCCCTCGACGCCTTGGGCGTGCAGTATATCGAGGCGGGAAACCCCGGCTCCAACCCCAAGGACCTGCAGTTCTTTGAACGCGCGAAGGACCTTCGTCTCAAGAATGCGACCCTGGTAAGCTTTGGGTCGACTCGTAGAAGGGATACCGAGGCCAAAGATGATGTGAACCTGCAAAACCTGGTGAAGAGCAATACAAAGGTGGTCTCCATCTTTGGCAAGAGCTGGGACTTCCATGTAACTGATATCATCAGGACAACGTTGGAAGAGAACCTTGCGATGATCGAGGAGAGCATCCGCTTTATCGTGGAGTCGGGCAGCGAGGTCTTCTTTGATGCCGAGCACTACTTTGACGGCTTTGTCGCCAACAAGGAGTACGCCCTTGCCACCTTGCAGGCAGCCCTTGATGGAGGGGCATCAACGCTGGTCCTCTGCGAGACCCGAGGAGGGATGCTTCCTTCCCTGGTTGCCTCCATCACAAAGGAGACTGCCCGCCTGTTCCCCTCGGTCCCCTTGGGCATCCATGCCCATGACGATATCGGGTGTGGGGTCGCTTCCTCCATAGCGGCAGTTGAGAGCGGGGCAAGGCAGGTGCAGGGGACCTTGCTTGGTTTTGGCGAGCGGTGCGGCAATGCCAACCTTGCCAGCATCATTGCCATCCTGGAGACCAAGATGGGGCATGACTGCCTCAACGGGGTAGTCCTGGAAAATCTTACCCCTGTCTGCCGTGCCGTCGCTGAGGTTGCCAATGTGCGCATTCCCCACGGTACGCCCTTCATCGGACGCAGTGCCTTTGCCCACAAGGGGGGGATGCATATCGACGGGGTACAGAAGAACCCCTCCTCCTTTGAGCATATCGATCCGCTTCTTGTCGGAAATGAGCGCAGGCTTTTGATGAGCGAAGTCGCCGGGCGCTCGCTTATGGTCAAGCGCATAGCCACCATCGCCCCTGACTTGGACAAGGATGACCCGGTGACCGTTACGTTGATGGACGAACTTAAGAGCCTGGAGTCGGAAGGTTACCAGTTCGAAGGTGCGGAGAGCTCCTTTGACTTGGTCATACGACGTCACCTGAGGATGTACCGCCCCTTCTTCACCCTCGTGCACTTCCAGACCTTGGGCAGCAAGCCCTATGCAGACCCCCTCTCTGATGCGACGCATCAGGCGGTGGTGAAGGTGAAGGTCGCTGGAGTGAGCGCCATAACGGCAGCTGAGGGCGAAGGTCCTGTCAATGCCCTGGACAAGGCATTGCGCAAGGTGCTTGAGCAGTTCTATCCTACGCTCAAGAGTGTGCACCTCACCGACTACAAGGTGCGAGTCCTGGACTCGGGCAGTGCGACTGCCTCCAAGGTCAGGGTTCTGATCGAGTCGACCGATGGGGTGGATACCTGGTCCACCATCGGGGTAAGCAGGGATATAATCGAGGCCAGCTGGCTGGCCTTGAGTGACAGTATAGAGTACAAACTGATCGCCGATGGGATTCACCCAACGGACGACATAGAGTAAGGAGACGCCAATATGGGCATGACAATGACACAGAAGATTCTTGCTCACCATGCAAAGCTGGACTCGGTGAGAGTAGGGCAGCTGATCATGGCTGATCTTGATATGGTGCTGGGCAACGACATTACCGCTCCGGTTGCTATCAATGAGTTTCCCAAGTTTGGGAAAGAGACGGTCTTTGACAAGGACAAGGTTGCCCTTGTTCCCGACCACTTCTCCCCCAACAAGGATATCAAGGCTGCCGAGCAGTGCAAGGCCTTGAGGACGTTTGCCGGTGAGCACTCGATAACCAACTACTTTGATGTGGGGCAGATGGGCATCGAACACGCCCTGCTTCCTGAAAAAGGTCTGGTGGGTGCCGGGGAGCTGGTAATCGGAGCTGACAGCCATACCTGCACCTATGGTGCCCTTGGAGCCTTCTCCACAGGAGTAGGGTCCACCGACATGGCGTGCGGCATGGCAAGCGGACAGGCTTGGTTCAAGGTTCCTGCGGCCATCAAGATCAACCTAAGCGGCTCGTTCAACCCCTATGTCAGTGGCAAGGACCTCATTTTGCATATCATCGGCATGATAGGCGTCGACGGTGCCCTCTACCAGAGCATGGAGTATAGTGGCCCCGGTGTCGCTTCGCTCACCATTGACGACCGCTTCACCGTAGCCAACATGGCCATTGAGGCCGGGGCGAAGAACGGAATCTTCCCCGTTGACGAGGTCACCCTTGCCTACCTTGCTGAGCATTGTCCGCGCAAGCCTATCATCTTTGAGGCTGACGAGGATGCCCACTATGAGCGTGTGATAGATATTGATCTTTCGACGATCAAGAACACTGTAGCGTTCCCCCACCTGCCTTCCAATACCCGTACCATCGACGAGGTCGGTGAGATTAAGATCGACCAGGTGGTCATCGGATCATGTACCAACGGGCATATCACCGATCTGCGTGAGGCTGCCGCCATTCTCAAGGGTCGCAAGGTCGCCCCCTGGGCACGGTGCCTCATCTTCCCTGCTACCCAGAAGATCTGGAAGCAGGCGATGAACGAGGGGCTCTTTGATATCTTTGTCGATAGCGGTTGTGCTGTTTCCACCCCGACGTGCGGACCCTGCCTAGGCGGGCATATGGGTATCCTTGCAGAGGGCGAGCGTGCGGTAAGCACCACCAACCGGAACTTCGTTGGCCGTATGGGTCATGTGAAGAGTGAAGTCTACCTTGCAAGCCCGGCTGTAGCCGCTGCAAGTGCGATCAAGGGGTACATCGCCGACCCCGCCAAAGTGCAGGAGGGACGATAATGCAAGCAAGAGGATCTGCCTTCAGATATGGGGATAACGTCGACACCGACGTCATCATCCCTGCGAGGTATCTCAATACCTCCAACCACAAGGAACTGGCCATGCACTGCATGGAGGATATTGACTCTGAGTTCACCAAGAAGGTGAAGCAGGGGGATATCATCGTAGCTGACAAGAACTTCGGCTGTGGCTCGAGTCGTGAACACGCCCCTATAGCCATCAAGGAGAGTGGGATCTCGTGTGTCATCGCGCGCACCTTCGCCCGCATCTTCTATCGCAACTCGCTGAACATCGGCCTGCCGATCCTCGAGTGCGACGAGGCTTGTGACGGCATCAAGGCCGGGGACATCGTCAGTGTGGACTTCTCCACCGGTCTCATCACCAACGAGACCAGTGGGAAGAGCTTCCAAAGCGAACCCTTCCCGCCCTTTATGCAGTCCCTTATCCAGGCAGGAGGGCTCGCACCGTACATGGTACAGCAAGGGGAGAAAGCATGAAAAAGCATATAGCGCTGGTGCCAGGTGATGGCATCGGGGTGGATATAGTAGCTGAGGCGGTCAAGGTTCTTGACCGCGTGGCTGCCAAGTTCGACCACCAGTTCTCCTATAGCACCTACCTCGCCGGCGGGTGTGCCATAGATGCCACAGGCAAGCCGCTCCCTCCTGAGACCCTCAAGGGGTGTAAGGAGAGCGACAGCATTATCTTAGGGGCTGTAGGAGGTCCCAAGTGGGACAAGCAGCCCAGCGACAACCGCCCTGAGAAGGCCCTGTTAGGACTTAGGGGCGAGTTGGGCCTCTTTTGCAACCTCCGCCCTGCAATTATCTACAAGCAACTCTCCGACGCTTGTCCTCTGAAGCCTGAGATCGTGGGCGAGGGGTTGGATATTATGGTGGTACGCGAGCTTACCGGAGGCATCTATTTTGGAGCGCGTGGACGTGATGAACACAGTGCCTTTGACACGATGAGCTACACTGTGCCTGAGATCGAGCGTATTGTTCGCAAGGGTTTTGAAATTGCACAGAAGCGGACTAAGCGCCTCTGTTCTGTGGACAAGGCGAACATCCTCAACTCCAGCCAGCTCTGGCGCGAAGTGGTGGAGCGCCTGGCTCCTGAGTACCCGGACGTCGTCTTGAGCCACCTCTATGTGGACAATGCAGCGATGCAACTGGTACGCAACCCCCGTCAGTTCGATGTCATTGTGACAGGGAACATGTTCGGGGATATCCTCAGCGACCAGGCATCCCAGATCACCGGATCCATCGGAATGCTCCCCTCGGCATCGCTGCGCGAGGATAGCTTTGGCATGTATGAGCCCATCCATGGCAGTGCCCCTGATATTGCCGGCAAGGACATGGCCAACCCCATAGCAACCATCCTCTCTGTAGCGATGATGCTGCGCTATACCTTTGGCCTCACTGAGGAGGCTGATGCAGTAGAAGAGGCTGTCTCCAAAGTTCTCGATGCGTCCTGTCGCACCGCAGACATCTTCACCGAGGGCATGAGGCTCGTCGGTACAAAAGAGATGGGCACCCTTATTGCCCAGGCCCTGTAAACGGAGGTAGTAGGATGAACGATAACAAGAAACGATCGAGCGTGATGACCGAAGGGGTCGACAAGGCCCCGCACCGCTCGCTTATGAAGGCACTCGGGTGGACAGACCGTGAGATTCATATGCCCATGATCGGCATCGTAAACGGTGCCAATGAGATCATCCCCGGACATATCCACCTTGACAGGATTGTCGATGGGGTAAAGGCAGGCGTCCGCGCTGCAGGGGGCAACCCTGTATCGTTTCCTGTTATCGGCGTCTGTGATGGCATAGCGATGGGTCATACCGGTATGAAGTATTCCCTCGCCAGCCGTGAGATTATCGCCGACTCCATCGAGATCATGGCTACAGCCCATCCTTTTGATGCGCTGGTCTTTGTTCCCAACTGTGACAAGATCGTGCCGGGTATGCTTATGGCGGCTGCGAGGCTGAACATCCCTTCCATCTTTGTCTCAGGAGGGCCTATGCTCGCAGGCCATGTCCCCGGAGGTGCAGTCAACGGCATGAGCCTGTCGACGATGTTTGAGGCTGTAGGCAGCCATGCTGTCGGGGGAATGACCCAGGAACAGCTTGATGTCTTTGAGGACAATGCCTGTCCTACCTGCGGTTCCTGCAGCGGCATGTATACAGCGAACAGCATGAACTGCCTGACTGAGGCAATCGGTATGGGTCTTCCTGGAAATGGAACAATTCCTGCTGTTTATAGTGCAAGAGACCGCCTTGCCAAGGAGGCAGGGTACAAGGTCATGGAGCTCCTTGAGAAGAATATACGGCCGCTGGACATCATGACAGAGGCGGCCTTTGCCAATGCCCTGGCTGTCGATATGGCCTTGGGTTGCAGTACCAATACGATGCTGCACCTTCCTGCCATCGCCCATGAGGCTGGCATTGATCTGGATATCTTTATGGCCAACAAGGTCAGTGCAAAAGTTCCCAACCTCTGCCACCTTGCCCCGGCAGGTCCCTACCACATTGAGGATCTCTACAGGGCAGGGGGAGTGTTGGCTGTGATGGGCGAGCTTGATAAGGGCGGCCTGTTGGACGGGACGCTGCAGACCGTGAGTTGCAAGACCATCGGCGAGCTGTACAAGAGTGCGCCCAACTACGACCATGAGGTTATCAGGCCACTGGACAACCCCTATTCGGCCACCGGCGGTATCGCCGTGTTGCAGGGCAACCTTGCACCCGACGGAGCTGTGGTGAAACAGAGCGCTGTCGATGAGGCGATGCTTGTCCACACAGGTCCTGCCAGGGTCTTTGAGAGCGAAGAAGATGTCATCAAGGCCATCTACGCCAGTGAAATCAAAAAAGGGGACGTGGTGGTCATCCGCTACGAGGGTCCCAAGGGGGGGCCGGGGATGCGCGAGATGCTCAGCCCGACCTCTGCCATCGCCGGCATGGGCCTGGACAAGGATGTGGCGCTCATCACTGACGGGCGCTTCAGCGGAGCAACCAGAGGCTCCTCCATTGGGCATGTGAGCCCTGAAGCTGCCGAAGGCGGTCCCATCGCCCTGGTAAGGGAGGGGGACCTGATCAGCATTGACATTCCTGGAAGGAGGCTTGAACTGTTGGTTCCCGACAGTGAATTGGAAGAGCGAAAGAAGAGTTGGAAGTGTAAGCCCAGTGCCATAACCACTGGCTACCTTGGCAGATATGCAAAGCAGGTGACAAGCGCATCCACTGGTGCGATTTTCAAGCAATAAGAGAGAAATAACAGAGGAGAACCTACCATGCAGATGACCGGAGCACAGATAATAATTGAGTGTTTGGCTGAACAGGGTGTCGATGTTGTATTCGGCTTCCCAGGCGGGGCAGTGTTGCCCTTGTATGAAGCCCTATACCATAACCAGAAGCGTATCAAGCATATCCTGACTGCCCATGAGCAGGGAGCCAGCCATGCTGCAGACGGGTATGCCCGTTCTACAGGCAAGGTGGGGGTGTGCATCGCAACCAGCGGACCGGGGGCTACCAACCTGGTGACCGGTATCGCTACGGCCTATATGGACAGCGTCCCGTTAGTCGCCCTTACAGGAAACGTAACCCTGCCGCTGTTGGGCAAGGACAGTTTTCAGGAAGTTGATATCACCGGCATCACCATGCCCATCACCAAGCACAACTACATCGTCAAAGATGTGGCTATGCTGGCACAGACCATCCGCGATGCCTTCAGGATCGCCCAAGAGGGAAGACCCGGTCCTGTGTTGATAGACATCCCCAAGGACGTCACCGTCCATCTTGCCGACTATGTGGCAAAAAAACCTGAACCCATTATGCCCAGGACTGAGCGCCTGAGTGAAGAGAGTATGGATAAGGCCCTGGCCCTGATCGAGGAGAGTGAGCGCCCGATGCTCTATGTCGGGGGAGGGGTCATCAGAGGCAGGGCTTCTGAGGAATTGGCTACCTTTGTCAACCTTATCGACGCCCCTGTCTGCACCTCCCTGATGGGCTGTGGTGCCATAAGCTCCTATAACGAGCGATTCACCGGTATGGTGGGGATGCACGGCTCAAAGGTCTCCAATATGTGTGTATCCGCCTGTGATCTGCTTGTGGTGGTTGGAGCGCGCTTCAGCGACCGTGTGGTCAGCAAGGCCAGCGGCTTTGCCCAGAACGCAAGAATAATCCACATTGATGTGGATCCCGCTGAGATCGACAAGAACATCAAGACCTACTGCCACGTAATCGGGGATGTGAAGGTGGTGCTCTCCGCTTTGAATAAGCGTATCGCAAAGCCCCATGCCAATGAGAAGTGGATGGACCAGGTACGTTCCTACAAGAAGCGCTATCCTATCCGCTTTGATAATGAGAGCCAACGGGCGAAGACCATCCTCAAGAGCCTGCAAAAGGTACTTCCCCCTGAATTCTACATCGTTACCGAGGTAGGACAGCACCAGATGTGGGCAGCACAGTTCCTCAAGCATGTTCAGCCCGGTCACTTCCTCACCAGTGGTGGGTTGGGAACCATGGGCTATGGAACCGGTGCTGCCATCGGAACTCAGGTGGGAAACCCCAACAGCCGGGTGGTCAATGTGGCTGGTGATGGAAGCTTTGGCATGAATTGCAACGAGCTTGCAACGATTGCTCGGTATAATCTTCCGGTAGTAATCCTGCTGATGAACAACCACACCCTCGGTATGGTTCGCCAGTGGCAGACCTTGTTTTTCGACAATCACTACAGCGAGACCACCTTGGATGGCGGTGTCGACTGGATCAAGCTTGCCGATGCATACGGGATACAGGGACGCAAGATTGGTCTTGATGATGATCCCAAGGCAATCTTGCAAGAGGCTTTGGACCTGAATGCTCCTGTGGTGATCGAGTGCGAGATCCCCACCGATGACAAGGCTTATCCGATGGTAGCCCCAGGGGCTTCCATTGATGATATGCTTGGAGTCGGGGAACTAGGCGATTACTGATAGATATAAATAAGTAGTTCAAAAAGGGTTATCCCCAAGGCAGCGCTGATATTTTCCAGCGTCTGCTTTCGGGGTATCCTTTTGTTTTTTTCAATGTAGTGTATCTGGCTCCTGGTGAGGTATGCCCGATCCATCAATTCCTGTTGTGTCATATTTTGTGCAAGGCGCAATTGACGAATTGCTTCCCCAATCCTCATCTTTTCCATACAAAGAGTATCCAGCAATAAATAGCAGTTTGTCAGTAACTCGTCATAATTCAAGCAAAATAAAAACCATACCAGCAGATAGATAAGCATAACAGATGAACTGTATATCTATTCATAGGCTATTGGATTGGTATGCTATTGTAACAATGGGAATTATACAGAAAATGTTTTTCTGAAAATAGTTTTTAGTATTTCCAATATACCGTCATACAGTGCTATAATAGCTAAATATTTCAAGTTTAGGAGGTTTGCATGGAAGATGAAATGCGAGAGATGTCGCCGGAAGAGTTGAGAGCCCTCTGCTCCAATCTCGCCAAGAGCTGTGAAAAACAGATGCGAGTGGAAGAGGCTGCCCTTTTTACCAAGCTCTCTGCCTATTATGGAGAACAATCCCAACACCAAGAGGGCGGTTCCTTACAAGCGTTGTCCTCCCTTATCGAAGAGGATCTCTCGGAAGGGTATCCTGAGGTAAACAAGGTGATTAAACAAGAGGCCGACCGAGGTGCCCTGAGGGCTTTGGTATGGGGCGAGAAGGCCTCGAAGTTCCTGAAGAGCTTGCTCACACGGTATGAGAAGCAGGGGAACAAGCTCCTGGAGAATACCAGCGTCTTTGTCTGTGATATCTGTGGCTTTGTCTATGTGGGAGAGAAACCCCCTGAGGTCTGCCCTGTTTGTAAGGTCCCTTCCTTCAAGATTCTCCCCGTCAAAAAGGAGGCAATCTAATGCATGCTGTAAGAAATATACGACTCTGTACCAAGGATTGTATCTGCTTGTTTGTCTGTCCTACAGGGGCAACCGATACTGAAACCGGTCAGATCGACGCATCAAAATGTCTTGATGGGTGCCGACTCTGTGTCGATGCCTGTCCTTCCCATGCAATCTATCTCCTGCCGAAGAACTACGCACCCAAGCAACGGAAGAGCGAAGCTACCATAGGGGCACTACGGAGCTTGGCGAAGAGCAAAGCCAAGCAGGAGAAGCTTGCCCTGGATATTGCCGCTGAGACAAAGGATCCTGTTGTCAAACAAGTTGCCACAACCCTGGCAAGGTCGAACAGGATCTTGCAGGAAGATCTCTACCGTGAAAGTGGGTTCATGCTGCCCCAGGACTCTTATACCAAGGAGTTTTTACAAGAGCTGCTGACTAGCAACAAGGATGAGGCTTTTCCCAAGGAAGCAGTGGAGCGGTTGTTGGAGCTGCTGTAGGGTAGAGGTAATACAAAGCCAAGCCATGCAGCACCTGACTGGAACCATGCAACTGGTAACAAGCTATACGCTGAGAGAGTAGTAAGAAGAAAGCAACAAGAAACAAGGGCAAACGCAGATTGCGATTGCCCTTGTCTATAGTTTGCCCAGTATGGGCAATAGTTAGGTGGTGAAGTCCAACAGCCAGGTGACCGGATTCATCCAGTGACTGCATGGGATGAATGGGATTGTCAGTAACTGGGGAGGGTAGCGGCAGGTCCTGCAACATTGGTAAAAATAAACTCATGGAAGAGGATTTGCTCAAGAGGGAAGGGAGCGGTAGAGGTACCAAGTATGTTCCTGCTCATGACTAATCGTCCGGT
>CAZPOJ010000037.1:0-21259 GCA_964588005.1 uncultured Sphaerochaeta sp.
TATACTTTCAAAGGGAACCCAGAAAATATTTTCCCTCAGACCTCTAAAACTGAAATAAGTTGAACCGTTCATATAGAGAACTGAAGGTTGTATCAAGGTCGTAGGGGGATTATTGATCGTAAGGGTCAAAGTACCCAACAGGCCAACAAACTTAGTAGCATTATTGGGAGGAGTTGAGTATCCAAGAGTATCGCTGCCTTTGACATAATGGATATACGGTTCCTACACATACGTTGCGTACATCTCTGTTGTTGCCCCCAGTATTGCAAGGGGGATGAAGGAGAGGACCATAGCCCAAAGGATAGGAAACACTCTTCTACGCATAGGATAAGTTTATGCTTGGGTGCCTGAGGTGTCAAGGTTTTAGCGTTGCCTACAAATCACGCCACTAGCTCGAATGCGATTAATTCCATTCCTTTCTATAGGCTTGTGGCAGGTCTGCTACTCGATAGGGCTGATCGTAACGACGATAGTGTCCAGGTAGGCACCTGAGGGGGCGGCTTCTGCGATGGTGGGGGAAATGCCGGTGATGTGGATGTTCTGGGTGTTTATCCCCGTAGAGAGGGGGGTCCAGGGTATAGGGACATCCTTTACCACCGTCTGGCCCAGGAATTTTAGCTGGTAGGGGATAGCGTAGCCTAAGGGAGATCCACTGGGCCTCAGGGCAAACGAGGCGCTGCCTGGCAGCTTGGAGAACTCTATGTCCACCCCATAGGTGGTCCCTGTGGTGGTGTTGCTGAGAAGAAGCTCTGCGTTGGCTATGTGGGCAGTGTTTGCAAGATATCCTTGGGGCAGGGAAAAACCCAGTTCATCCACTATGGAAAAGCCGTATCCGACACTCACAGGAGGATCGCCATAGGGTAGGGCGGGGGTTCCCGGAGGGATGACAGTCGGAGGATTAGCGGGAGGTCCTCCTCCTGGGGGGATTGTCTGGCCGTTGACCGGGACATATATCTTGGGCAGTGCGTTGTAATAGATCCCTTGATCGTTTGCCGCTACGGCCACATTGAAAGAGCTGATAGTTCCACTGGTCATGGTATAGATGGCCCCCGGCTTGTAGATGGATGCGTTATGGTCACTGAGGAAATAAAACTTTACCTCAAAGACCGAGACGCCAAGGGCGTTTTTTGTGGTGGTCATCGGTGCCGTCCCGCCTCCTGCCCAGAGCTTTCGGTACCCCGTTACCCCGAGCTCTGTGGTGACCGCTGTAAAATAGAAGGTTGTGCTCTGTGTCTGATAAACAGGAACAGGGGGGTTGCCCTGGCCCCACCAAGTCACCGGCCCATTGAACTGGAAGGTGCTGGAGATCTGGGCATTGACCAAACTTGGCTGGTAGAGCGTCTCCCCCGCTGTAGCTGTTATGGTAAGGGTTCCCAAATGCGCTACAAAGTCGGTAGTGGCAAAAGGGAAGGACCCTGTGGTGAAGGCAAGGTAGGGGGCCGGAACATACGCAGCCTCAATGGCCGCCGCAAGGGGGGTGGAAATGAGGCTTAGAAGTAGGAGCAGTGCCATAACTCTTTTAAACATATCATAGCATACTCATATATTTACTATGAATACTAGGGGCTTACCCCCTTGGTTTCTTCTATTCCTGGAGATTTATTCTTTGTGTCCAACGGTCATGAGGAGGCAGCCCTGGCTGCAAGACGCTCGCGAAAGAGTCTGAGCTTGTCAGAGATCTCAGCTGCCTCAAGGGGGCGTGATGGGTCCTCCTCATCAAAGAGTTCCTTGGGCATCTCCTCAAGAAAGCGTGAAGGCAGGCTGGTCACAAAATCATGTCCACGCTTACGCTTTTCACATGAGGAGATGACCAGGACCCTCCGTGCCCGTGTTATGGCGACATAGAAGAGCCTTCGCTCCTCATCGATATTGGAAGGGTCATCCTCAATGGCACGGGCATGGGGGATGTACTGGTCTTCCACCCCTGCAAGGAAGACCGTATCGAACTCCAGTCCTTTGGAGGCATGGATGGTCATCAGGGAGATCTTCCCTCCCGCTTCCTCATCCACTTGCTCCTTGCCGTTGATACTGAGGCGGTTGAGAAAGTCAAAGAGAGTATTGTTGCTGTTCTCAGAGTTACGTTCCCATCGTGAGAGCATATTGCACAACATATCTATGCCCTTCATCTTGAAGTTGACCAAGCCCTCATTCTCAGGGTGTTCGTTTTCCAGTAGCTGCTTGTATCCTATCTCCTTGATCAAGGAGCGAAGGACCTGTGCCTTGGTGCCCCTTGCAGAGAAAAGCTGGTCACGATAGTCGTTCATCAGCAGGACAAACCGCTTGATGGTGTTTTGCATCCCTTCACGGATTTGGCCGTCGGTGGCGATGGCCATCAGTGACAGTGCATCGAAGAGGGAACCCTTGTGGTCTTCGGCTACCTTGCGCATCTTCTCCAAGGTGGTACGTCCTATCCCCCTTCTAGGGGTGTTGATGATCCTCAGCAGATTGATGTCGTCATCCTGGTTAGCCAGGGCCTTGAGGTAGCTGATGATATCACGGATCTCCTTGCGATCAAAGAAGCTCTGCCCTCCGGTCACAAGCGAGGGGATGCCCCGTTCGGTGAACCGGGTCTCCAGGTTCGCTATGAGGCCGTTGGTGCGTACCAGCACCCCGAAGTCAGAGAAGGGGCGGTCCTCCTTCTTGTGCGCTTCCATGATGCGGTCCGCTATGACGGTAGCCTCATCATCATCATCGGAGGGGTGAATCAAGTTGATGGAGCTGCCCTTGCCGCTGTCGGTCCAGAGGTTTTTCTCCTTTCGCTCCTGGTTGTGGACAATGAGCTTGTTGGCTGCCTCAAGGATGGTTCCCGACGAGCGGTAGTTGCGTTCCAGCTTGATGGCAAGGTGTTCGGGGAAGTCACGTTCGAACATCACCAGGTTCTCATAGTTTGCCCCCCTCCAGCTGTAGATACTCTGGTCGTCATCACCGACAACACAGAGGTTGCGGCTCTCCTGGGCGAGCATCTCCACCATCCTGTACTGAGCTAAGGAGGTGTCCTGGAACTCATCGACCAGGATATGGGTATAGCGGTTTCTGAGGGCCTCCAGGATCTCGGGCTTCTGCTCGTAGAGATCCAGGGGTTTCATGATGAGGTCATCAAAATCAACGGCGTTGTACGCCTTGAGATGTTTCTCGTATTCGCTGTACAGATGGCGAATCTTATCCGAAGAGCCGGCGCCAAAGACCTTGCGCCTGGTCTTGATATCGGAAAACAGGGCTGAAAGCTCGTAGAGGTCAAAGCTCTCCACCAGATAGTCGAGGTTGAGGATGACCTCCTTGAGCAGGGCCATCCTGTCGTTGGTGTCATAGACGGTAAAGTTGTTCTTGAAGCCGAGGTGCTGGATATACTGCTTGAGCACCCCCATCCCAAAGGAGTGAAAGGTGGTGCTGGTTAGCTTTTTCAGCTTGAGACCCGTAAGGGCCCTTATACGCTCGCCCATCTCCTTTGCCGCCTTGTTGGTGAAGGTGAGGGCCAGGATATTCGACTCGTTGATTCCGCTCTCCAGCATATGGGCTATGCGGTAGGTGAGCATACGGGTTTTTCCACTGCCTGCCCCTGCAATGACCAAGAGGGGCCCGTCAAGTCGGGAAGCAGCTTGACACTGTTCCTTATTGAGATCTTTTTCTAGATTGAAATGCATGATACCTCAGATTTTTTTTATGAAGACCGAGTCTATACCCACCCCTAGGACAACGATGGAGGTGACAATAAGACCGGAGACGATAACGCCACCGAATACTGCCATCATGGTCTTTCGCTTGTCAAGGCCCATGATCCAGGAACCGAGGGTCCCTGTCCAGGCTCCGGTTATCGGCAGGGGGATTGCCACAAACAAGAGGATACCCCAATACCCGTATTTGCTTACCTTAGGGTAGACCCGTCTTTGGGCCCTGGCCACAAAACGGTCAAAAAAGGAGGTGTACCAGGCCCAGTGGGCATGGAAGATTTTGTGAAAGGTCGCAAGAAATGTATAGGCGATGGGGGCTACAAGGGCATTGGTCAGGATGCAAAGGGGCGTGGCAAGCCACAGCGATGCACCGTTGAAGTATGCGTAGGGTATACCACCTCTCAGTTCGCTGATCGGTAACAGGGACAAAAATATACTGACTAACAACGTGGTGATGCTCATGAGGTCTCCTTATTCGTGGTGTTGTTCGTCGACCTCAATGGCATGGGCCGGACAGACCTCATGGCAACAGTAGCAACGCACACATACCTTCTCATCGATGATGATGCTTTTTCCTTCGAGGTGCAAGGCGTGTACAGGACAGATTTCAATGCACTTCCTGCACTGTATGCAGGGCTCTGTGAGAAAAATGGGGGCCTTGCGCTCGCGCTTCACCTTCCACTGGATATAGCGGCTGAGGAAAAACGGCGCGATAAGGGCGTGGAAGAAGCTAGTCTTCTTTTGTTGGGCAATTCGCTGGAAATTCTCCACCACAAGATCGTTTGCATCGAGCAGGGGGTAGGAGGAAGGCTCTTCTCCCTCGCCCCGTCTCAGGCCTTCGGCTACGATGGGGATGCTCAAGGGATCATAGCCCATGATCACTGCCTGGGCCCAGTCCAGGCTGAGGGCATCCTTGGATGCCAGGATGAGGCCCAGATGCCTGGGCTTGCCATTGGCAGGACCGGGGCCCTCCATGCCGATGATGCCATCCATGATGGAGAAGGAGGGCTTGGTAACCGCGAGGATACCCACTATCAGGGAGGCGAAGAGCTCGCGCGTGGGAAACATCACGTGGCAGGGGCTCTTGTGCAGCCCGGGGACCAGCCCAAAAAGGTTCTTCACCGCCCCGGTGCTGTACATCAGCTGGTGGGTCTTGAGCTTGGGCAGGCAAAAAAGAAGGTCGACCTCATCGAGGATGGAGGCAAAGGGCAGGCTCTTACCCCGAGTATAGGGAACACTCATCGTCTTGGGATTCTGGGTGAAATCAATCCACCTCACCCCCTCGTCCTTGCACACCTTGTCCAGGCCACATGCCCTTGGAACAAAGGAGGGACCCTGCAGGCCGGGGGAGTCCCCCATGAGAATCTCCTTTGCACCCTGCTTCTTGAGCAGGTGGATGACAGCGCGCACCACAGCGGTATTGGTGGTGATACACCGCTCCTCCTTGGCATCAGAGAGGACATTGGGCTTGAGCAAGACGCGCTTGCCCTCAACTGAGGGCATATCTGCAGCGAGGGCTGCCTGTTCGACTGCAAGGTCAACCAACCCCTGGTCGTAATTTTCACATCTGATTATAGCAACACTACTCATGAAATTCTCCTGATAAGACAAAAATACAAGGGGCCCATGCCGTTGGCCCTGTCCGGCAGAATAATGGAGCCATGGCTCCTGGGTTCCGCCTCGGGTACAGCTATATGCTCTATGGCAAATCTATCGGCTCTTTTTACAAACAACTTGGCGATGACTCCCTCATTTTCACCAGGCTCGATGGAGCAGGTGCTATACAGGATATACCCGCCCACCTTCACCGCTTCCAAGGCTGCTGCAAGCATGGCGAATTGCTGAATGGCAAGGGCCTTGGGCCGGGAGGGCCTCCACGCCTTGAGGGCCTTGGCATCAGAGAGGACATGGCGCTCACTTGAGCAGGGGGCATCAAGGAGGACGCGGTCATACGCCTCCTGTTCGTAGAGCCCCCACTTGGTGGCATCGTGGCCGGTGACCTGTATACTCTCAAGCCAGGCCTCAGGGATGTGGTTTGCCACTACATGCTTAAGCCTTCCCCTACGGGTTGCCGAGCGGTCGTTGGCAACCAGGCGCCCGCTTCCTTGTAAGGATGTGGCTAACACCAACGTCTTGCCTCCGGGGGCAGCGCACATATCCAGGACATGATCGCCCTTTTGGACAGAGAGCAGGCGCGCTGCTGTGATGGAAGCCTCATCGAGGTAGTACGTTGCCTTGAGGTGTTCGCTGAATGCAACCGGTTTTCTCTCTTCGAGGAGCGCCTGGCGCAACAGGGGCCACCGCTGGGCATAGATATCCTGGTAGTGGAGTTCAAAGAGTTTTTCGCCTTCGAGCTCCTTCTTTTTTTTAGCCATAAGGTGACTCTATCGGATTTAGATCCTCTTGTGAACCTTTTTTGGTTGTGCTATGCTCAGCCATGGCATATTTAACAGCGTTCCTAGAAGGAATCATTAGCTTTATCAGCCCTTGTATTCTCCCGATCCTGCCCCTCTATTTCTCCTATCTTGCAGGAGGGGTTGCCGATGAGGGGAAAAAAGGTGTTCTGATAAAAAATAGTCTTGCATTCGTATTGGGATTTACCATACTGTTTGTCGCACTCGGCGCCGCTTCCACCACAGTAGGACAGTTCCTCAAGGACCACCTCTTGCTGATGAACAGGATAGGGGGTGTGCTCTTGATCCTCTTTGCCTTGAATAACCTGGGGGTGGTCCTGGTAAAGGCGGTAAATACCAACCACAAGTTCCAGCTCAAGAGCATGGCGAACATGAACGTTCCCAAGTCCATTCTCTTTGGCTTTGTCTTTGCCCTGGGGTGGACACCCTGTGTCGGTCCCTTCCTGGGAGCGGCCTTGATGCAGGCTGCCAATGCCGACCTCATCTACAAGGGGATGCTTACCCTCTTTTTCTACGCCATGGGCCTGGCCATTCCATTCCTGTTTGCAGCAATTCTGCTCGAACAGCTTGAAGGGGTGTTTGCCTCGATCAAGAAACACTCAAAAACCATCTCTGTGGTCAGCGGAATCATCTTGCTGGCCTTTGGCATATCCTTGGTGCTGGGATTCAACCCGGCTGCCTTGTTCCTCTAGGAGTATCTCATGAAAAAGAATACACGAACCCTCTTGATAACTATCATTTCGTTTGCTGTGGTGATCACCGTTGCAGCTGTCGCCTACAATGCATTGCAAAAGAATGCCCCTGCAGTCTCCTTTACCCCGACCCTTGCAACAGAGACCCAGGCTCCCGAGCCAAAGAAGGCTGAGGCTCCACAGGTGACGCCGCCTCCCACTGTTGCCGTGTCTGACGATACCGCTGTCGATGAAGATGTGGTTGTTGAGGAAGAAGATGCAGTTGTTGAGGATGATGCACAAGAGAAGCCTCCTGTTATGCCCAACATTCCCTTGAACCGCCTCGACGGCACAGTAACTTCTTTGGCAGATGTCAGAGGCGATAGGCCTGCGGTCATCAACTACTTTGCCTCATGGTGTCCCCCCTGCAAGCAGGAGCTTCCCCACTTCCAGAAGGCCTATGATGAGTACGGCGACCAGGTGAGCTTTATCTTCCTTGATGCTTTGGACGGCCAGCGCGAGACCTTGGCCACCATCAAGGCCTTTATCAGGGACTTTCCCTTTACCGGGCCGGTCTTCTACGATGACGGCATGTTTGCCGCTCTTTTTCAAACCAACAGCCTGCCCACCACCGTTTTCCTTGATAAGGAGGGTAGGGTGGTCAAGGGGTATCTCGGTTTTGTCGCCGAGGATGTCCTTTACGCTGATATCCTAGCCTTGCTGGACTAGACCAGCTTGAGCATGTAGCCTATAAAGAACAGAGCGCTTCCTCCTATGCAGAAGAGATGCCAGATGGCATGGTAGTGGGGGATGCGCT
Source organism: uncultured Sphaerochaeta sp. (assembly GCA_964588005.1). Classification (GTDB taxonomy): domain Bacteria; phylum Spirochaetota; class Spirochaetia; order Sphaerochaetales; family Sphaerochaetaceae; genus Sphaerochaeta. The sequence goes on from CAZPOJ010000037.1 coordinate 7,571, forward strand.
TGTTTGCGTAGAAGAAGACCCCCAAGGTATAGGTGAGGCCCGCTGCAATTATCCAGGTGATTATTCCTTCGGGTAGATAGGGGATCACATCATCCCAGAACACTACTACCAACCATCCCATAGCGATATAGAGCGCTACGTGCAGGGCTCCCATCTTTCCCCATATCAACAGTGTAGTAAGGATGCCCACCACAGCTATGCCCCATACCAGGGCGAGGATTGTGTAAGCCTTGTTTGTCCCTATATACATGAGCATCGGGGTGTAGGTGCCTGCTATCAGGAAGTAGATGTTGCTGTGGTCCAAGATTCGACAGAAGCGTTTGGCATCTCCATGGGGTAGTGAGTGATAGAGGGTAGATGCTCCGTAAAGCATAATCATGGTAAGGCCCCAGATGACCATCCCCACCTTTAGGGAGAGGGTTGGAAGGGCGGGAAGCTTGAAGAGGATGATGATGAAGGCGACTATGGCAAGGGCAGTGCCTATAAGGTGGGTTATCGCGTTCTCCCTCTCAGCCTTGGGGTCGTCGTAGGTGTGCAGTGTTATATGCCTTTCCAGCCAGCTCGGTTTTGTCTTAGGTTGCATGAGGTAATCTCCCTTGTAAAAACCATACAGCCAAGGCAGAGAAGCAACAAGTGTTTATGCGATATTTTACTCACTAGTGATGGTATACTATGAAAAAACCTGCTCACAATGGTATGTGTGCAGGTTTTTTATGGAGAGACCTTCAAGGAATCTAGAGTATATGGTTTAAAAAGAGCTTGGTGCGGTCATGCTTGGGGTTGGTAAACATCTCGTGAGGGGTGGCGATCTCAACAATCTCCCCGTCATCCATAAAGACAACCTTGTCAGCTGCGGCCTTGGCAAAGCCCATTTCATGGGTGACCAGGAGCATGGTCATGCCACTTTTAGCAAGCCTGAGCATGACGTCAAGGACCTCCTTGATCATCTCGGGGTCCAAGGAACTGGTCGGCTCATCAAAGAGCATGACCTTTGGATCCATCGCCAGGGCACGGGCTATGGCGACCCTCTGCTGCTGGCCACCGGAGAGCTGGTTGGGGTGCACCTTCTCCTTGTCCTCAAGGCCGACCATCTTCAAAAGCTTCCTTCCTTTCTCCTCAGCATCCTTGCGTTTCTGGGAATTAGGATTCCTGTCATTGCGTTCATAGATCTTTGATGCCTGTTTTTGTTTACACTTTGTGCTGATGATTTATCGTTTGGGTGTGGAGGAAGAATGAGATGGGAATTTTTCATGGCATACTGCTTACACCATAACCCTCCAATTTTTGGCTTGTTCCCTTATGATTGATTGTCTATTGTCACACAGCTGGGGAGTTAAAGGGGATTCCGAAATAATGACAGATTGGTGAAATTAATATTTCCGCATTTTCTCGCAATTTAGTATCATATGTGGTATTACTAAAGAAGAAATCTGGAGGGGATGATTGTCAAAATAGGAAAATAAAATACAAAAACTATTGTCCCAGCCGAATGATATTGATTATGACGAACTTCGGTATGTGCTGTTACGCCTCGGGTGTGTTGAGAGGAATGGGGGAAAAGGCTCCCATGTGGTCTTCTCCCATCCTGCGACAGGAGACAGGATTACTGTACCTGTTCAGAAGCCATTGAAGCGTTGTTATATTATCCAAGTCATTAAGATGTTCAGATTAAAGGAGAATTACGATGAAATTATTGGAAGATTATCTTAAGCTTCCGTATACCATTGAGACCAAAAGAGAATCTGACGGCTCTTATTTTATCAAGGTAAAGGAATTATCAGGATGTATGTCTGTAGGTGAAAGCATCGAGGAAGCCTATGCGATGATCGAGGACGCGAAAGCTGATTGGATCCAGACCTGCATTGAAGATGGTTGCGTGGTTCCGGAACCGGAAGAAGAGGATGTCAAAGTCTATAGTGGAAAGTTCATGGTGCGTATATCACCGAAGCTTCACCGCGAATTGTCCGATACCGCTGAGAAAAATGTTGTGAGTTTGAATCATCTCGTTACTGAGATGCTCTCCCAAGATAACGGAATAATGAAGAGCCAACAAAGTACCATCGACCAATTATTGAACAAGGTTTCTCCCATACCTGCGATGACCGGTGAAAAAAGAGTTGCCTTCGAGATGCCCAGCGTAAGTGCCCGTTGGGTTCCTTTTGTTACAAGCTCAAGACCGAGCTCTGCTTCAACTGTCATTACCAAAGTTCAGAAGAGCCGGAGAAATGTTACCAAGTGAGGTTACAGTATGACAATTTCTGAATATGCAAAAGACGCAGACATTTTTTCCCTCTCCATCCCCAAACTTGAGTACGTATTCTTTGATGAGAAGATAAACTCAAAGTCTAAAATGATATATTCCTTTTCTCCAATTGAAGATAAAATCTCGTTTCTCCAGAAGTTGGGCGATATTATCGTAAGGTACCCTATGGAGTTTTCCGCCTCTGAAAAGCATGAGTCTTCGGATACTATTGAGAAAGAAGATTTGTTTTTCGAATTAAAAGTTGAGTATAGGATTGTATTCAGAAGCAAGAAGAAGATCAAAGTACCCGAGCAGGTGAAGAAGGAAATACTCGAACAGTTGGTTCCAAGAGTCGTTCACCCATACTTTAGGCAAACTATCGCAGAAACTCTTCAAAAAGCAGGTCTACCACCCTTACAGATCCCATTGATCGAGAGCCTTGAGGAGAATGATCCGGAAGTCTAGGTTGGTAATAGAGCTCAATTGCTGACTTTCTCCTCGATAAAGTCACGACTTGGGACAATTCCGAGGACCCTTTTTATGAACAAAGTTTTCCACGCCTATAGTTTTTGGTTCCTGTCAATATGGTTGTAACCTTAATGTAACTAGTAATGGGATACTAGTAAAAAACCTGCCCACAGTGATACTGTAGGCAGGTTTTTGGTGCTCAAAGCTGTTTATTTTAGAGAATATGGTCCAAAAAGAGCTTGGTGCGGTCATGCTTGGGGTTGGTAAACATCTCGTGTGGGGTGGCAATCTCAACAATCTCCCCGTCATCCATAAAGACTACCTTGTCAGCCGCTGCCTTGGCAAAGCCCATCTCATGGGTGACCAGCAACATGGTCATTCCACTTTTGGCAAGCCTGAGCATGACGTCAAGGACCTCCTTGATCATCTCGGGGTCCAAGGCACTGGTCGGCTCATCAAAGAGCATGACCTTTGGATCCATCGCCAGGGCACGGGCTATGGCGACCCTCTGCTGCTGGCCACCGGAGAGCTGGTTGGGGTGCACCTTCTCCTTGTCCTCAAGGCCGACCATCTTCAAAAGCTTGCGTCCTAGCTCCTCGGCATCCTTGCGATGCATCTTCTTCACCTTCAGGGGAGCGAGGATGATATTGTCCAGGGCTGTGAGATGGGGGAAGAGGTTGAAGGACTGAAAGACCATTCCCACCTCTTCTCGGATCTTGCGTAGATCCACCTTGGGGTCGACCACATCATCCTCATCGATGAATATATGTCCCCCTGTAGGTATTTCCAGCTTGTTTACGCTTCTGAGCAGGGTGCTCTTTCCACTGCCTGAGGGGCCGATGATAACCACCACCTCTCCATTTTCAACAGTGAGGGAGGCATTGCGTACAGCCTTGACGACATCTTTTTCCGTCTCATATTCCTTGGTGAGATTTTCTATCCGTATTCTAGCCATTCTTATGCAACCTTTCCTCGAGCATCCCTACGAGGCGTGAGAGTATGAGTGTTATGATCAGGTAGACCAGTGCGACTACCAGCATGGTCTCCAGGGAGAGGAAGGTTCGGGAGATGTACTCCCTGCCCTTTCGCAGGATATCGCTCAATGCGATCGCTGATACCAGCGAGGAGTCCTTGAGCATGGAGATGAACTCATTGCCGACTGCAGGCAGGATGACCTTGACCGTCTGTGGCAGGATGACGTACCTAAATGCTTGGCCGCGGCTTAGGCCGACGGCAATAGCCGCCTCCATCTGGCCACGGGGAATTGCCTGGATACCCGCTCTCACTATCTCACCCATGTATGCTCCAAAGCAGATGGAAAGAGCGACTACAGCTGCCACCATGCCCTGGATTCTAAAGAACCTGCCCATGGCGTAATAGATGAAGATCAGCTGGACCAGAAGCGGAATGCCGCGGATGAGCTCCACGTAGACACCGCTGACCATATTGACCCACCTCTTCTTGCTTACCGATCCCAAGCCTGTCAAGGTGCCAATGACGATAGCCCCCAGGATGGCGATGATGGTCACCTGGAAGGTTACCGGAGCACCCTTGATGACGACCAAAAAGATATCCCTGTAGGGTTCCGGATTGAAGATTATAAGTCCACCCAAGAGAGCCAGTGCCCCAAAGAAGGTAATCCTCCAGGAGTTCAGCACATGCCCGTCACCCTTGCGTGGTATGAGCACTCCATCGGTCATCTGGATGATGTGGGGTTTTCTCTTGTGGTCGGTAGGGTCCACCGATACCATCTTCTTCTTTGCAGTATGCATCTGCAGGTCATCAAATTTATTTTCTTCTCGTTCCATGGTTACTCACTGTTCAATAGGATAGGTTCTCTTGGGTAGTACTACATAATTATACATCTGTTGTCAATACAATTGAATAAATATTCAAGCTGTAAGGCCCCTTGGGCATAATCATCCTAGGATTCTCAAAAGACTTTCTGCAAGCATAGAGCCGCCACTAGGCGGCTCCATCCTCAGTCGTCAGGCCTTGTTTACAGAATGTTCCACTTCTTCTGCAACTCCTCCATCTTTCCAGAGGCAACTATCTTGGCAAGTCCTTCATTGACCAGCTCGATCAAGGCGGTATTGTCCTTCAGCATTGCAATGGCGATCGGCTCAGGTTCGCCAAGGTCGCTGGCAGATCCACTGACCTGCAATTTGCTTGCATACCTGGGATTGGAGAGGACAAAGTCACTGGCGATGACAGAGTCTGTGACCACTGCATCAAGGTTGCCGTTAAGCAAATCCTCAATAGCAAAGCCAATCTCGTCGTATGCCTTGATGACGGTATTCATGCCAGGGGTATCTTTCACGTATGCTTCCAGGAAGATATGGCCGGTGGTACCGAGCTGCACGCCTACTTTCTTATCGCTCAGTGTAGCGGTGGAGGTCAGGCCTTTGGTGCCTATGGGTGCGAGGATTGCCTGGGTTATGGTCATGATGGGAGTGGAGAAGCCCATGGTCTTTTTCCTCTCGTCTGTCACTGATACCCCTGAGGCTACAGCATCATAGGCACCGTTGGAAAGCCCTGCAAAAATCCCGTCCCAAGCGACGTTCTGTATGGTAATTTCTACGTTCTGCACTTTGGCGATCTCGGCAACAAGGTCGATTTCAAAGCCGACGATATCACCGTTCTCATCGACGAACTCCAAGGGGGGCCAGGCGCAGTTTGCTGCAAAGACATAGGAAGGTTTTCCAGAGACTTCCTTGGTTCCTGCGCTGAAGAGGGGAACTAGCGCTACCAAAAGTATGACGAGGGCAAGGGTAATAAGTTTTTTCATGGGTTGTTTCTCCTAAAGTGATACAGGTGATAATGCATAGTTATGCATTAAATGTCAACATATCTAGAATAAATATACATAAAAAAGAGTAAATTAGGTATTAGCTGCATAAAAAATGAAGGTTTGATAGTCTTTTTTAGGGGAGCAGGGTTCAGGTGAACCTCTGATCAAGCCACGCTCTTACTGAGAGCAAGGCACCCATTCCTCTTTGGAGAAGCCAATATACCCTCAAGTACCTTGAGACAAAAGAACTGTCACGTAAGATTGGAAATGGTAACGGTAATGGTACCTTCATAGAGGTCACTGACAAGGGTATCTGTAACACTTTTGTTGATGCCGCCAATCTTGATATCCTTGGTGTTGATGACCCCTGGTTGCAAACCCGTCCAGGTAAGAAGACTGCCCTTGGTCACTTTTTCAGTACCAAGAAAGAGGTCGTAGTTGATGGGCATGGTGCCCCCTTGCTGTGGAAACAGCTGGAAGGAAGTGGCGCTGCTGGTATCGGTGAAGGTTAGGCTCAGGTGATAGGTCTGGCCACTGACGCCATTGAGTACCTGTACAGTTGCCTGGGTTACTGTGGCCTTGTTTGTTCCATAAGCTGCGTTGAGGGAGAAACTGGTCGTGGAGTCTACAATATTGAAGGCGAAGGAAGGAGGATCGGGAGTCTCCACATCCCCATAATAGAATCCGGGAGAACCGGGATTATCGGGGTTAGTATAGCCATTGGGGGCTATGATCGGCGTGTTGTCAGGTCCTGCATTCCCATTGGTAACCACGTATGAACCAAGCGATTCATTTACTACACCTCCGCTCGTGTACCATCCTACATCTACTAATGGAGAATCAGCTACACCTACACTGAAACGGGGATTGAAGTTTGGGGGAAGCGAGTAGGGAGAGTCCAATTTGAACAACTGGGCTTTTCTAAAGGTAGATGGGGCTGCGTGATTGGTAGAATTGGTGTTGAGGAAGTACAGCTCAACGTAGAAGGGATTCTGCGTAACCGTATTGGGTTGCCAAGTCATAATAGGGATAACTTTGTTATAGAGCACATTTAGTACAGGCGTTCCTCCCAAACCATTGGGATAGGCTACGCTGATAATGTGGAATGGTTCGGTTTTTGTAAAAAATTGACCGCCTTCCCACTCCTTCATAAGGCCGGTAACCGGTATTGCACCGCTGGCTTCTCCGATATTCACCAAGGAAGGGGTATAGATCACCCCGGTAGATGAAGTTATGATGAATGTTCCAAGTTTTGCCCCCAAAACTGTATTATGGGTGAAGGGGCCGGGAGATATTTCTAGGGTTATGGAGGGCTCCGGGATGTAGGTTGCTGTTACATCTCCAAATACAGGCCCCGGGAGAAGCAGAAGCACAACTATAAGGACCAACGAGGTGTTTGGAAGCTTTCCTTTCATCCAACGCTCCTTCTGATAATCGATAACACCCTACAAGCATAGCAAACCTTCTTCTCTATAGTAGTATTCACAGAAGGGACTTTTCAAGAGCTCTATCACGTCTTTTTTTGTAAGAATTAGTCCTGTTTGCTAGACCACGTATAGTGAAGAGGCTACAGGCACTGAGAGAATAGCCTCACGATACAAAAAACCACGCTCAAGTCTCCTTGTGCGTGGTTTCTACTAACAGTTCAGTTTTTGTTGTTTCTTGCACATGGGGAACCTTTGTTCCCCTGTATTCTACGAGAATCTTCTACAGGAGGTTCCACTTCTTTTTCAAAGCATCAAAGGAGCCGTCAGCCATTGCTATCTCAAGACCCTTGTTGACCAGGGCGAGAAGCTTGGTGTTGTCCTTTCTTACTGCAATGGCGATATCTTCCTTGGTGAAGGGTTCGCCGACCACTACGAGGCGACTTTTATAGTTTTCATTTGCAAGCACAAAGTCACTGGCGATCAGTGAGTCACAGACAGCTGCATCCACATTGCCGTTGAGCATGTCCTCGATGGCGAGGCCGATGTCGTCATAGGCACGTTTTTCCACAGGGTAGTTGGCCAGGGCGAAGTCTCCGGTAGTACCGATCTGTACCCCGATCTTCTTGCCTGTAAGGTCATCGATGCCCTTGATAGTTGCACTATCTTTGGTGGGGATGATCACAACCTGTCCTGCTTCCAAAATAGTGGTGGAGAAGGCCATGATGTTCTTTCTCTCCTCGGTGACGGTAACCCCTGAGGCAACACCATCGTAGGCCCCGTTGGCAAGGCCTGCAAAGATAGTATCCCAGGGGATGTTCTTTACGACCATAGGGGCTCCTGCCTTCTCGCCGATAAGAGGGATGAGCTCTACTTCAAAGCCGGTGAGCACTCCATCTTCCACAAACTCCAAAGGTGGCCAAGTGGCATCAGAGGCGAATACATACGCCTTGGGGCCCTCTTCCTTTGCTCCACCGGCAAATAGGGGGAGGGAGAGGGCGAATACGAGAACAAGTAGCACAATTGATATTTTTTTCATACGTAAACTCCTTGGATTAGCCTATGTATGATGTATACTTATGCAAAAAGAGTCAAGCTTAAAAGAATAAATATGCATCGAAGCTAGGGTCCTGCAATATACTGGGTGGTGGTGACCCCTATGATCAGGCCCAGGAGGGTGCCAAAGAAGACCTGGCTGAAGGAGTGCCCGAGCATGGTCTTCAGGTTCTCCGGATTGAACGGCCCTTCCCGGTGGAGGTCGCTTAAGAGGCGGCTCCACTCGTTGATGACCTCAGCCTGCTTTCCTGCCGCTCGCCTGATGCCCATCGCATCATGGATGACTATAGCCGCAAAGGTAACTGCTATGGCGAAATACACGGTTCCCACACCTTCGGTAAGCGCTATGCTGGTAGTCAGGGCGATAACCCCGGCAGTATGGCTTGAAGGCATGCCCCCAGTGCTATGCATGAGTCTCCATTCGAAGCGATGTTCGAAAAGAGCATTGACAAATGGTTTCAGCAGTTGTGCAGCGAATACGGAGAGTGCAGCTGCAACAAACGGCGCATTTTGGAGAATAGCGTTGTTCATAAGCCAAATGTATCCATTATCCGCCCTTTACGCAAGAATGCTTCTTGCATTAGGGGTGCTAATCTTGCTATACATTGCCCTAGAGAGGAGACAGGCATGGAGTTCACCAAGGAAAAAGTCGATACGATACAGTTTTGGGTGCTCAACGTGGCATCCTTTGTCGCCCAGCTCACCATTGCCATGGTCAACCTCGCCATGGTCTACCACCTGCGCAGCTTTTTTCACCTTGGGGCCGACAAGATAGGCATAGCAGCTTCCATCAGTACTTCTGCCTACCTGTTGTTCTGCATACTGCTCGCCCCGTACACAGTACATTTCAAGCCGCGTAACCTGGTGGAGACCTCCCTGTTGGGCATGGCCCTCTCAGTAGGATTCTTTGCTTCTACCTCCAACGTGGCTGTAGCCTACGTTTCGCTTGCCTTCTACGGTGCCTTTATGAGTCTGCTGTGGCCCCAGATCGAAGGGTGGTTCTCCCGCGGCAAGGAGGGGCAGCAGCTCAGCCGTGTCTCCAACGCCTTCAACTTCTCCTGGTCCAGCGGGGTAGGGGTCTCCTCCTTTGTAGCAGGCATCCTGGTCGAGCGCTCGACCACCTTGCCTTTTTGGGTCTCCATAGGCTTGTTCCTCCTGGTATTTCTTATGATCGCCACCAGCAGCGCCCTGGTTCCCGGAATCCGGGCAATGAAAAGCGAGAGGGAGGAGAACCTCAGCCAGGACAAGGTGGATGAGAGTACGCCCCTGCGCTTCTACTGCTGGATCGGAGTGATAATCCTCTATACCGGCATGAGTGTCATCCTTACCATCTTCCCCCTCTATGCCCAGGACGAGCTGTTGATCAGTGAAAGCACTACCGGCTTGCTTTTGCTCTTTCGTGGGGTCTCCACCTGCATCAGTTTCCTCCTGCTGGGCAAGTTTGGATTCTGGCACTTCAAGAAACGATATATTTTTCTGGTCCAGACGCTGTTTGCCCTCTCATGCCTGGTCATTATCCGCTACTCCAGCTTGGTAGCCTACGCTATCTTCTTCCTCTTGTTCGGCATACTCTTTGCCACAGCCTACGCCCAGAGCATGTTCCATGGGGCAAGTGGAAGCATCAACCGCTCCCATCGCATGATCATCCATGAGGTGCTGCTTACGGTAGGCACTATAATCGGAGCTGTGCTGGGAGGGTACCTGTATGAGAGCTTTTCCTTTAGCTTGGTATTGCTCTCCATAGGGGTGGGGACTCTGGTGGTGGTCCTATTTGAACTTGTAACTGCTTTGGCCCTATTCCGGCGCATAGCGACCGCCTGAGAGGTTTCCCTTTCTCCCTGCTATAGGATACACTGGTAACACGAAACCATAAGGAGTACATATGGGCAAGACACTTACCGAAAAAATACTTTCAGCTCACCTGATGGAGGGCTCCTTGGAGAAAGGAAGCCCCATAGGCATCCGTATTGACCAGACGCTCACCCAAGATGCCACCGGTACGATGGCGTACCTCCAGTTCGAGGCTATGGGCCTGCCTAGGGTGAAGAATGAACTTGCTGTCAGTTATGTCGACCACAATACCATACAGGTCGGCTTTGAAAATGCCGACGACCACCGCTACTTGCAGAGCATTGCAGCGAGCAAGGGAGTCATCTACTCCCGCCCTGGCAACGGCATCTGCCACCAGGTGCATCTGGAGCGGTTTGGAAAGCCGGGCTCTACACTGCTGGGCAGTGACAGCCATACCCCCACAGGAGGCGGCCTTGCGATGATAGCGATTGGAGCAGGGGGCCTGGATGTTGCTGTAGCCATGGCAGGAGGGCCTTTCCGTCTCATCGCCCCCAAGGTTGTTGAGATCCGCCTCACAGGAAAACTCAGACCCTGGGTATCTGCCAAGGATGTCATCCTTGCAGTCCTGGAGCGTTTTACAACCAAGGGCAATGTGAACTGCATCTTTGAATATACCGGAGAGGGGGTGGCGACCCTTGAGGTTCCCGAGCGTTCCACCATCTGTAATATGGGTGCCGAGGCAGGGGTGACCACCAGCTTATTCCCCTCCGATGAAAATACTCGCCGCTTCCTTGAGGGGCACAACCGCGGTGAAGACTACACGCCCCTTGCTGCCGATAAGGGGGCGGTCTATGACGAGCTCTTTGAGATCGACCTTTCCACCCTTGAGGCACGGATCGCCTTGCCGCACTCCCCGGACAATATAGTCCTGGTCAAGGAGGTTGCAGGCAAGAAGGTGGACCAGGTGCTGATAGGATCGTGCACAAACAGTAGCTACGTAGATATGAAAAAAGTTGCCGACCTCCTGGACGGGAGGGTGGTGCACCCTTCGGTGAGCCTGGGCATCGCACCCGGCAGCCGGGAGGTGTTCATGATGCTCGCAAACGATGGTTCGTTGGCCAAGCTCATCGCCAGCGGAGCCCGCATCCTGGAGAGCGCCTGTGGCTTTTGCATAGGCAATCACCAGAGTCCTGGAACCGGTGAGGTGTCGCTGAGGACCAACAACCGGAACTTCGAGGGGCGCAGCGGTACCAAAAGCGGACAAGTCTATCTGGTAAGCCCGGAAGTGGCGGCCCTTGGTGCCATCACCGGCCTTATTACCGACCCCCTCTCAGATCATGGGATCCCGTATCCTGAGGTGAGCGTTCCTGCAAAGTTTCTCGTCGATGACTCCATGTTGATCTTCCCCCCTGATGACGGCTCTTCGGTTGAGATCATCCGAGGTCCCAACATTGGAGATCCCCCCAAGAACACCGCTTTGAAGCAGAACCTCAGAGGCCGAGTCGCCATCAAGGTGGGGGACAAGACCACCACCGACCATATCATGCCTGCAGGAGCACGCCTGAAGTACCGATCGAATATCGTGGAGTATTCCAAGTATGTCTTTGAACCCCTCGATCCCCTTTTTGCAACCCGCTGTCAGGAGAACCAAAAAAAGGGGTTGGGCAACTTCATTGTAGCTGGCACCTCCTACGGGCAGGGCAGCAGCCGCGAACACGCGGCCATCTGCCCGATGTATCTGGGAGTGCAGGCGGTTATCGCCCTCTCCATTGAACGCATCCATCAGAACAACCTCTGCAACTTCGGCATCATCCCCCTGACCTTTGTCAATGAAGAGGATTATGCCAAAATCCAAGAGGGTGATGAGCTGATCTTTGAGGATATCCGCACACAGATAGGAGGAGGTGAGGTCACCCTCATCAACAAGAGCCAAAACATATCTATCCCCCTAAAGTGTGCTATCACACCTGACCAATATACGATGTTGCTTGCAGGTGGCCTGCTCAACGTCCTGAAGGAGACCCCCTGATGCAAGAACAAAGCATAACCATTGAGGGAACGGACCTGGTTGTCCCATCGCACCCCATTATCCCGTTCATAGAGGGCGACGGTGTCGGATCAGAGATTACCGCTGTCATGAGGCGTGTGGTCGATACAGCGGTAGAGCAGGCTTACAAAGGTGAGCGAAGCATCGCTTGGAAAGAGGTGTATGCCGGGCAGAAGGCTCACGACAAGAGTGGCTCCTATCTCCCAGACGAGACCCTTTCTGCCATCAGGGCGCATCGCGTTGCGATAAAGGGCCCGTTGACCACCCCTGTGGGCAAGGGCATCCGCAGCTTGAATGTAACTCTCAGGCAGGACCTTGACCTATTTGTCTGTTTGCGACCGGTGCACTACTTCAGTGGGGTTCCCTCGCCGGTGAAGCACCCTGAAAAGGTTGATATGGTGGTGTTTCGCGAAAATACCGAGGATATCTATGCCGGTATCGAGTGGGAGGCAGGAAGTGCCGAGGTGGAGAAGGTCATTGATTTTCTCCAAGCTGAGATGGGTGTAACCAACATCCGTTTCCCCCAAAGCAGCGCCATCGGTATCAAGCCCGTCTCCTTGGAGGGAAGTGAGCGCCTTATCCGCAGTGCCATAGACTATGCATTGGAGAACAAACGCAAGAGCGTCACCCTCGTACACAAGGGGAACATCATGAAGTTCACCGAAGGGGGGTTCCTGCGATGGGGGTACGAGCTCGCCAAGCGTGAGTATGGGGCAAGAAAGGATAAGGGTGGAGTAATCTCCATCAAGCGTGAGGGTATGGAGGCCTTGGTAATCCAGGACTGTATCTGTGATGCCTTCCTGCAGAATATCCTGCTCACCCCTGAGCGCTATGATGTCATCGCAACGCTGAATCTCAACGGGGACTATGTCTCCGATGCCTTGGCAGCGGCTGTCGGCGGCATAGGCATCGCCCCGGGGGCAAACATCAACTACCACAGCAAGGTGGCGATCTTTGAGGCTACCCATGGGACGGCTCCGGATATTGCAGGCAAGGACGTGGTCAATCCCCTCTCGCTGGTACTCTCTGCCGAGATGATGCTCAGGCACATAGGGTGGGATGCTGCTGCTGAGAGGATATTTATTGCAGTAGACAAGGCTCTGGCCAGTGGGAAGGTAACTGCCGACTTTCACCGTATGATGGAGGAGGAGGGCACGCCTTCCACCTTGCTGGGTACCCAGGAGTTCGGAGACTTACTGGTCTCCTTACTCTAGGACGAACTGATCAAAACTGGATAGCTGGCCATGGGTTTCCCCCATGGCCGCTGTTGTTTCTCTATCTGCACCAACGCTGGCTATGGCATAAATTGTCTCTATACCCGCTCTGGCTGCACTGAGGATGCCGCTTCTCGTATCCTCAAAGACCACAGCCTCCCGACCCTCCACCCCAAGGGAGGCAAGCGTGTCCAGGTAGATGGCGGGATCTGGTTTGCCCGCCCGCTTGGAGTCGTCGGTGATGATCAAATGATCGGGGAAATAGCGTGAAAGGGAGAACCATCTCTTGTACCAGAGCATGTTATCTTCTCCCGCACTGGTTGCAATGGCAATCTTGATGCCTTTCTCTTGTGCCCGCTCGAAGAGGCGCACAGCGCCTGAGGCGAGCGAGAGGGGCATGGATGCCTGGCAGATAGCAAGGTAGAGATCTTCCTTCTCCCTTGCTATCGCCTTGACCTGACTAGGGGTGAGATTCTTGCCCACAAGGAAGGCGATGGTCTCGCCATTGGTCCTACCGTTGAGATGATGCATCTCCTCCTCTGTATAGGGGTGAGATCTATATTTTTCGGCAATGGCGGCCCACGCCTTCTGGTGATACAAGGTATCCCAGAAGAGCGTGCCGTTGAAGTCGAAGATGAGAGCCTTAACGGTCTTCA
>CAZPOJ010000038.1:0-20685 GCA_964588005.1 uncultured Sphaerochaeta sp.
AAACGCAATAGGGTGACTGCCTAGGAACAGTGTGCTATTATGCCGGTATGAGAACACTAATTTCCCACACCCTGATCATTCCCATGAAGCACGAAGGGGAGTTTTTTTACGGTGATATAGGCCTCGAAGGATCTAATATTGCGTTTATTGGAGTGAAGCCCCCCGGCTTCATCCCCGACAAAACAGTAGATGCTAAGGGCATGTTAGCCATGCCGGCCCTGGTCAATGCACATACACACCTTGCGATGCAGTTCATGCGCAACTACAGAGATGATGCACCAAACCTACAAGCTTGGCTTGCAGAGATCTTCCCCATAGAGGAGAAGCTCACTGAAACCGATGTACTGGCTTCATCGCGCCTTGGAGTCATCGAGCTGATCCAAAGCGGCATCACAACCTTCAACGACATGTATTTCTTCCCAGAGTTCACCGCCCGTGCAGTGAATGAAGGGGGCATCCGGGCAAACCTGGGATTAACCCTCTTTGGAGATCTGGAAAACTCCAAGATGAGGATCAAGGAGAGGGAGAAACTCACCGATAGCGCAATAGCAGCTTCCAACGGCAGGATCACCCTTGATATCGCCCCCCATGCCATTTATACCTGCACGAAAGAGACCTACCAATATGGGCGCGACTGGGCCAAGGACAACCAGAGAAACCTGCACACCCACCTCAGCGAGACAAAAAAAGAGGTTGAGGAGTGCCTCAGCGAACACGGAAAGACCCCCTTGCACTACCTGGACTCCATTGGCGCCCTCAGAGAGATTCCTTCAGTGCTTGCCCACTGTGTACACCTCACCCCTAGTGAGATAGAACTTATGAAGGATCTCACTACCTCGGTGGTCCACAACCCCAGTAGCAACTGCAAGCTGGCCAGCGGCGTAGCCCCCATCGCCACCTTTTTGGAAAACAACATCAATGTAGCTATAGGGTGTGACGGCTCGAGCAGCAACAATAACCAAAACCTTTTTGAGGAGATGCACCTTGCCTCGTTACTCAGCACGGTATACTCAGGACACCTGAGCAACCTAAAGCCATTTGACATGCTCAAGATGGCTACTATCAATGGAGCAAAGGCACTGGGACTTGATAAGAAGATAGGTACCCTGGAGGTAGGAAAAGAGGCAGATATACTCCTTGTAGATCTCAACAAGGCGCATCTGACCCCGCTGAACGACCCGTTCAGCGCCTTGGTCTACGCTGCCCAAGCTTCTGATGTCGATACGCTCTTCTGTCAGGGCAAAATGGTCATGCAGGGGCGCACTGTCCTTGGGCTCGATCAGGATGAGATTCAAAGGGAGGTCAATGCCCGATGGAAGAGCATACAAAAGAGATAAGAGAGCAAGAAATATCTGAGAGAATAATAGGAGATACGTTTCGTGGATGAATCATTTATTACCCTTGAATTCAAAAATGAGGAGCTCTACCTGATAGATCAGAGAGTCCTGCCGGCCACCTACACCTACTTTACCTGCAAGACCTATGAGGATGTGGAGTTTGCTATCCGTGACATGGTTGTACGTGGAGCACCTGCTATCGGAGCTACCGCTGCCTATGGAGTGTACATGGCGGCCTCCCAGTATGCCGCCCACAAAGATATGAAGCGTGAACTCAAGAAAGCTTGCGACTTCTTAGCCAAAAGTCGCCCCACTGCAGTGAACCTCGAATGGGCTATCGCCCGTATGTGGCAGACCTTCTTGAAAGTTGAAAAAGAACCCAAGGAGAAGATGCTCGCCACACTGAAAGCAGAGGCAGATGTAATCAGGGAAGAGGATATCCAGACGAATAAGGCGATGAGCAGAATTGGCAACGAGGTCGTACCCCATGGGGCCACCATCCTCACCCACTGCAATACAGGAGCCCTTGCCACCGCAGGGTGGGGAACGGCACTGGGTGTCATCAAGGAAGCCTTCTATGCAAACAAGGACATCTTCGTCTACGCGGATGAGACCCGCCCACGCTTCCAAGGAGCCCGCCTGACAGCCTGGGAGCTGATGGAAGCAAAGATTCCCTCAGCCCTCATCCCCGACAGCGCTGCTGCCACCCTGATACGTGACGGCAAGATTGACCTGGTGATCCTCGGAGGAGACAGGGTAGCTGCCAATGGGGATGTCGCCAACAAGTTGGGCACCTTTGCGCTTTCGGTCATCTGCAAGGAGTACGGGGTCCCCTTCTACTCGGTGGTGCCCATATCCACCATCGACTTCACCTTATCCGACGGCTCGCTCATCCCCATTGAAGAGAGAGACAAGAATGAGGTCATCTTCGTAGGAGATACCCAGGTAGCCCCCCTGGATATGGAGGTGTTCAACCCAGCCTTCGATGTCACCCCCCACCAGAACATCACCGGCATCATCACAGAGAGGGGCATTATTCGTCCTCCGTACAAGCAGAATATCGAGCGGCTGAGAAAGGGTGAAAACCTCTAGGCGTTCTGAAAGGCTTGCTTCTTACAAAGGGCTCCTTGCAAGGGGCCCTTTGGTGTAAACAACCCTTTACAATTAAAAACAACTGGTACAAGTAGCAGTATTAGAAGGGAGACAGGGAGGAAAATACATATTTTTTTACTCCCCTCTCTTTTTCTTTATTCTTCATGCATAAAGCAACGCTACCCCCTAATTATTGCGTACCAGCTCAAAGTGAACCCTTTTCTGTTCGTATCTACGCATACCGTAATTTTCACCTTCTCTTTTCATCTTTCCCTAAACTCTTTACCAAATTGGCAAGTTTCTATATTGTTATATACAGCGCATTGTATAATTATACATGAAAGCTGAGGAGTTCCCTATGCATGATGCAACCCAACGAGTAATGGACCGTGTAATCCAACTTGATGCCAACCAACCTGAATTTATTCAGGCTGTCACCTCATTTCTTTCCTCGATCGATAAACTCGTTGATGATATTCCCCAGATACTCTTCCACAAGGTGCTCGATCGTATGGTGGAGCCAGAACGGGTCATCATGTTCCGCGTTCCCTGGTTTGATGATGATGGCTCAATGCAGCTCAACCGCGCATTCAGAGTGCAGATGAACAGCACCTTAGGCCCCTATAAGGGAGGCATGCGCTTTCACCCCTCAGTCAATCTCTCCATCCTGAAGTTCCTTGCCTTCGAACAGACTTTCAAAAACAGCCTTACAGGCCTCTCCTTGGGAGGAGGCAAGGGCGGCAGTGACTTTAACCCCAAAGGCAAAAGTGACGGAGAGGTCATGCGGTTTTGCCAGAGCCTAATGCTTGAGCTGGGCCGCCACATCGGTGAAGACACCGACGTGCCTGCAGGCGATATCGGTGTAGGGGGCAGAGAGATCGGATACATGTATGGACAGTACAAGCGCATCCATAACAAGTCTGTTGGTATTCTTACAGGCAAGCACCCATCCTTCGGTGGCTCCTATATCCGTCCTGAGGCTACCGGCTACGGCTTGGTCTACCTCTCTGCTGCGATGTTGGAAGCGAGAGGCAAGAGCCTTGATGGCAAGAGCTGTCTGGTAAGCGGCAGTGGCAACGTTGCGCAGTTCACCACAGAGAAGTTGCTCGCTATGGGGGCCAAGGTAGTGACCATGAGCGACTCCAGCGGTGTTCTGATCGACCCCAGCGGTATTGATGAACAAAAGCTAGCCTACATCAAGACACTGAAGAATGTCAGGCGAGGACGCATTGCAGAGTACGCCAAGAGATTCCAGGAGGCCACCTATATACCCCATGATGGCTCAGCTCTATCGAACCCGCTTTGGGACGTGAAGGCTGACTACGCCTTCCCCTGTGCAACGCAGAACGAGATCAACGAAGAAGATGCAAAGAATCTGGTAGCCAACAAGATTCAGCTGGTAGGGGAAGGGGCCAACATGCCCACAACCCTGGAAGCGGAAGAGATCCTGATGGACGGAGGGGTCCTCCTCGCACCAGGGAAGGCTTCCAATGCTGGAGGAGTTGCCGTCTCCGGCCTTGAAATGGCCCAGAACAGCCAGAGGCTGCAGTGGACTCCCGCCCAGGTCGATGCACAGCTTTTGACCATTATGAAGAACATCTACAGCACGATCAGCCAGGCAGCAGAGAAGTACAGTACAAAGGACAACTTTGTCGACGGTGCCAACATTGCCGGGTTTATCAAGGTCTCCGATGCCATGATAGCCCAAGGGTACGTATAAGAGCCTCTACCCAGGAAAGGCAATACGAGTATTGGGGAGCACTCTTCATCAATAATGCAAGCTTCTACCTTCCAAGGAGAGAGATGTGCTCTAACGCGAAGAGACCAGGGAATCCCTAATAGGTCCTTATAGGGACTTGATACTGAGATTCCCTTTCATTAGGCACAATTATCGCTGTACGAATAGCCGTATTTCTAGTATACTAAGGGTTAAGGAGATTACAAATGAAAGATCAAGAATTTTACATTTGCAAGATTTGTGGGAACATTGCTTCCAAGATTATCGATAGGGGACCAACTCTTTCCTGTTGTGGAGAAGAGATGACCACCTTGACGGTAAATACCGTTGATGCAGCTAAGGAAAAACACGTCCCTGTTGCAACCGTGGAGAAGAACATTGTTACCGTGAACGTTGGATCAGTAGATCATCCCATGTCAAAAGAGCACCATATCAGTTGGATCTATCTGGAGACAGAGAAAGGTGGACAGAGGAAGAATCCCGTCATTGACGGAAAACCCCATGTTACTTTTTGTATTGATGATGACAAACCTCTCGCTGTTCTTGCTTACTGCAATTTGCATGGACTTTGGAAGGCTGCCCTGTAGGAACCTACGAAAACACTACCCGGTTCTGCTCTCTTATGAGGCAGAACTGGATTTGTCTTATTCCTCGCTTTGCGGGGAATTTTTTATAGCCTATCGAACTAGCAATAAGGTGGGTTTTAGAGAAAAATGTAACAGCTCAAGGGGAAACAGGTAGTTGCCCCAACAACTGTCAGGGCAACCATCTGCAAACATACTCTATTATTATTGCTTGTCGCTCATACGTAATTATCGAACGATTATCCTAAAGTACCGTTTCTTTCCTGCTCGCAACAAGATCTCCCCAACTTCATCAAGATAGGAGAGGTCGATCATCGTCTTGGGATCTGTGATCTTGGTATCCCCGATCCAAGCTCCTCCACCATCGACCAGGCGCCGGGCGGCGCTGTTGGTTGCAGCAAGGTCAGTGCGGGCAAAAAGAGCCAAGACAGGGATGCCTTCTTCAAGCTCGCTCTTATCTATCTCAAGGAAGTTCATTCCTTCCCTGCTTTCAGCACCTAAGGTAGTAGAGCCAAACATAGCCTGGGCAGCTGTCTGAGCCTTTTCAGCCTCTTTTTGGCCGTGGATGATCTTGGTCTGTTCATAGGCTAAGCGGATCTTAGCGTCATTGATGTTGACCCCTTGCTTCTCGTACTCGGCAATCTCCTCCAAGGAGAGAAAGGTAAAGAGCTTGAGGAACTTGATGACATCCTCATCATTTACGTTGCGCCAGTACTGGTAGAAGTCATAGGGGGTGTAGAGTTCAGGATCTAGGAATACCGCCCCCTTCTCACTTTTACCCATCTTCTGTCCGTCAGAGCGTGCGATGAGGTTGAACGTCATACCGTAACAATCTGCTGATTCGGTCTTCCTGATCAGGTCGATGCCCGCTACAATGTTGCCCCACTGATCATCACCACCGATCTGCAGGCGACAGCCATGGTCGCGATAGAGGGTGAGAAAGTCATAGGACTGCAACAACTGGTAGTTGAACTCAATAAAGGAGAGCCCACGCTCAAGCCTTGCCTTGTAGGATTCAAAGGTAAGCATCCTGTTGACAGAAAAGTGACGACCGATCTCCCTGAGGAAGTCAATGTAGTTCAAGCCCGTCAGCCAGTCTGCGTTATTGACCATGATAGCCTTGCCCACTCCAGGGCCTGGGTTTTCCGCGAAGTCGACCACAGTGCTCAACTGATCCTTGATAGAAGCGCAGTTGGCTGTGACCTCTTCAGGGGTGAGCATCTTGCGCACCTCTGTCTTCCCTGAGGGGTCTCCGATCATGGCAGTGCCACCACCGACCAAGGCTATGGGCTTGTGTCCTGCCAGTTGTAAATGGTGCATGGCGAAAAAGGGCACCATATGCCCAATGTGCAGGGACTTGCCTGTGGGGTCAGCCCCAACATAAAAGGATATACTCTCCTTGTCCATCAGAGCACTGAGTGCTTCCATATCCGTGAATGCCTTGATGAACCCACGGTCCATCAAGGTCTGCAATGCCTTATTCATACCTATGCCTCTACTCTTTTGTACTCTTTGGTCGCCTTGGCGATAGTGGGGACCAACTCGGTGATAGGGACACGTACCTGCTCCATGCTGTCTCGGAAGCGCAGTGTCACCGTATTGTCCTCCATGGTCTGGTAGTCAACGGTTATACAGTACGGGGTGCCTATCTCATCCATGCGACGGTAACGTCTGCCTATGGCTCCGCTGACATCATAGAAGGTGACAAAATCAGACCTGAGCTCTTTTTCCAACTTGGATGCAAACTCTGCAATACCATCCTTCTTCACCAAGGGTAGAACTGCCACAGTCACAGGAGCAATCTTGGGATGGAAATGCATCACCGTGCGCACATCACCACCTTCAAGGGTCTGCTCTTCATAGGCATCGCTGAGTACCATCAGCACATTGCGAGTCAGACCCGCTGAGGTCTCCACCACGTAGGGAATATAACGCTCGTTGGTCACAGGATCGAGATAGTTCATCTCCTTGCCACTAAAGGTCTGGTGCTGGGTAAGGTCGTAGTCTGTGCGGTTATGCACCCCTTCAAGCTCCTGCCACCCCATGGGGAAGAGGAACTGAATATCATAGGCATCCTTGGCATAGAAGGCCAGTTCGTCAGGACCATGCTGGTGCCAGCGCAAGCTGGAGACCTTGATGCCAATCTTCTCATAGAATGCCATCCTCTGCTCCTTCCAGTAGGCAAACCAATCCTCGTCACTTCCTGGCTTGCAGAACCACTGCATCTCCATCTGTTCAAACTCACAGGAGCGGAAGATAAAGTTCTTTGTGGTGATCTCGTTACGGAAGGCCTTGCCGACTTGGGCAATGCCAAAGGGAATCTTTACCCTGCTCGAGTTCACCACGTTCTTGAAGTCTACATAAATACCCTGTGCGGTCTCGGGCCTGAGGTAGATGGTGGAACCTGCATCCGCATCGGCTCCGATATGGGTGGAGAACATAAGGTTGAAATTCCGGGGTTCGGTAAAGCTCTCCTTGGTACCACAGGTAGGACAGGCGCCGTTGAGGTCGATCTGGTCGGCTCTGAAACGGGATTTGCACTGCTTGCAATCCACCATGGGGTCGGTGAAGTTCGCCAAGTGCCCGGATGCTTCCCATACACGGGGATGCATCAATATCGAAGCATCAAGGCCGACGATGTCGTCATGGATCTGCGTCATCTCCTTCCACCAGAAGTCTCGTATATTGTTCTTGAGCGCTACACCCAATGGCCCGTAGTCATACGCCCCATTCAGCCCACCATAGATCTCACTCGACTGGAAAATAAATCCACGACGCTTACACAGCGAGACAATCTTGTCCATTGTTACTTCAGCCATATCCTCAACCCTCACTTCTCAGCACTGACAATGCTGTCTCTATTCTTGTAATTGTTCTCTCCTGCCCAAGCAGGAAGATTGAATCAAACAGGGGAAGACTTACCAAACTGCCGGTAAGCGCTACCCTCAGGGGCATGAAGACCCCGTTTACCTTGATGTCCAACTTGGCGGCCAAGTCGACCATCTCCTTTTCCATATCCTCAGGGGAAGCGTTCGCTGCCAGCCCCTTCTTGAGGATGGCATATACGCCTTCCAAGGCAGCGAGTGCCACAGGGGGCTCTACTTTCTTGGCGACGAACAAGGAGGGATCTCCATACTCTGGCTCCTCAAAAAGGAAACGCGAGAGAGGGACCACATCACTGAGCACCTTCAGGCGCTCCTTCACCACAGGGACCAAGGCGTCAAACTTCGTTTGGACCTCGTCGGTGAGGGGCTCCGATACAAACCCCGCCTCAACCATATAGGGAAGCAGCATGCTGGAAAGCTCTGCATCACTTTTCTGACGAATATACTGACCGTTGAACCAGTCAAGCTTCTTATAGTCAAACACTCCGGGAGCCTTGTTGATCTTCTCCAGCGTGAAGACCTCCTCCAGCTCCTCCTTGGTAAAGAACTCCCGCTGTCCGTCATAGGACCAGCCGACCAAGCTGACATAGTTCATCAGAGCCTCAGGCAGGTATCCCATATTCTTGAAGTCTATCACCGAGGTTGATCCATGCCGTTTGGAAAGCTTCTGGCCGTCCTTGCCCATGACCATGGGAAGGTGGCAGTACAAGGGAGGCTCCCAGCCAAATGCCTCATACAAGAGGATATGCAGTGGCCCTGAGGGGATCCACTCCTGGGCACGCATAATATGCGTTATATGCATCAAATGGTCGTCAATGACATTGGCCAAATGATAGGTGGGAAAGCCGTCGCTCTTCAGGAGGACAGGATCGGGACTGACATCTCGGTTGCGCCTTGTTATGTCTCCCATCAGCACATCATGGATAGTGGTCTTCCCTTCAGTGGGGACCTTAAGGCGGATGACACTCTGCAAGCCCTGCCCTTCAAGCTCAGCTCGTTGCTCCTCACTCAAGGCTGAACAGTGCCGATCATAGCCCTGCACTTCACTTTTTGCCGCCTGTTGCTCGGCACGAAGCGCATCGAGGCGCTCAGAAGTACAGTAGCACCGATAGGCTTTACCATCATCGACGAGCTGCTGGGCATACTTCTTGTACAGCTCAAAGCGCTCGCTCTGAACATACGGAGCGTAGGGACCCCCGACAAGAGGTCCTTCGTCCCACTTGAGGCCAAGCCAGTTGAGGGTGTTGTACAAATCCTCCAAGGATTCGTCACTATACCGTTCCTGGTCAGTATCCTCTACACGAAGAATGAATTTTCCCCCGTTTGCACGGGCAAAAAAATAATTGAACAAAGCTGTGCGCACTCCACCGATATGTTGCAAGCCGGTTGGAGAGGGGGCGTAACGTACTCTAACTTCCATCAGGATATACTCCTTCTTATTGTTACTGTTGTACCGCAAATACTCGTTTATTGCAACAATGCACCTGTTTTGGTCTAGGATAATTAGCACCCTCAGCTTAAGGATACATGCTTAGCAGTGAATACCCCAATTAAATATCACCTTCAGCATATACGCTTCCTGCGAAACCAGAGTACATTCACTTAAATACGCTTATCAAGGGGCATATGCATTGACCTTAATTCTCACATTGATATAGAGTTCACCCAATTAAAAAAGGAGAACTACCCTGTACGCAATACCCACAACTACTACATTTGGAGAAGGAAATCTCAGGAACCTGCGAAGACTTTTTACCCTTCCATCCATCCTGATCGCCCTCCTCTTCATTGCAGATATATTTGCTTCCAAACTCGCTCTTTATACGAGCAGTTCCATGATACTTTTCTTGGTCATTTCCCAGATCAGCCTTTTGCTGGCTTATCATCTGCACAGCTCAATGGTCCGTCACGAACGAATCCCCTCTTTGCTAGGGCGACCCCAACGCAAGGAGTATATCCTCCTCGTTGATGACATCCTTCATAATCAGGAGTTTCGTAAGCTCAAGGAGTTCTTTCACCACACAGGTGACATCTACGACCACGTCATCCGTGTATCCTATATCTCTTACGTGATAGCCAAGGCCCTGCACCTCGACTACCGCTCTGCCGCCAGAGGGGGGCTGTTGCATGACTTCTTCCTTTATGACTGGAGGGCGCGCAAGGCAAATGATGCCAAAAAATCCCAGCATGGACGTGAACACCCGCATATCGCCTTGGCCAATGCCAGAGAGCAGTTTGAAGTAAATGAACTGGAAGCTGATATCATCGTCAAGCACATGTTTCCCAAGACCCTGCCCATGCCACGGTACAAGGAGAGCTTTGTCGTCTCCTTAGGGGACAAGATAGCATCAGTCTACGAGTACTCAGTCTTGGTAAAACACCGTCTAATGCGTGCAAGCACGCTCAGGGCGTAAGGGCCTTCCTGCCCATACGCCCCGAATCTCTCTCCAGCAACGGGTAGCTTATTTCCTCTTAAACCATTCGACGACACTCTCCACAGCCTTGTTCTGCGCGGGAAGATCCTTGTCGTAGGGTATGAAATGAGAAGCTGCCGGGATGTGCAGATGGCGATTCTCTCCCTTTGGCTTCTGGACCACAAGCGGGCCAACCGATTGGGGGATGGTCTTGTCCAGCCCTCCGGTGATGATCAGGGTATCTGCCTCAAGATGCTCAAGGGCCGCTACAGCCTGACGGCGTACCCGCTCAAGCTCCCATACTGCAGGAGGAAAAGTGAACGACCAGTACTCGGAACCAAGGAACTCATCGTCATCCTCATCTCCCTCATAGTAGAACGTATACTCAGGATCCTTTTTCCAGGCAATTTTTTGTCGTTTGACAAAGTGACGGAAAATCCTGAGCTTCCCTACCGGTATGGAGGGGATTATGAGTGCTGGAGCCAACAAGGCCAAGCGCTCGGCATCAAAAGCATTTGCTATGATGGTGGCAATGGCCCCACCCATAGAGTGGCCAACCAGATATATCGTTTCATAGCTGGCTGAGAGCAGAGCATAGGCATCGTAGATGCTTCCTATCCAGTCCTCTGCCTTGGAGGCAAGAAAGTCATCACCGCTGGTGCCATGGCCTGGCATACGCGGAGCATAACAGTCAAAGCCTGCTTCATAAAGATCGGCCCCAGGCCTGATGATCTCCCCGGGGTATCCACTGAAACCGTGAACAAGCAGGACCGCTCTGTCAGAACGCTTTGTGTGCACCATCTGCCAAGACCTGGCGCACTTGCGCACAGGGGCCTTGTCCTGATAGTGATTCTTATTCCAGGCAAATACATCATAGGATATTTGCATCTCCACCCTCCTTACCACGATTGTTTGAGAAGATTCAGCAGGTCAATCCTACTGCGTACCTCTGTCTTGGAAAAGATGTTTGCCACATGGTTGTTCACCGTGTTTGCACTAATACCAAGGTTCGAAGCGATCTCCTTGTTGGTCATCCCATCGCTTACCAGCTGGATTACGGAAAACTCCCTCTCGGTAATATGATAAGGTGCAAGGTCTTCCAGGGCAAGGTCTTTCTTACCGATAGCCCCTTCCTTAGCCAACCTTACAAACTCCATAAACAGGAATGTCATCACCGTGATGGAGAAGGCAAGAAAATACACCCCGTACATCAGTGGTTTGATAGAGGGGAAAACTAAGGAGAGCAGGATAGAGGGCAGCATTGCAGCACTGACAATGATGATGGTGATGCACGTCGCCCTTGCTGTCTTGTTCTCAATAGAAGAGAGATTCTTCAGCATGATGATGAGACAGAAGCCCACTACAAAGACAAAGAGCAGGATCATCAGGTCATCAAGGCTCTTATTGCCGGTGATGGCATGAAAAACCCCAAGGACAAGATAGACCAGGGCAAGCAGGGTAAACACGGTCTTATAGGGATTTCTCCAGGGGTGCGCTATTACCCAGGTGGTGAAGTACGGCAGGAATACCGTCAAAAAAGTCACATCAGCAATGAAGACAGCTCCAATGACATAGCCCACCACCAGAGAGGCTGTTCCTGTAAGGAAGAGCTCTGAGATAAACTGCAAGGCTAGGAGCATCATGCACCCCAGCAGGGATGCATGACAGATAATGAAGAATTTGGTCCATTGATGCGAGGAATGCATGCTGTAGACGATGGCTAGAGCCAGCGTCATACAGCCAAGGGCAAACGAGATCATGTAGACCAGCAAAGTAATTCCATCCACCGATCCTACCCCTTATGCATACCTAATTGCTTTTGATTGTGTGTCAGGTCTGCAAGACCACAGATTTCGGTAATGTCATTGAGCAAGGGTACCAACGAGATGGCAGGCAGACCCAGTTCCTTCTCAACCAGACGGTTGTAGCTGTTCGCATTCAGGGATGCCTTTGCCTTGGCAGGATAGAGCTTCAGGTGCAAATACATGCCATCAGTCAACAGATACGAGGCATCGGCCTTGAAACCAGGAAGAGACTTTTCCAAGGCGTTGGCGATCACACTGGTCTCCCCTACAAATCCCCTGGGGGTCTGCAGATGCAGCAGATACCAAAGAGGCATGGCTGGATTGGTCCAAGCGAGGCCCACCCTCTTCTTTTTGGCATGTGGCAGCAAACTCTTCACCTCAGAGGGAGTGACAGCAAGGTCGGCAAGTCCGAACAAGAGCCAGACCACCGAGTAATTACCGGTATTGCGGTAGCGCGCAGCCAAGTTGATCAGATGCTCAAGATCCTTGAACTCCTCCTCCCACAAAACAGTGAGATTGGAATAGCGGCAATCCTTGCGCATCTGAGAGAAGTAAAGTGCTTCAGCCTCAGTGGCTGTAACTATCAGGATAGTCCTGCGCGGCTTGTTGGATATTTTTTTGCGTGCCATGGTCAGACCTCCTTGTCCGTATTTTCGTCAACAAAGTAAAACTCTGAAAGGATCGGTAACGAGCCAAAGGCACCGTTCATATACTGGGCTTGGGTCTTGTCCCTGTTTTTTGAGTACTTGAAGTTAGCCAGGCTGTAGTAGACGGTGGCACTTTCACTGTTTTTCTCAGCAAAATAGATCCCGTCACGACGCATGAGCCCTGGTTGCAACAACGAAGGGTTGCAGTCAACTGCAAGCATCTGCGACCCATAGCCGGTATTGCTCGCCTCAAAAATCTCGACGATATGTGCAAGCACATAGGGGTGCAACAACATGCCAAAGTCATCGATGATCAGCGTCCTGGGCTTGATGAAGCTCTCAAAGAAAGCAACACCGATCAGACAGAGCCTTCTGAGGCTCAAGCTCTCCAAGGAGAAGTATGAAGCGTAGTGCTGGGTGACGTTGGTGTGGACAAAGATAAGGCGGTCATCCTTGATCTTGATATCCCGGATATCGGTGATATCAACACTCCAGAGAAAGTTGGTCAGTTGCTTTACCCAAGAGGGGTGTTCGGTAAGCTGAGCTATGAGGTACTTCTCACTAAGACTGGAAACACCCATGGGTAACAAGTGCAGGCATTCATCAATCCAAGTGTAGAGAGGCAAGGTGGTCTCACTTCCTCTGAGCATTGAAGCATTGAGGAACGAGTGCTTTGCATCCACCTTATCGACCAGACGCTTCTTCTCCCCACGATAATTCTTGCCAAATCGGTACTTGTATGAGATGTCTGCATCATCCAGCAATAGCGAAGCTTCGTTGAGCTTTCGCTCAAACATCAGACGCTTTGAGCGTCCGACCATAGTAAACATGGACTCCTTAAAAATCTTCTCCCGGTCAGCTACCAATGTGTAGATAGCAATGGTAGAGTCTTGCGTCTCATCCCCTTGTTCCAACACAACTCGGATAGTGATGGTGGCAGGTTGCCCCTTCTCATCTGAGTAGGCAAATGAGGTCCC
The DNA here is from genome assembly GCA_964588005.1 of uncultured Sphaerochaeta sp. Lineage (GTDB taxonomy): Bacteria > Spirochaetota > Spirochaetia > Sphaerochaetales > Sphaerochaetaceae > Sphaerochaeta. Next base: position 13,480 of record CAZPOJ010000038.1, read on the forward strand.
GCTGAGAACTTGCAACGGGTTGGCCGTCTCTTCAGGTGCGGTCACTATACCTTTCAAAGCTTCGAGTGCCCGAACAAAGGAGCTCTTTCCAGCTCCGTTGGGCCCGATGATGGCTGCAGTCTTAATAATCTTAAGCTTATCATTGACTGAAACCACTTTTGACTCGGGAAATCTATTGTCCCTGACCGCTTCAAACGAAATAGTCTGGGCAGACTGTACGGACTTGAAGTTCGCAATAGTCATATCAAGCAGCATGCGCTACCTCCTTACTCACCCTATGGGTGTACATCACTAAATCATACCTTCCATCTTCTCATATACCTCGGGCCATTCATTCAGGACAGCGAGCATACGAGAGGGAAGCGTCTCATCACCATGGTTATCCGTTGCTATAAGATCCACCATACCCTCCTCAAGATAGGGCAGAGCCGAACCATCTTCAACCGCTTCAACATTCACCTGCACCAGAGCTCCAAGGGCACGAAGGCGCTCCAGCATGGTGCATTGGGGAGTGAGCCATCGATACCGTTCCGTATGGGCCAAGATTATCGTAAAGCCTTCACTGTGCAACGTATCCAGACGGGGAATGAGGTTTGCCGGAGGAAGGGAGAGGCCAAACTCGACCAGGACATAGCTCCCTGCAATGGGGATACATTTTAACTCTGCCTGGTCTCCTACAAAAAGCTCACTTCCCAGGTAGGTGGTCACCCCCAGAGCCAAGGCTATCTCCGATGCCCACGCATATGTGTCGCGCAACGAGCCGATATCGGTCTTTACATACGGGTTGTAGATATGTGGCGTAAAGGCAATAGACGAGATCCCACTCTCCTTGTAGAGCCTTACCATTCGGGAGAAACCCTCACGCGAGACGTAGCCGTCATCGATCAGAGGAAGTAGGTGGCAATGGAAATCACATAAGCCCATTTGAAACTCCTGTCTGTGATTATACCCAGAAATAGGCGTTTGTGAAAGGACAAAGATTACAGAGTTGCGAAATAGGCTATCAAAGGGGTCAAAACTCTACCATGGGTGCCGCTTGAGAGCCTTCTGAGTACATATGGTGCTTAACCATGTGTACCTCACTGACTATATCGGCTATCGAGACAAGGCTTTGTGGGGCATCCCTTCCGGTAATGACAAGGTGGGGAAACCCCTTTTCAGCTTTATGGTCTGCCAACCAGTGACAGACCGTCTCTGTATCAAGGTAGCCCAAGGTAAGAGCATAGGTGAACTCGTCAAGGACAATCAGGTCAAATGCCGAGGTGGAAATCCACCGCTTCACCTGCTCCCACCCCTTGATAACGAGAGCCTCGTTGGTCTTTGCATTATCGCCAACCCAGGTGAAGCCACTGCCAAAGTTCTTCCAGACAACCCCAAGCTTTTCTGCTGTACGGTATTCGCCGCTATCGAGACTTTGGGGATCATCTTTGATGAACTGTACAACTGCACACGTCGCCCCATGGCCCAAGGCCCTCATCAGCTGTCCCATCGAAGCAGTTGTCTTGCCCTTCCCATCCCCTGTATATACTATTATTCTTGGTTTCATCATCATAGTCCTGTTGTAATCTGAGTCTTGATCATCTGTCCATCGACAATCCCTACGGTCCCGTCAATCTGTCGCATAGCCTGGTCTTGCTGGCTGGAGACTGTTTTCAAACGAAGCAACTGCTCATGACTTCTTGTATCCCCACTTCTGTTATACACCTGATTCATCAGGGTAAGGGCTTCGGTATACTGGCCCATGCCCTCCAGCAGCAAAGCTGCATTATATCCGCTTGGCAGATGGAAGAATTGCTGCCACTCCTGAAAAAACACTTCGAACGCCTGCTGCAGATCACCCTTACCAGCCATCTTGTACGCATGGGCGACATCAGCCTTCGGCTTGTTGGCCATCAAGGAAACTCGCGAAGCGGACCATGAGGGAGCAAGTTGCTTGGCTATCTGAGGAGGAATCTCCCTGACCATCTCCTCATACAGAGGAAAGAAGGAGGGGGCGAACCCACTGGAGTAGCAGCGCTCATCCTTGTCCCTGCAGTCATCACACGTTCCAAAGATTGTCTTGCCCAGACAGGTCTCTTCTGTTTGCTGGGATGTAAAGCTCTGTGTAGCAAGGATCCTGTTGGTCTCAAGGTCGATGAGGGAGTAGGTAAAGGTTATGGTTGCACGCTGTTCAAGAAAGTACGACCTTCCGACAACCTTCTCATAGGAGATGACTTTTGCTGCAGCTTGAGCCGGGGTGTCCTTTGGATCAGGGGCGGGGTTCTCCGTAACCCACTCCTTAATGTCGCGTCCGATGATCTGCTCTTCACTTTTCATGTACGTGATGGAACTCTTCAGAAGGGCATCGACTCCTTGCTCCTTGAGTGTGGCGTATGCTCCATCTCTTCCCTTACCCAGGATCAGGGAGGCATCAGTTATCTCGGGGGACAGGACGGTAAAGTATTCGGTGTTCACCAGGGCATCGACCAAATATGCTGTACTTGCCTTGGCCACCTCAGCATTGAGGTTCGAATTGAACCCGCTGCTGAGGGTAAAGGAGGTATCACTGGAACCCTTTATCCAAGGAGGAAGCATCCCTGAGCGAGGGGTGACATACATTTCAGTGGAGGAGACGGCAATATTGCGATGGCGACTGACGTCAACAACACTTGGTACGAGATGCTTTACATTGATTGAAGTTGCACACGAGGAGAGAAGGAGAATAGCCACCATGGCCAAAACACCAGAAATTGTCAGTTTTCTCATGAGAGCCCCTCCTCAGAAGCGAGATACTCAGAAGCCACCTGTACGGCACGCGCCATACCCCGGTTATCAGCTATACCTTTACCGGCAATATCAAATGCTGTGCCATGGTCCACACTGGTGCGCAAAAATGGAAGGCCCCAGGTGATGGAGATGGTCTGGTGGAAATCCAAGGTCTTGGCAGCGATGTGCCCCTGGTCGTGGTACAGGGAGATCACAGAGTTGTACTTCCCTGTTTTTGTCTGGTGAAACACCGAGTCAGCCCCGATGGGTCCCACCACGTTGATGCCCCTCGCCCTAGCCTCAGCAATTGCAGGTTCGATTGCAAGACCCTCCTCATCACCAAAGAGACCATGCTCTCCGCCGTGGGGGTTAAGAGCCGCAACAGCCATGGGCAAACTCCTGTCGAAGACACTGTTGGCACTTATGATAGCGTCACACTGCACAATGGTCTTGAGCAGGCTCTCCTTGGTGACGGCCTTACATGCATTGGCGAGGGAGAGGTGCCGGCTATGAAAGAAGATTTTCATCCCCAAGGTATCAAACATGGTTACCGCCTCTTCTGAGCCGGTAAGGTGGGCAAGAATTTCAGTATGGCCAATGTGGGGAATCTTTGCAGCCTGCAACGCCTCCTTGTGTATTGGAGGTGTTGCTATAGCCTTGCAGGCTCCCTCGCTCACCAGCTGAACACTCCTCTTGATCGATTCATAGGCAAACCTGCCACACATGGCACTGACCTCTCCATAGACAAACTTTGAGAGATCCACGCCCCCAATGTCATAAAGGATTCTCCCTACGCCCTTGCTCTGGGCAAGGCGCAAGGAGGCGGAGGTATTCACCACTGCCTCAAAAGCACCTGCAAGGCTGAAGTCCCTTGCACTTTTAGCGAACAAGACTGCAGATCCCACCACTACTACTCGCAGTGACTTGGATGCACCGACAAGTGTTTTTAGCACTATCTCAGGGCCTATTCCTGCAGGATCACCCATAGGAATGGCTATGTAACTTTCTCTGTTTCTCATATGGGCCAATCATAACAGCGGGCTACATGGCTGTCCAGAGTTACTGGACAACCATCTTGGAATGGGCAATACCAATTGACAAGTGGATGAGCTTCTTTTACTGTTATACATATAAGGGAAGAGATGTTTTTCAAGGAGTATGAACATGGCTAAATACCGTGAAGAAGAAGAGGACCTCGATGATGAAGAAGATCGTTACTTCAGTAAACTTGAAGACGAGGAAGATGCTTATTTGGCTGACCTGTACGATGCCCCGGATGTAATCGAATTCGGTGACGACGACGATGAACCCCTGGACGATATCGAAGACGAGGATGAGCTTATCGACGACGCATTCATGATCGACGGCGATGAATCATACGAGGATGTAGTCTTTGACGAGGAAGATGAGGATGAAGATGATTTCTCCTTTGATGACCTCGATGATGATTTCTAGAGGCTAGAGAATATCAGCAAACCTCCCTTCTTGGGAGGTTTTTTATTGCCAAACCCGAAGAATCCTCCCCTCCAAGGAAGTTCCAGAACAAGAATGTAATAACAAAACAGTAGGGATACAGAAAAAAGAAGGATAAAAAGAAAAGTTTTTTTATGTTTCTATGCACAGATACTTGCACTCCATTAAGTTTCTATGTATAGTAACGCCATCACAAGGAGAAACGCCATGAAAAAACTTGCCATCCTCATCATCGCCCTCACAATCCCTACCCTCCTCTTTGCCCAAGCGGCCACTGAAAGCAAACCAGAAGGAGTAGCCATCGGCATCTCCAAGATGGTATCTCACCCCGCACTCGATGCAATCGAGCAGGGAATCCAGGACTATCTCAACAGCACCACCATCAAGGCTACTTTTGACCTGCAGAACTGCAACGCAGAAATTAGCACCGCCATCGCCATCGCCCAGAAGTTCAAAAGCGACAAAAAAGACCTGGTCATAGGGATAGCTACCCCACCAGCCCAGGCTCTTGCCCAGGTAATCAACGACAAACCTGTGGTCTTTGGTGCGATAACAGATCCCTTGGCTGCCGGCCTTGTAGCAAACTATGACAGGACTGAACCTACGAATATTGCAGGTATATCAGACCTCAACCCTGTAGAGCTGCAACTGGACACCTTCTTCTCCATCACCGGTGTCCAGAGATTGGGAATGATCTACACCAGCGGAGAAGCAAATGGGGTTGCCATGATGGAGCTCGCAAGAGATATCTGTAAAGAGCGTGATATCGAGTTCGTTGCAGCGGCAGTGAGCAACTCCAGCGAAGTGAAGATGGCCGCCCAGTCTATTGTAGGACGTATCGACGGGATGTATATCGCCATCGACAACACAGTGGTCAGTGCCATTGCAGGAGTCAGTGATGTCTGTAAAAAGGCAGGTATCCCCCTCTTCAACACCGATACAACCAGCAGTGAAAACATCGATTTCCTGATGAGCTGGGGCTTCAACTACTATACCGTAGGAGTCGAGACAGGCAAGGTTGTGGAAAGAATCCTCAACGGCGAAGATCCCAAGGACGTCGGAGCTATCTTCTTTGATGACCCCACCCAGTTTGAACTCTGGTTCAACCTGGATGTCGCAAAGAGACTGGGCATCACCATTGACGAGAGACTGCTGGAATCAGCTGCTGTAATCTTCCAGGACGGGAAGAAGAGAGAGCGTACCTGATACCCTACCAATATGTATCACTACCACCAAACCATAGAAGGCCTTTGAGGCAAAAGAGAATCTGGATCTGATCCAGATTTTCTTTTCTGTTCGTTAGCTTGGGAATTTACTGCCGGCTTCCTTCACACAATCACTCGCATGATTGCACTTTCCTTTAGCTAGTGGTTCTGCCTTTTGGCAGTGCCGCACCCACAGTGGACTTTCACCACCTTGGTATTGCCCATGCTGGGCAAACCAAAAAGCATCTCCCTCTTCTGACGAAAAAGAAGATGCCCTCACTATTTTCTGATCAAAAGCCAAAGGCTCTCATCACCTACCAAAAATAATCATAATACAGATTTATGCGTTCAGTTTCTCTAGCATACAATGAATTCAAGGGCAGCGTTTCAAAATAACTATCCAATTTGCGTGGTTCAAATGTATCACCAACTATATTACCCTTGGTAAAGGTAACACCTTCCTTTTTTTCGACAGGTGCTTTTGCACCGGAAACAAATTTTATCTGTTCGAAGGTTTTAGTAGATACACTTGGATTTGTTGAACCAAGTAGTTTAGGCTCTCCGTTTTCAACCTTATACACATGATAGACAGAATTGACGGTTTGCTTTGCAATAGTTGTTTCTTTTATATAGGTTCCTGTTGCCAGAGCTTTTCGAGCTTCCTCATTATTGGGATCTTGTTCAAGACGCACCTTATATAGGGTTCTCTGCACCGCGTCATCTGCAGAATCAACGGTGATCTCACCGCTGCTCTTCGTATCATAATCATACGTAACCTTTCCAAAAGTTGTATCTGGAACCAGCACATAGGTATGGGTTGTAGGTACCTGTATGTTCAAGGTTGAGAATTTTTTATAATCAACAACTATCTTCCGAGGCCTCTTGTCACTTACATTACTAGGCCAGGAAGGGGTCGACTCTAGAGAACGGAACGTCTTCGTCACACCAGGACCAATACAGATAAGAATATCAGCAGTGAGTTTTTTCTCAAGCTCGACTTCAAGATATGTATATTGTGGCCCTACGTTACTTCCCAGGCTTCCATAGGTTCTCATCGCATCATTGAATTCTTGATAGGTCTTGCCACTTTCAAGAGTTTTCTTGATTGAAATTACTTTTATTTCAACGAGTTTTTCTTTCGCATATGCCAGTTTACCTACAACTCTTGTATTTGTCTTATCAAGCGTCAATGCCTTGTTGTAGAAAGAAGTAGCCGCCTCAATATCACGGACCTCTACAGATTCCACCTTTGTATCACCAAGCCTGATGTACAGGTCGATAAGTATCTCCTTCCCTTCAGCTTCATATCCACTGTCTAATGCTGTAGCTTTTTTGAGATATGAGGTTGCAGCATTAAGCTTGTCGTAATCATCTGAGCTCTGACTAATGTTTTTAGCCGCTTCAAACAACTCCTTACTTGCTCTCTTGTCCAAATCCTTTACCAAAGCAGGATAATCAAGAGTGCTGACAATAAGTCCTCCATATTGAGAGGAAACACTCTCATACAGCATAGCCAAGTTCTCATAGGACTCTATGGGCATATCCACATACAAGGAAACATCTGCCTTTGCAGAACTCATAGCTTGTTCTGTTTCTTGGTAGGCCAGTACAAATTCAGCATTGAACAGCTCTACCAGTTTTTCATTAACCTCTTTTCCTTCTTTTGTTGCTTGTATCTGTTTTGCTCCATCAATGGCTTTTGAAACATGGGTTTTACCAGTAAGCTTCGGACCAAACAGGGAGCATCCTGTAAATGCCACCAATACAATGGCTAAAATCCCTA
>CAZPOJ010000039.1:0-20412 GCA_964588005.1 uncultured Sphaerochaeta sp.
GGCTTAGCAACCACTTCTGGCTTAGCAACCACTTCTGGCTTAGCAACCACTTCTGGCTTAGCAACCACTTCTGGCTTAGCAACCACTTCTGGCTTAGCAACCACTTCTGGCTTAGCAACCACTTCTGGCTTAGCAACCACTTCTGCCTTAGCAGCAACTTCTGGCTTAGCACTATCCATTATCGCAAGAACGTCTTGGAGTGCCTTGGACTTCAGCTCACTACTCTGCTGCTCATACTCAAGAGGATCGAGAATGAGTTCCTCTTCTTCGCGGTCTATTATCGCCAAGACCTCTTGAATTGCCTTAGCTGCAATCTCACTGCGCTTTTGCTCATACTCAAGTGGATCAATATCCAGTTCCATTTCATCGATGGGCAAGGCAGGATCAGGAGTGAGAGCCTTGAGCTTTGGATCCTCAACTGTAGCAGGTTTCAAACTAGGAGTTTCTGGCTCAAGAGCCACTTCAGCAGGTGTGGGCACTTCTACAGGTTTTGGCACCACTGCAAGCTCAGGCTCCATATCTGGAGTTACAGGAATTTCAGTCTCAGGCTCAAGGGTCGCTTTCGTAATCACTTCAGGTGGCAGGGGAGTAGCAACAGTTTTAGTGGTCACTGTAGGAGAAGGAGCTACTTCTGGTTTCATGCTAGCAACCTTTACACTCTTCATGCTAGGAACTGAGGGAGCAATAGCCTCGGTCTTAACTGCCATCGTAGGTGGTGTGGGGATAGGTTTTGCAACAGCAGCTATTTCAGGTTGCATATCAGCAACAAGTGCAGGCTTCATGGCAGGAGCTTTGGGAGTACCCAGGGGCTCGGCTATTACAAGAGGAGGAGTCATTTTTTCAGGAAACACATCTGCAATCATCGCAGGTTTCATCCCGGGCGCTGGGGGAACCACTGGTTGAGGTGGTACAGGCTCTGCGACTGGACGTGTCGCAGATTTCAAGCGAGGGATGGGGGGAACTACAACATCGACAGCAACGGTCACCGTCGAAGGTACGGGAATAGAAACAGGCTCTTCTACAACAGGAGTTGCAGGAACTGCAGCTCTAACCGATACGGTCATCTTAGGTGGTTTGGGAATAGCGACTACCGTTGATTCAATTGTTGGCTCAATCATCTCCACCGGAGGGGTGTCTATAGCAACGCTCACCACCGGAGTGGGTGCAGGAGTTGGTTCTGGCTCCATATCCCTAATCAGCGCAGGCTTCATACCAGGAGCCGGAGGGACCGCAGCCTTAATAGAAAAACTCATCTTAGGTGGTTCGGGAATATCCAAGGGTTTTGTATCGACTATAGGAGCAGCCATCACATCGGGCTTTATAGCACTTGTCATAGACGAAGGAGGACCGGGAAGAGCCTCTTCCATCTCGGCGAACTCTTGCTTGGTTGCAAGGATAGTAGAGACTAAATCAGATATAACCTGCTCACGGTAGGCGGTATAGCGCAGCAACAACTCCTCGTCTGTAAGATCGCTGCCAAAATAAGGCTTAAGTTCTTCAAAGGACGGGATTATCGTATCGACTAGCTGACTGACATACAACTGCATTGCAACGTTGTAGTCCTCTTCCATTCTGCTCAAGCGAGCATCGAACATCTCTTCGAACTGCTCGATAAACACTCTCTGTTCTTCTTCAACAGTGGAGAAAACCTCGGTACGGAGAGTTTCCAACTTTTGTGCAAGATCAGGTTGCAACTCATCAAGGGTCACAGGTGCTGGTATTGCATCGACAGGTTTTGGTAGGGGGGTAGATACTGGTGGTACATAGACATCTTCTGAAGGTAGCTTCTCATCCAGCGGACGGACAACCTCTTCCTTATCGACAACTTTCTTAGGAACTGCCTTTGGCGCAGGTTTTTGCAGAGGGGCATCTATTTCAAGCAGTGGTTGCAATTGCCTACTCTGGGCTTGTTCTATCAGTTCGCTAGAAACACTGGGACGCAAGTACCAGATCCCTGCAAACACAAAGACTGCCACAACCGTTGTAATAACCAGCAAGTGTATCCGAACCGATTTCTTCATTTCTAATCCTCAATAATACAATTGTTTCACAAAAACAGTGAAACTCCGATTCCTATCGTAGCACAATACTCTGCAACTTGTCGATGAAGTAATGCTAAATCAGAGCTATTGCGGATAGGATAAACGGGAAGATGGGAAGGAAAAACATCAGGACGTATGTCCTGTTGTGCTCTTTCCCTTGCTAAAAATTTCTTCAGTGTGATACCATCTCGTCTCCTGGATCGCAAAAACCTCCTACAAAGAGGAGCCTTTACAAATACCACATGGTCACACAACTGATGGAGTTGCATCCTGTACAGGAGGGCGGCATTGATAAGAACAGCCTTACGAGATTCCTTTTTGGCCTCATCGATCAGGCGCTTGCACTCCTCGACCATCGCCGGGTGAGTTATTGCCTCCAGGGTCTCTAGTTTTTTCGGGTCTGAAAAAACCAGAGATCCCAAGGCATTGCGATCGACCTTGCCCCCTTGCACTATATCAGGGCCGAACTTCTCAGAGAGCAGGGGCTGACTTTGCTCCAGCACATGGTGCCCCACCTGATCAACATCGATGACAGCACAACCCAAAGAGGCAAATGCATCAGAGACCGCATTCTTGCCTGCAGCAGCCTTGCCTGTCAGGCCGATTACCTTCATCAGTGGATAGTCCCCCAACTCTTTCCGGTTTCTATACTTGCCCGTAACGGAAGCGAGAGCTCAACAGCACCCTCCATCGCCTCCTTGACCAGGGCATGCACCTTCTCAAGCTCCCCTTCGGGAACCTCAAAGACCAGTTCGTCATGGATTTGTAACAGCATCTTGGTAGAGGGAGAGTGCTCTTTCAGTGCCTTGTCGATGCGCAACATTGCAACCTTCATAATATCAGCAGCACTGCCCTGGATGACGGTATTTACCGCTATCCTCTCAGCCTTTGCCCGTTCTATCCTATTCTTACTATGTATCTCGGTAATGGTCCGGCGGTGACCAAGCAAGGTGGAGACAACACCAGTAACAGAAGCATCCTCCCTTGTCTTCTCAATAAATGCCTTGACTGCACTGTAGCGTGCAAAGTACTGGTCAATGAAAGCTTTTGCCTCGGCATGGGTAATCTTCAGGTCCCCTGAAAGGCTGTGAGGCCCCATACCATACATCACTCCGAAGTTGATGGTCTTAGCCACCCTTCGCTGTTCCCCTGTCACCTCTTCCAGAGGAACATCAAAGATCAGCGACGCTGTCGAGCTATGGACATCAACACCCTTGAGAAAGGCACCCTTGAGACCAGGGTCGTCAGCCATATGGGCAAGGACCACCAGCTCGATCTGCGAGTAGTCCGCCGACAGGAAGAGATACCCCTCCTTAGGGACAAAGGAGGAGCGGATGCGCCTGCCCTCCTCGGTCCTGACAGGTATATTTTGCAGGTTGGGATCTTTGCAGGAGAGCCTGCCGGTCTCAGTGCCTGTCTGGGAAAAGGAGGGGTGGATCCTCCCGGTCTTTTCCAAGATATCAAGGGGAAGCTTGTCGATATAGGTACTCTTGAGCTTGTTGAGCGTACGGTACTGCAGCACCAGGGCTACCTCAGGATAGGTCTCGCTCAAGGGTTCCAACACATCAGTTGCTGTGGAGAAGCCGGTACGGGTCTTTGCCCCTGTAGGGATTCCACGTTCCACAAACAAGACCTCCTGCAACTGCTTGGGAGAGTTGAGATTGAACTCATGCCCGGTGATGGCAAATATTTCCGCCTGTATCAGGGCAAGCCTCTCCTCAAACTCAGCGGTCAACGGTTCAAGCAGCGTCCTGTCCAGGAAGATACCCTCGATCTCCATATGTGCAATGATGCGCAAGAGCGGCATCTCAAGATGCTCCATCAAGGAGATGAGGTTTCGTGCAACCAAAAGGTTCTTGAACAGCGTATAGAGCCTGAACGTGATGTCAGCATCCTCAGCCCCATAGAAGACAGCCTGCTCCAGCGGGATGTCGGCAACACTCTTTCCCTTAGGAATGGCGTCCTTGTACGAAAGGGTTTTGTACTCCAGGTACTTTTCTGCCAAATGGTCCATATTGAAGACCCCTGTACTCTCCAACAGCCAGGCAGCGACCATGGTATCAAAGGCCAGGGAGGCGGGAACAACACCCCAGTTCACCAAGACCTTGTAGTCGTACTTGATGTTCTGACCGACCAAGGAGAGTCTGCCCGGAGCGAAGAACTCACTGAGGATCTTCTTGACCGCGTCATCAGCGAAAAGCCTCTTGCCTTCGCTGATGATAGGCACATAGTAGGCTACAGCCTCAACCCAGCAAAAGGAGAAGCCCAAGGGCTTAGCCACCATGGCATCAAGGGAATCTGTCTCCAGGTCGAAGGCGATGATACCTCCCTCCTTTTCTGCCTGGGTGAGCAGTAGCTCAAGCCTCTCTAAGGTCACCACTGCCTCGTACTCCCCTTTGTCAGAGGAGTTCATAGCCTGCTTGACCTTGTCTTTCCTCTTGGGTGCAACACCCCCATTTGCAAGTTTGTCCAACTCCCTGACGATGCTGTTCATCCCGATATCTTCAAACAGGGGGACAGCGGCCTTGTAGTTGAGGTCGTCTAGCAGATACTCCTCGGTATCAAAAGAGTCGACCTTGAACAGGTCGCTCTTCAGCTCAACCAAGGACTTGCTCAGCGTAGCAAGTTCCAAGCCTTCGGAGAGTTTCTTCTGTAGACCCTTTGTGCAGAGGTGTATATTCTGGTAGATCCCTTCCAGGGAGCCAAACTGCTGCAAGAGCTTGGCAGCCCCCTTCGCTCCGATACCCTTGACGCCGGGGATGTTGTCTGAAGAGTCTCCCACCAGGGAGAGATAGTCCACAACCTGGGTCGGAAGGATTCCGAACTCCTCCTCGACTTCAGGGATACCCATCATACGGTAGAAGTTCTCCCCTTTCTTGGCTGGTCGCAGGGCAAACGTATGCTCGTCGACCAATTGTAGGAGATCCTTATCACCGGTGAACATGATGGTATCAAGACCTTGGAGGGCAGCCTCCCTGCTGAGGGTTGCTATAATGTCATCAGCTTCAAAGCCCGTCATCTCAATCATCGGTATCTCCAGGGCCTTGAGAATGGCATTGATAAGGGGGACCTGGGAGTGCAGGTCCTCGGGAGCCGACTCGCGATTGGCCTTGTAAGGCTCGTACATCTCATGACGGAAGGTAGGGCCATGGCTGTCCATGGCAACAACCATGTAGGCGGGATTGTTTTCCCGCAACAGTTTCAGCAGTGTAGTGAAAAATCCATAGACAGAGGAGACGTTGTTCCCCTGGGGATCCTTCATCGGGTTGGTGATGAAAGCGTAGTAGGATCGGTAGATCAGGGCATAGCCGTCGATGATATAGAGCTGTTTTTCTGCTGTAGGCTCTGATGGTCCTTTTCTTGCTTCCTGCTCAACAGGCTGCTCCTCCCGCTTCTCAATGACAAGGGGTGGACGTGAAAGAGCTTCCTCTTCCAACTTCTTCTGGTCAAAATCCTGTTCGCCGAACAGCTCTGTAAGATCATTGGTCATACTCTGCCCCTATCTGAATCTGTAACATATCGTAAGCCACATGCATATGGGAAGGAAGCTCAGCTTCCAGCTTGCTGTGACATATATCATGGCACAAATGGGTGAGAAACACCCGTTTGGCCCCAACATTCGTTGCAAAGGAGGTCGCCTCTCCCACACTGAAGTGGGTGGGATGGGACCTGTAGCGCAAGGACCCCAACACCAAGGTATCGACTCCCTCAAAATATGGCAAGCTCTCGGGGGGAATGCCACTGCTATCGGTAGCATAGATGAAAGACCCGATGCGAAACGCCATGATAAGCTTGCATCCATGCCGTATAGGAATAGGCAAGACGCTAAAACCCCCCACCTGGACTTCCTGATACGGCTTTAGCGTGTTCAGCTGGAGGTGAGGGATTCCCCCACCCTCATCACATCGCCTCAGCACATAGCCAAAGCGCGACGTGATGGAAGAGCTTACATCCTCTGAGCAGTAGACAGGGAGGGAGTTCTCCTTGCAAAAGACACGCAAGTCGTCGATTCCATTGAAATGGTCTGCATGGTCATGGGTATACAGGACCGCATCAAGGGATTGCAAGTTAGCTCGCAAAGCCTGCAGGCGAAACTCGGGAGTGGTATCGATAAGCAGGGTATGCTCCCCATCTTTGATGAGAATACTGCTACGAAACCGCTTGTCTCGGGGGTCTAAGGAGCTGCAGACAGGGCATGAACATCCGATAACAGGGATTCCATGGCTTGTTCCGGTACCTAGGAAAGTTACTTGGAAAGACCTCATTGCACCCTGTCCACAACCGACTTGATCACGTCGTTGACCACGGTCTCACCCTGTTTGGCGGCATCCTTGAGCTTATCCTGCACCTCGGCGCTTTTCAGAAGGGCTAAAAACTTTTCGGTGGCCTCTTTGGTGAATTCAGGGCTATTTTTTACCTGGTTGACAGCCTTGTCGACAGCTGTCTGCACCAAGGCAGTATCACTGCCCTTGCGCGTAGCAAAGCTGACACCCAAGAACTGCGTGCTCATACTGGGCGAAAAGAAATAGAGAAGAAAAAATGAGAGTAGCGCTGCACTCAACGCTGAGAAGAAGAGGTGTACAATACCCTTATTAGCCATGGTCATGCTCCTTGCGATTACTCTACCATACTTAGCCAAGGCAGAAAAGCAACACAGGCCCGGATCTCTCCGGGCCTGCAGTCGTTGCTTACCAGTTTTTAGAAAAGAGAGAAGAGAAAGGAGATGCCGACCTTGCCGCTATCAAGAGGAACATCAAAGAGATCACCCACCTTCTGCCAGTTTTCAAAGGTGTATGCGGTATCAACGGTGTAGTTGAGTCCGAGCATCATATTGCCGATGTTGAAGTCAAGAGTTGCACGGTAGGCAACAGGGGACTTGATGTAAGCCTCACCGAAATTGCCCCAATCTACGAGTTGCCCATCAAGGGCTCCACCAATGGCTCTTATCTTGGTATTTCCATTCTTATCAATATAGATGCTAAAACGAGGGCCCATGCCAAGACCAAGTCTTGCGATATTCAGGATATCAAAGGATATACCTGCGCTGGTCAAGACGGAGATGGTGGTATACTCCACAGAGCTCTCAGTCTCTTTTCCAAACATACCTACCAGATCAACCTCGGCAAGCAAGAGCTTCAAGCGCACATCGGCACCAAAGGCATAGTTGTTTATATCTTTAAGCTCATCTCCGAAGTCTTCATCATCAATGGATGTGTTGATCTGCTCGAAAGTCTTGTCATAGCGGGCTGTTGCCCCGATACTCAAATCAACCAGAGCTGCACTCAGTGTTGCAGGAAGCAGAACACATACGACGATAAGCGAGACAAGAAATCTTTTTTTCATTCTTTTTACCCCTTTTAGTAAGTTGCTACATACTGTTTCATGATGTGCATCTAACGTTAAAACATTTTAAGTGACAACGCAAGAGAAAGAGAACCGCTATTCAGCTGAAAAAGCTCCAAGGGAGAGCGTGTTTCAATCAAATTCTCCAGCGTAGATTCGCTCTTGAACAGATACCGTGCCCTTAACCCAACTTTTTTTATTTCAATGCCCAGACCAAGTTGCAAGTACATAGGACTTTGCATAAGCGCATCGGTGAAGGTAATCTCGTTGGCCTTAGGCTTGTTGTCATTCCCATTCAGGAGATAGTAGGCGCCACCGTTTTCGATGGTTGAGGGAACATAGGTGACACTCGGTCCCATGCCCAACTCCAAGAACAGCAAAGAACCCAGGATAGGGACGTTCAGACTCCCCAGGCCAAGCAACAGGACACCCTGCCCGTTATCGGGACACTCTACAGGAAATGCCATGGCCTGTGCCTGCAGGACAGTAAGACGAAGTCCGACTTCACCGCCGAACATCCAGTTCTTGGGGTTTTTGATACCTTCGGAGAAACTTATCTCACTTGGCTTACTATATGTACCTCCAAATCCAATACTCAGATCCAGGAAACTTCTAGCGCTTAGTAAAGCAGGAAGTGCAAGAATCACAAGCAGAACTACTAGAAATTTATTTTTCATTGCAGCAAGACTCCTCAACTAATATAACAGTGGAGATACTGAGAAGATACAAAAAGATGTCCTATGTTTTCCCTACTCTAGGATTATTTTTGCTATTTCAGGTCAAAGACGCTCCAACTCATCCATCCAAAGCCGGGAAGAGGCGTCGCTGGGCATCCTCCAATCGCCTCGTGGGGAGAGGGAGACCGAGCCAACCTTAGGGCCGTCGGGAAGGCAGGAACGCTTGAACTGTTGGCTAAAGAACCTCCAGTAGAAGCTCTTCAACCACTTCTTGATGACAGGGCCCTCGTACTCCTCCCTAAAGGCCACGAGAGCCAGGCGCAAGACCTTGGCAGGGCCAAAGTGCAGCCTAACCACCTGATAGAGGAAAAAGTCATGCAGGGCGTAGGGTCCTACAAACTCCTCGGTAACTTGGCTGATGGTCCCGTCTTCAGATGCGGGAAGCAGCTCCGGACTTACCGGGGTAGCGACCACATCGAGGAGGACCCTCTTGATTGCAGCCTCTTCCTTGTGCGCAAAATGGGTCACCAGATGGCGAATCAGCGTCTTGGGCACTGAGGAGTTGACCCCGTACATGGACATATGGTCTCCATTGTAGGTCGCCCACCCCAAAGCCAGCTCAGAGAGGTCGCCTGTGCCGATGACCAGAGCAGAGTGTTTGTTTGCAAGGTCCATCAGGACTTGGGTCCTTTCCCTGGCCTGGCTGTTCTCGTACGTGATGTCGTGCTTCTCTGGGTCGTGGCCAATATCCTTGAAGTGCTGGGTAACAGCCTCTGTTATGGGAATGGTAAGAAGTGTCACCCCAAAGGCATCTGCAAGGGAGGTAGCATTGTTCTTTGTGCGCACGGTGGTCCCAAAGCAGGGCATGGTCACCGCTATGATACCCTTGCGATCAAGGCCAAGCATAGCAAAGGTGCGCACAGCTACCAACAGGGCAAGGGTGGAGTCCAGCCCCCCTGAAAGACCAAGCAATACATGCTCAATCTTTGTATGTTCAAGACGTTTCTTCAGCCCAAGGGCCTGGAGAGTGAGAATATTCTCACACCGCGCTGCCCTCGTCTCAGGATCGGAGGGAACGAATGGAGCCTTGTCGATAAACCGGGTCAAAGGAGTCTCGTGCAACACCTTGAAAGAGAAACTCACCCTTGTGTAGGGTTTTCTGCTCGCTCCGAAGGTATGCAAGCGAAGCCTCTCCCCCGCAAGGCGCTGGACATCAAGCTCGGTGCGTAGGAGGGTATCTTCAGCAAGGAACTGTTCACCCAGGAGTTTTCCACTCTCGTAGATGAGGTTGTGGGCAGCGAAGACCAGGTCTGTTGTG
Organism: uncultured Sphaerochaeta sp.; assembly: GCA_964588005.1. Classification (GTDB taxonomy): domain Bacteria; phylum Spirochaetota; class Spirochaetia; order Sphaerochaetales; family Sphaerochaetaceae; genus Sphaerochaeta. The sequence continues at coordinate 9,381 of CAZPOJ010000039.1, forward strand.
GACTCACCGGGTCCTGCATTGCAGTAAAGGTAGGCACACACCAGCTTGGCACTCTGGGCTGCAACCAGAGTGCGGCGCAACTCTTGTTTGCCGACCAGCTCAGGGCTTGCAGAGCAGTTGGCTATGACGGTGGCCCCCCCCAGGGCCTTGTCGGCAGAAGGACTCTCAGGTACCCAAAGGTCTTCACAGAGCTCCACACCAAGGACAAACTCAGGGATATTGCTAGAGACAAAGAGCAAATCCGTGCCGAACAAGGTCGTTTGCCCTGCAAGGCTCACCTCCCTGACATCGGAAGGGGGGTGATGGAACCACCGCTTCTCAGAGAACTCCCGGGAGTTGGGTATATGGTGCTTGGGAACTACCCCAAGGACCTGGCCGTCATGCATCACCACAGCACAGTTGTACAGGTTTCCAAAAAAGACAAGGGGAGCTCCGACCACCACCACCATATCGCACCCCTTGCTATAAAGGACCAGGTCCTCAACAGCAGCTTTGGCCCCCTCCTGCAGGGTTCTCTGCAGGAATAGGTCCGCACAGGTATAGCCGGTAACCACCAGTTCCGGCAGGACCAGCAAGGAAAGCTTCTCCTTCACCGCTCTATCGATGGCTCGCTTGATGGACTCTGTGTTGAACAGGGTATCTGCTACCGTGATCTTGGGAGAAATAGTGCCACAGGCTAGGAAACCGTCTTTCATGGGGTTTGCTCCTCTCTATCCAGGATTGCAACCACTTCCTGATGGAAGGTCTGCGGGTAGAGGTCGAAGACCTTTACCTCCTGTACAGTGTACCTCTGCTGGGAGAACCGTTGCAAGTCTCGCCCAAGGGTAACACTATCACACGAGACGTAGATGACCCGCTTGGGCTTCCAAGAGGCTATAAGGGAGGGAAGAGCCTCTTCCAAGCCGGTACGGGGGGGATCGACGACAACAGTATCAACTTGTTGGCCCTGCCTCTTCGCCCAGAGCTCCACCTTATCCGTATAGACAAGCAGGCCGGGGACATTGCGCTTGGCAAGGGCGAGGCACTCCTTCTGCCGCTCCACGGCGATAAGGGTGCGTCCCTTGGCAGCAAGGAAACTACTGAAGGTCCCTACCCCACTGTACAGGTCCATGACAAGGTCCCCCCTGACATGGTGTGCGACATACGCTGCAAGGTGGGGGAGCATGAAGAGATTGCTTTGGAAAAAGACGTTTGCCGTCACATAAAAGGGGTGCCCTGCAACGGTGGCGAGGACCACTTCGTCGCCGAAGGAGACCTTCTTGTCCCCTGCAAAAGCATTCACCTCAATGTAGCGCCCCCGCCTGGATTGTGAGGAGAACATCTGCTTACGGGCGGCTGCAAGAATCTTATCCTTCTTAGCCAGCTCCACATTGAGGGAGTCGACCAGGACAGGGCAGGTTGCAATGGGGACTAAAACGTTGCTCTTTTTGGCAAGGAAGCCTATCTCGCGCGTTCCCACATCAACGTGGAAGCGCGCACGGCTACGATAGGCCCAGCTTTTTGAGAAAGAGGTCTCCCCCAGGACAAAAGAGTCGGCAGAGAGCGCTCCAATGCGCTTGAGGTTCTCCATGACCATCTTCTGCTTCGCCTCAGGCTGCTTGTCGCTGGCAAGGTGCTGCAGGTCGCACCCCCCGCACACACCCCAGTGGGGGCAAGGGGGGACTACGCGGTCAGCCGAGGCCTCCAGGATAGTTTTGACCCGACCCTTGGCATACCCTTTCTTCTCCTCGTCGATGGTGACTTCAACCCGCTCACCGGGAAGAGCCCCCTCAATGAAGATGCTCTTGTGAGAGTCCAGGCGGGCAAAGCCATTGCCCCCCTGGACCAGTTTCTCAACGGTTACTTGCATCGGTAAACTCTTTGGCGTAGGAGGCTATGATATCCATACCCTCCTGCCAGAAGGCCTCACTCCTGAGGTCAATATCGAGCACCTTGGCCACATCCTGGGCAGAGGAGCTTCCTGTCTTCTCCAAGAGGGAGCGGTACTTGGCGGCAAAGCCCTCACCTTCCTTCTCCTTCTGGGCATAGAGGCCCAGGGCAAAGAGCTGGCCAAAGGCATACGGGTAGTTGTAAAAGGAGAGGTCGCTGCTGTAGTAGTGCCCCTTTACCGCCCACATGTACGGATGGTAAACAGAGAGGGCATCACCGTAGGTACGCTTTTGGGCATCCTCCATAAGAGCAGAAAGTTCACTTGCGATGAGCTCCCCTTCCCTACGCTTCTCAAACAAAGCACTCTCAAAGTAGAACCTGCTGAGGATATCCACACAAACTTGCAAGGCATCCTGCAGAAAGTGCTCGATAAGGCTATAGCGCTCCTCTGCGCTACAGGTGCTGATGGCGCCCTGGAAAACCACATACTCGCTGAAGATGGAGGCGCTCTCAGCTAGGGTCATCGGGTAGTTTCTCAGGAGGTTGCTCTTAGGCAGTACCACACTGTCGTGGTAGGCGTGCCCAAGCTCATGGGCCAAAGTCGACAAGGCGTTGAAGGATCCATCGAAGTTTGAAAGGATCCTACTCTGTTGGGCTAGGGGAAAGGAGGTGTCGTACGCGCCTCCCACCTTGCCCTTCCTGGGCTCGGCATCGATCCAGTTGTTGGCAAAGGCTTTCTCTGCAAACTGTCCCATGTCTTCACTGAAGAGGGAAAACTGCTTGATAATAAAATCCTTCGCTTCAGCAAAGGTGTAGGATTTGCCACCGCTGCCTACAGGGGCAAAAAGGTCGTAGAAGGCACAGCTGTCGAGGGAGAGGGCCTTGGCCTTAGCCTTCAGGTACCCCCTGAACATCGGCAGGTTCTTCTCAAGGGTGGCGATAAGGGCAGAGAGGACTTCAGGCTCTATCCTTGACTGCTTGAGCGACCTGGCCAAGGGACTCTCAAAGTGGCGTGCCTTATCCAGGGTAAGAGTGGTTCCCTTGACCCCATTGAGAGATGCTGCAAAGGCTACTTCATGGGTCTTCCAAACAGCAAGCTCCTGCTCAAAAGCCTCTTTGCGCACAGCCCTATCCCGGGCGAAGGCCTTGGTACGCAACTCGACTACAGTCTTCTCCCCTTCACCTGTCGCGCTGGAGCTTATAGCCTCTTGCAGGCGCGAGAAGGCATCAGTGCCTGAACGCGCAAGGTCCGAGGCCAGGTTCTCCAGCTCGGGTGCCATCAAATGTTCTTGCTCCTCAAGCAGTTCGCCCAGCACATAGCGGTAAGCGGCCAGGGGGCCGCCCTCTTCGGTGAGGAGCACTACCTCTTGCTCCTGCGTTTTGAGAAAGTTGATGAACAGCACCTCAAGGCGTTGTACAACCAAGGCCTCTTCTTCCACCTGGTTCACAGCCTTGAGATAGGCAGGGTTGCCCGTCTCTGTGGTGAGCAGGCAAGAACTGTACGCGGTAAGATTTATCAGGAGGTCCAAGATGTGCTCATACGAATATACAGCCTCTGCTATATCGCAATGAGAAGATTCCAGCTGCTCCTCAAGCTGATGAGAAAGGGATACGACCTCCTTGAGGTCGCTTTTGAACTGCTCACTTTCCAGAGCAGGGTAGATGGGAGTCAGGTCCCAACGGGGTACAGTAGCCATAGTGCGTCACTCCTAGTTTTATATAGTATTACAGGTTCAGATTATTCTCTGCTATCTTGTTGATGAGGGTCCTGCGGCTGATACCCAGCTCCTTCGCTGCACGGGTTCTGTTCCCCTCCCAGCGGTGCAAGGCCCGTATAATAGCATCCATCTCCACATCCTTGAGACTTTTGCCTTCAGACTCATCCATCTTGGCCTCTTCCTTCTCCTTCTCGTGGGCACGCATGGAGACAGAACCCCTAAGGTCGAGGTCCTCCACATGGATCTCATTTGTGTTGGAGAAGATGACCGCCCTTTCGAGGATGTTCTCCAACTCACGCACATTGCCAAAGAAGTCATGGGCGCACAGCATGGAGAGAGCTTCGCTGGTGAAGCCGCTTATCTTGTTGCCCATCTGTCGGTTGAGGCGCTTGAGGATTGCCCCTGCAAGCAGGGGAATATCCTCCCTGCGCTCGCGAAGAGGGGGAATGGTGATGCGTACCACATTCAGACGGTAGAAAAGATCCTCGCGGAACTTTCCCTCGCGCACCAGGTGCTCGACATCCTTGTTGGTCGCAGCGATAATGCGGGCATTGATGGGCATGGGGTCGGTGCCACCCAGGCGCGTGATGCGCCTATCCTGCAGCACCCTGAGAATCTTCACCTGCAAGGAGAGCGGCATATCCCCGATCTCATCGAGGAAGAGGGTTCCCCCGTTGGCTAGTTCAAACATGCCGGTCTTGCGGGAAACAGCCCCTGTAAAAGCCCCTTTCTCATAGCCGAAGAGCTCACTTTCCAAGAGGTTTTCAGGAACTCCTCCAATATTGATGGCTACAAAGGGTCCCTCGTGTACGGAGGAGGAGGCGTGGATGTCGCGGGCGACAACCTCCTTGCCGGTACCACTCTCCCCAGTAATAAGAACGGTGGAGCTGGTATCGGCAATCCTGAAGATGAGGTCCTTGATCTTCTTGATGGAGGGGCTCTCCCCTATAAACACCTGCTTGTCTTCGCTGCTGGTGCTGCGGCTCTCGCTCTCCACCATGTTGCGCAGGTTCTGTGCATCCACCAGCTTCTTTAGTCTTATGACCAGTTCCTCAGGGTCAAAGGGCTTGACGATGTAGTCCTGTGCTCCCTCCTTGAGGGCTGAGACAGCATCAGAGATCTCCCCATGGGCGCTGATCATGATAATGGGCATACGGAATCCTTCAGAGCGGATCCACCCAATAAGGGAGAGGCCATCCATCCCTGGCATCTTAAGGTCGATGATGCACGCATCATACAGCTCATTTTTGAGCATTCTCTGGGCACTGAGCCCATTTTCTGCACAGTCGCTGTCGATTTTATCCAGTTGGAGATAGCGGTGCATCAGTGCACGAATATTTGGCTCGTCATCTACTATCAATATTTTCATCGTTCCTCCAGTTCAAGCAGTTTGGTTGTATGTCTGGACCGGGGAAGCTCCACCTCAGCAACCGTACCTCCGCCATCACGGGCATACAGGCGGACATTGCCCCCCCTCGCCCTTACAAACTGGCGCGAGATGGAAAGCCCGATACCCGATCCATGGATCTTGGTAGTGAAGAACGGGTCAAAGATTTTCTTTTCGTGCTTGCTGCTGATGCCATCACCCCTATCCATGACAAAGATGTGGATAAATCCCCGCTTGCCGGCTTTGATGGCAACCTCCACCTCAGGATCACCAGAACAACTTTCAACTGCATTTTTCAAAAGGTTTTCAAACACCGAGCGGGCTCGATCCCTATCGATGAGTATCTGTGCAGAGGTTTCCGCCCGAAAGCGTATGGGTTTGTCAAACCGCTTTATAAGAGAGGAGAACAGCTCGTTGAGGTCCACCACTTCCGGCCTCCCCAAGGGATTGCGCAAGAAGTCACTGACCTTGTTAGTCAGCTGGGTGAGTCGGTCGACCTCCTGGGCCATGAGGTGCAGATCCTCGAGGTTCTCCTTTGGCATGGTCTTGCGCAGGAGGGCAAGCTGGATGGTGATGGCGCTCAGGGGGTTCTTTATCTCATGGGTGAGTGTCCTGGCAGCCTGGCCCAGGTTGACCAGGCTCTCCTGCTTGGCAATGGTGTCACGATAGCGACGGTTGCTTTTGTAAATGCTGAGCACCAGCAGAAAAAGGCCTATCAAGAAAAATACCGATGCGATGCTGATCGCCATGATTACCATAAGGCGCTGGTAGTAGGTCTTTCCATCAAAGTGCAAATAAAGGACATCAGGAAAGTCTATGGGAGTGGGCAGGAGCCCGCTCTCGGTCAAGGTGAGCTCACCGGTATCCAACAGGATGGTAAGCCGGGAGAATCGAATATATTCGATCATCCCGGTATCCTTGTTATACGTTGCAGTGCCTATATTAGAATCTTGCTTGGTGGCCTTGTTGTTGAACTTTGCCAAGGGGATGGTCATCGGCACATTGCCCAGGCTCAGGACCTTCCTGCCCATTGAGCTGTAGACACCGACTCCACTTACCCCCTGCTCCTGCATGGTCTTCAACGCCTTGGCGGTGTTGTCCTGCAGGGCAAGGAATACTGAGTTGAAGGCTCTTTCTGCTTCTGACTGCATCCTCAGCTCTTCTCGCTCAATTATGGCTGTAGCTAAGAAAATCACCAAGCCCAAGAGGATAAGAAAAGCAAGGACAAGACCGCTGATGACAAAAAAGTGCTCCCTGCCATCAACAATCCTCCAACGCTTCAGTCTTCTTTCCAATGTACTCCCCCGCGATCTCTATTCGTAGTTCAAAGCCTCAATGGGGTCCAGTTTTGAGGCCTTCATAGCTGGATACCAGCCGAAAAACACCCCGACAAACATCGAGAAACCCATCGCAAGTATGAACGAGGTATAGGATAAATGCAACGACCAATCCATAAGATTGGTAATGGCATAGCTGAGGGCAGATCCCAGGATAATACCCAGGATACCTCCAAGCACTGTCAAGGTGATCGCTTCAGAGATAAACTGGCCTCGTATGACATTGGGGGATGCCCCTAAGGCTTTTCGGATTCCGATCTCCTTGGTACGTTCAGCTACCGAAACCAGCATGATGTTCATAATGCCGATACCACCGACAAGCAGGCTAATGGCGGCAATGGCAGCGAGGAACGCACTGAAGGTACTGGTAATTTCAGTAGCCATCTCAGCAAGGCTTGCAGGGCTGAACAGAGAGTACCCGTCAGTTCCCACCAGATTGTCCAAGTCTTCGGTTACCTTGTCTGATACCTCGATGGTATCGTAGCCTTCCGCTATCTTCAGGACGTAAGATCCTACGCTTGTGTTCTTGCGGAACCGCTGCTCGAAGGTATTGTAGGGGATAAAGATGCTGTTGTTGTAGGAGATGTTGAAAGTCGCATCCTTTGGTTCAAGAACTCCGACAACCAGATAACTTTTTGCCTGGTTGCGGAAGACACTCACATACCCACCGAGGGCTGGTCCATTGGGGAATAACTCTTCGGCAATGGAGGAGCCAAGCACCACCACCTGGCGGCGGTTGATGTTATCTATGGCTGAGAAGAAAGCCCCTTCACTATACTCCAGATTGAGTGCGCTACCATATTTTGAGAGTACACCGGTAACGGTTGCACTCATGCTCTGCTTGTTATTACGAATCGTCGCATTCCCCGTATTTTGGGGAAGCACCAACTCAATGCCCTCGACATCCCGCATCAGTGTGTCGCCGAACTCTTCGGTAAAGGTACCCGTGGAACGCTGCCCTGCAGCCGGATAGACGGTGACCATATCCAAACCACCGACGGCGATGCTGTCGATGATGCTTTTGGAAGCACTGTCTCCTATGGTAAGGATGGCAACAACCGATCCCACACCGATGATGATGCCCAACAGGGAGAGCAAGGTTCTCATCTTGCTTCCCCTCATGGCACTGAATGCCAACTTGATATTTTCAAAAAACATGTTACTGCTCCAGTTTTCCGTCGCGAATATGGATCTGACGCAAGGCGCGCATCCCCAATTCCCGGTCATGGGTAACAAGGATTACTGTTCTTCCTTCACTGTTGAGCTCTTCAAAGAGTTCCATAATCTGGTTACCTGTCTTGGTATCCAGGGCCCCTGTCGGCTCGTCAGCAAGCAGGATGGCAGGGTTGTTGACCAGTGCACGGGCAATGGCAACTCGCTGTTTCTGTCCCCCTGAAAGCTCGTTGGGACGGTGGTGCATCCTGTCGGAGAGCCCTACCCGCTCCAAGGCTTCAATCGCCCGGGCCTTGCGATCTCGCACCGACACCCCGGCATACAACAGAGGTGTGATGACGTTTTCCAAGGCGGTCATCTTTCCCAGCAGGTTGAACTGCTGAAAGACAAAGCCTACCTTGCGATTGCGGATATAGGCCAGGGAGGCCTCGTCCAGGCCTGCAGTATTCTCCCCGTCGATATCGATGAGGCCGCTGGTGGGAGTATCCAGGCACCCTATGAGGTTCATCATGGTGGACTTCCCACTTCCTGAAGGCCCCATGATGGAGGTGAATTCACCCCGCTGTATATCCACGCTCACCCCATCGAGGGCCTTTACAATAAAGTCACCCACCAGATAGTAGCGTTTTACCTCTTGCAGTCGTATAACACTGTTCCCCATTACTGCCTCCTCATGCCGGTAGGAGGTCCACCTGACATCGCTGCAAAGGCAGAGGCATTGGTGTCAGTACGGCGTACTATGAGGGTATCACCTACCTTCAGGTCTCCAGTCAACAGCTGGCTGATGCCTTCACCCAAGTATTTCACCGTAACAGGGATGGTCTTGGTAGTCCCGTCAGGGAGTTTTTTAATAACGGTGGTTATCCCACCCCGGCTGACAGTCAGGGCATTTTGCGGCAGGAGGGTAAGGACAGTCTCCCCTTCACTGGTAATGACCCCTTCAAAGGTGTAGCCAGGGGCAACTGATTCAGGGGGATCATCTATGGTGATCTCTACTTCCATGACACCTATTCCCTGATTGGTATACTTGCCGAGCATAGGGATGTAGGTAACCTCCCCGATAAGGGGCCCTGCGGTATAGGAATCAAAAATAAGGTCGGCTGTCTGCCCAATCTTGATATGCTGCATGTCGATCTCATCGATCTCTACTGTAGCCTTCAGCTTGGAGCGGTCGATGAGGGTCATCGCAGAGGAGCCTGCATCAAAATAATCCCCTTCACTTACCTTCACTGAGGCTACCACCCCATCGAAGTTTGCATAGGCCTTGGTATAGTCGAGCTTGTTGTTTGCACTGGTGAGCCTGAGATTGAGAAGCTCAAGCTCTCTTTGACTTCCACTGAGCTCTGCTTTCTCAATCTCAGCTTTGAGACTTGCTATCTCATAGCGCTGGTTGGTGTCGTCAATGGTGATAAGGACATCGCCTTTCTTAACAGAATCACCTTCCTTGAAAAAGACACCGGTGACAGCCCCTGTGGATCTGAGGATGACATTCTGCATATCAAAGGGCTCCACATAGCCAGAGAGGTCGATGGTGGTGGTAAAGGAACTTTCGTACACCTTTACCTCGCTCTCCTTTACCTGGGAAATAGGGGCCTTGTCCTCTGCCCAAGGAAAACGCCCATTGGCCTTATAGAAGGTGAAGATCTGAAATCCTGCTACCAACAAAGCGATGACCAGGACCCAGGTCACCACACGCTTTATCATCTTATTGCGCGCCTTCTTCTTGAGCTGGCTGCGCACCTGGCTCTCTGTACTCATCTCACGCTTCTTATCATTATCATGTTCATGCATCGTTACTATCTCCTTGGATGTGCAGGGTACGGATCGAGTTCTCTAGGACCCGGCCCTTCAATAGAGTGAGGGCCTTGTCATAGGCATCTTGGCCAACTGCAAACGCTGCGTTGTCCACATTGCTTTGTGTAGTAAGTCCTTTCTCTAAAAGGGCTTTTTGTTGTTCGAGTACTCTTGCATTATATGCAATGGTACTCTCCAACAGGGCATATTCCTGATTCCAGGAAGCAACCTGGCTCTGTAAAGAGGATACAGAGTAGAGATACTCCCGCTTCGCATCGTTATAGGAAATCTTAGCTAGCAAAACACTGTTCTCAAGCTTCTGGATTTCTAAATCCTTAGTAGCCTGGGTGGGGTTGTTGCTCCAAGACCCACTGACAGTGAGAGTTGGGGTGAACTTCTTGTTATCCAGATCAAAGGAGCCATCGAAACTACCACCAAAGGAGTAGGTGTTGGCAGAGAAAATAGCACCTACATTACCCTCTATTGCTTGTGAAGTAGCATCAGTAAAAGCTAGAGGAGAACTTGGATTAGCCTTTTTAAATTTGGACGAAGAGAACTTTGTCCCACCCTCTATCTTCAAGTTCTTGTTCGTACTGGCCGCCTTTTCAAGCTTCAGCTCCTCCTCTGCAAGTTTCAGGGAAAGAGCCTTCAAGGCAACGGTGGTGTTGCCATCGGGATCTGGTGCAAAGGCGAGGCTTGGCTCCCCCATGGAGGGAATCCCTTCCCAGGAGAGCAGTTCAAGCAGCTCCTGCGAGCTGAGCTTTGCTGTCTGGACATCCTCTACCTTAGCCAAGGCGCTTCCCAAGCGGATTGCGCTGTTCCAAGGCTGAGAGGTCAATTCTTTATACTGGTCCTCCAACAAGAGTTGGTTTTTCAGCAAGGTTCTTAGGGAGCCTTGTAGGCTGTTCATGGTGTTTTCAAGTTCCTTGAACGCAACGCTCTCTTTACTAAGCGTCCCCAAGACCAGCGTATCGCTCATTCTTTTTTGTTGGACGACGATGTTTTTCATGGTCTCGGTTATCGATTTCTCATTGGTGAGCAAGCTCTTTATCTGGTTGAGGATAGAGTTCTCAAACTGGATAATGCTGTTTTTGTACGTGTAGGTGCTCAAGAGATTGCTCTGATCGTTCAAAAGGTTCTGGCGGTTGTCAGTATTCATTCCATACTGGATAGTGTGCGAGGCCGAAACCGCAGGGTTGATCGTGTAGTAATTGCTGTTTGTAGTGTAAGACGATAGACCTGGATTTACCGTAATGGCAGTATTACCATCATTGGGAAGCGTAAAGGTTGCTCCAGTTCCTAAGGTCTTAAACGTATAGTTGCCTGTGCCAGGATCAAAGGTTGCACTCACTTCTCCACTGGTGACCTTGATGCCCAGCTCCTTCTCTACATTCCTGAGGGAAACAGTATAATCTGTGTTCTTTTTATCCAGGGCGTACCGCTGAACTTCTACACTTGTCTCTTTGGCCTTCTCTATGATCTCGTCCACAGAGGCGGAAGAGAGGGAAAAGGGAATAAGGACGAGTAGGATCAGGGTGGCGACAAGTGCCATATATTTAATCTGCATTGCTAATAATTCCTCCATGCTTAGCTTGTAATATCGTCATCTTCCGACCAATCGGCAACTGCTGGAGAGAAAAAATACCTAAAACCCTACATAGACACTGTAAACCTTGTGTCCAATTACAGGAGATGGTGCCCTCCATCGACAGCGATGGTCACCCCAGTAACAAACGAAGCTGACAAAAGATATG
>CAZPOJ010000040.1:0-20372 GCA_964588005.1 uncultured Sphaerochaeta sp.
CATCCACCGAAGAGGAACCGCTAATACCATTTTGTTTATCAAAGGTCACTGTATAGACTGGTGTCTCAATCTCATTCGTACAAGAAGAGACTAACAACATGAGCACGGATACGACTACAAGGGTCAATACAAGGGAAACATTCTTTTTCATTTACAACCTCTTGGAATATGCTGATATTTTGTAATAGTATCTTTTGTTATGTAATATAGGCTTTTTACCTAACTTACGAGGGATACTATCGCTCATAGTGCAACAACCAATTACATAATTAATGCAACCTTTTTTACTCTTTATTAAATATATTTAGCAAATATCGCCAACGAGGCTATCCAACAATTCCATGCTCCTTGGGACTCATGCCTGTTGATATTGAGCTCCTTGTCTACGACTTTGACACCCTTTTCATACTTGCTGATATAAACCCCACGTCTTACTTCCCGATCTTTTTTTGTTGTCGTGGAACCAATTAAGCTTATGACAACTGCTAGCATAGCTAAGAGTCTTCCCCTCATATTTATTTCATATGACTGACCAAATGATGCTCAACCTTGTTCCACTTGGACGTCCCAGGAGGAAAGTGGGAGCATGTGTCTTTAGCCCTATCTCATTGGACAGTATCTGCAAAGAGTCCTTCCAGAGCTTTTCCTGCTACCGTCAGCGGTGATGTAGAGCTTGGTTGCACCATAATGCTTGAAACTACCCATCTCACCCCCCCCAGGTGCGAATACTCTGTTTTGTGAACTCTATAGTATCACCTCTGAGGCCCACATTCACACTCGCAATCCATCACATCATAAATACCATAGGGACTGGCCTTACCTAATCCTACTTTACAATGAAGGAAACTCCGAAGAGAGGCAGGAAGATTATTCTTGATGAGGAGGCCACCGCCACATTGAAACTCTATCGGGATCGGGACTCTGTGTTATCCTTCGACGACATGAATCGGCTGCGAGTCCACTCAAGTGGAAATGCAAGATCACGATTGTTCATACAATACATAGCCTCAATCCTGCTGTACTCCTGCCGTAACAATCTCGGCCTGTATGATTCAACCAACAGCTCGCTGAGAAATATATTGGAAGACCTTTCGGGAATTTTTGAGGTTAGGCACAACAACAAACGCGGATCCCTAATCACAGAATATACGCTGAAACAAAAAGAGCTCATCACTCAAATCGCTTGCAATGCTGTCTCATGATTACAGAGTTAGGAGAGCTTAGGTAGTGTTGAGAAGGTGAGAAAACAACTAGTTGCAGGGGGTAGCTAGCTACCCTCTGCATTTGTATAATGGATTCTCTGTTCCCTACACCAGAATCACTGCCTCTCCCAGAAAAAGGGTCTCCAGGTCTTTAGGATTCTTCTTGTTTCTGGTGAAAATAAAGTTAAGGTTCGGATACTTTTGCAGCATCTTGAGCTGCAGGAACACCCCAAACTCATCTTCTTCATTGATGGCCCTAGTGATATACGACAAGGGATTGTTCTCCCACTCCAGCTGGTAGAGCAAATTCATATCTTCAAGGTTGGAAGCTTCATCCAAGGAGCACCTGAGTACTGGTGCATCACGATGGCCAAGATAGAAGATGTCATGCGATGCATTCTGCTTGAAGGGGATCTGATGCCTTCGGAGAAAGGCTACCACAAACGTAGCAACACTATCCTGGGATAGAGAGGTAAGCATCTCTTGCATCTGGAAGCTATAACTTCCTTCATAGTGTATGACCATGGGAACCTCCTCATATTCTGCTGCCTCACAAGCATGCAGTGTTTTCTTTTTAAAGCAATAAACCTTGACCAGAGCCTGCATGCACTAAAAGGGTACAGTAAAGTATCTTTATTCTTAGCGCTCCTTCCCTTGTTCAACAGAAAAGCATCCCTACACAAAGAGTTACAAATAAGAATACGTTCTAAAAAAAGTTATGCCCTTGATCTCGAAAGAGGGACTCGCACTAGGAAACCTTCGACCTGCATGAAACCAGAACGGCCCAGTTCATAGGTGCTATGTACACCCAAATAGTGCACTCCGGCCAGAGAGAAGTCAAGCTTTTTCATCGCATGTGAGTTAGCCCATTGCTGTTCCTCATACTCCACAGGCCATAAACAACATATTTCCCCTCTAGAAGATTCAATGCTCTCTCTGGTTTGAGGGAAACCTCTTTGGCTAATCTGTGATATTTGTTTTCCTTCATCCAATTCCCTGTTTATCTCCGATCCTTGAATCGACTTTACCATAGTATTACTCTCTAAACGAAAACTTGGTTCTATCTCTTTTCTGTTGAGTAGTTTATAGTTAGGTATATCAACAGGTCTCAGTTCTGAAAATTCAACCATTTTCATGTATGATAAAGGAAGTAAAAAGGAAACAAAGATGGCGAAACCAAAAAACACCTCTTCAGATTCTTCACAAGCATTAGGAAAGAATGAGAGATTTAGTGCTACAAGAAAAGCAGAGTTGAGAAGAGGAAATATCAATCTGATAAAAAGCACTAAAGAAGGGATTTCAATCATAGAAAAAAACCTTAAAAGCTTTGATTGTGCTCTGATTTCTGTGTATGATTCTAAGCTTTCAGAAGAAGAAATCGGAAAATCAAACTTCATTTTTGGCTTGAAAGTAATGGATAAAGGCTATCTGGATTATCAAATCAAAGATACCTTAGAGACTCAAAACAACCTAGTTCATTGTATCGTTGATAGTGAGGGGACAGGAGCTCTGAAAGAGGACTTGGAAGCCTGGGGAAGAGAGTATAACCAGGGTCTTGTTTCTTTCCTCTCCAAAAGAGACAGTGCTTATGAAATCCTTCTATCGGAACATACAGAAAAAGAAATTTCAAATTACAAGAAAATAAAGGTTTGCGAAAAACAAATAGGCAAAATCCTAAAGTCTAACTTTACCTTTGAGTTTTCCACTGTAGTAAAAACTTCAGGCCCTACCAATAATATGGGTAGGTGGTATTTCAGTAGTCTCTTGAAATCAATACGGAAATAGTTCCAAAAAAGGGCGGGGGTAAAATCAATTGATTGGCTAGGGCAAAGGTACGTTACCTACAAGAAATGCTCGTGCTTCATTCACCAGCCATAAGGTGCTCAGTAAAAGGGTACATATAAGAATATTTTACTCATGTATATCGGCCTTGGCCCCTACTCTATCACCCACGTCCTGGCCCGTTTCAGGTTTTCGGTGATCGCCTTCCAATTGTTTGCAGCAATGGCTTCTTTGGGAAACATCCAGCTCCCTGTCATGGCAAGGACGTGAGGATTCGCAAGGAAGGTTCCCATATCCTCTTCGGTGATATGCCCGGCTACGATGAACTTGAGCTTGAAAGCCTCTCCCAAGGTATCAATGACCGGCAATCCTCCCAACGTGGCTACAGGGTAGAAACCGATGACATCAAGGTGCAGTCTCCTGCACTTGGCACCGTCGGTGGTGACTGGGAATATGGAGACCTTGTGCTTCTTGGCATGCTTGATCATCTGCTTACTCCACACGGGGGAGAAGATGAACTGAGCGCCTTCTTCTATAGCCATATGCGCTTGTTCAAGGGTTTGCACATTGCCAGCGCCGACCAGTATGTCAGGGTAGTCTCGGGCCAGGGTGCGTAGCAGGAGGCTGCCCCCCTCACTCTGTTGCGATATGTTGAGGGCCTTCAGCCCGCTCTCCCTGAGGGCAGCTGCCAACAAAGGGGCTTGGTCAGGAGTAAAGTCCTTGGCCATAGGGATACAGCGTAGACGAGCCATAATGTGAGTTGTGTGGTCCATTGTACAGTACCTCCAGGATTTGCTAGCTCTAGTCTACCCCTTGGCCAAGGCCAGGTAAAGGAGGATACTCCCTAACTTTGCTTTTCAATCAGGTGATTCTATGCATATACTGTGCTCATGTCCAATACACCTTTACCAAAAAGAAAAACCGTGCTCGACTATCGTACCCTGTTGCAGGCATGTACAAGAGAGAAGGATAGGGTCAAGATCCTTCTTTTGCAGTATATCGCTGAAAATGGGACAGCTTCTCGTAAAATGATCATTGATTCCTTGGGGATACGCCCTTCTACCGTTTCAAAGTCCATCGGCGAGATGATTGATGATGGCCTGGTGGATGAGTTGAGCGAACGGGTAAGCACAGGACGGGGGAGACCCGAGTGGTTCTTGTCCATCAACGCAAACAAGTTCTGGGTCATATCGTTCTCCATCATGTCCATGTCCCTGATCACCACCATTGCAAACTTTGGCGGGGAGGTCGTTGAGGAGCAGATCCTCAAACTGGATAAAAATCTGACTGCTTCCGATATGGTCCTTATCCTCAATGGCCTTATTGCAGAGTGCACTGCCAAGGTCCCTGCAGGGACCCTCCTGCTTGGCTACGGCATCGCAGTCCCCGGTCTCATAGACAAGGGGGCCAACCTCTGGAGGATGGTAACGCGGTTTCCCAACATGCGAAACCTGGAATTCACGAGCATCACAGGATTTTCCGAAGGCAGTGTGCTGTTCGAACGCAATATTGATGCCATCCTCAACTACTGCCTCCTTGCAGAACCCCATGCCTATGCGAAAAGCTCCCTGCTTCTCCACTGGGGGTACGGGATAGCCATCTCCTTTGCATCAAAGGGAGCCCTCCTGCAATCAGGAGGGGGTCTCTTTGGGGAGATCGGTCACTGGACAGTTCCCTTTGGCAACGAGGAGACACAGACCATAGAGAACCTCGCCTCTGTTCCTAAATTCATGGATTCCTATGCATGGAGCAGCACCATCGATGAAGCTTCCATCCAGAAGAACATCCAAGATGGGCTCATCACCCAGGAGAAACTGGAGGAGATCCATCGCATCATCGCCCAGGTCATCAGGAACCTGCACCTCACCTTCTTCCCTGATATCATCTATATCCTCAGTCCCTTTGTTGATGGCTCTACTGCCGAAGTATTTTCCCACTACTTGGCTGAAGTACTGCAACCCTTTGCGGTAAAAGCTCCTTCGGTGGTCAATTTGCAGTACTCATCCCATAGCGAAGCTATGGGAATGGTCAGTACCTTGTTCTCACGATCCATCGGCCCGTATCTTACTGCACGGTGGTAAATACCCTGTTTTTCAGACCGTAGTATCCCCCCTTGATAGAACGAAACCCTTTATTTGATAACTGGTTCAGCCATATACTGTTATTAATTAATAACCTAGTATGATAAATATTCATTGACAAGGGAAGAAGCCACCCCTATACTAGATAGCAGGAGAAACTTATGAAAAAAATTTTACTCGTCCTGTTAATGTGTACCGTGCTGTTTGGCTTGACCGCTGCCGGCCAAACTGAAACCAAAGGTGCTGCAAAGCCAATTATCCTTCGCTTGGCTGAAAACCAGCCTGAGAACAACCCTGTGACCATTGCCATGTACAAGTTCGCCGACCTGGTCAATGAAAAGACCGATGGCGCTGTAGAAGTGCAGGTCTATGCAAGCGCCCAGCTTGGACAGGAAACTGAAAATATCGAGCAGGTCTCTGCAGGTATTTTGGACATGGCACGGGTAAACTCTGTCACCCTTGCCCAGACAGTCAAGGAACTCGGAGTATTCACCCTGCCGTACATCTTCGCCGACCAGGTGACAAAGTACGAGATTCTCGATGGTCCCATCGGTAAAGAAGTCCTTGACGTATTCCCCTCCTATAACATGATCAGCTTTGGGTATCTGGAAGCCGGCTCCCGTAACTTCTACACCACCAAGAAGCCTGTTACTGCACTGGCAGACCTGAAAGGACAGAAGATTCGTGTCCAGCCTGCCAAGATTTCAATCGACATGGTCAACTATCTCGGCGCTGTAGCAACTCCCATGGATTATGGTGAAGTGTACACTGGCTTGCAGACTGGCGTCATCGATGGTGCTGAGAACGACTTTGTCAGTTACTACACCAGCGGCCACTATGAAGTAGCCAAGCACTTCAGCCTTGACGGACACCTCTCTCCACCAGCTTTGATCATCATGAGTCAGAAGAGCTGGAAGAAGCTTACTCCCCAGCAGCAGACTGCAGTACGTGAAGCAGCTGATGAAGCTACCGCTTTCCAGCGTGTTGCAATGAACGAAAAGCAGGACGAGTTCCGCACGCTTGTTGAAGAAGCTGGCTGTACGGTCTATGACGTCGACACAAAACCTTTCCAGGATGCCGTAGCACCTATCTACGATGAGTATCCCCAGTTTGCAGACATCATCTCCAGAATTAGAGCTCTCTAAATTCTATGGTCGTGAGAATTGGGGGGCTGAAAAGCCTCCCAATTTCATCTCTATCCTGCTTTCACGCAAGGTTGTGTATGAAAAAATTATTAAAAATGCTTGATCGTTTCATGGAGGTCTTCTCTGTAACCTCCCTGGTGATCATGCTGTCGCTTACAGTATTTCAAGTGGTCATGCGGTATGTGTTCAACAAACCCACCTCTTGGTCTGAGGAGATAACCCTGTTTGCCCTCGTTTGGTTTGGGTATGTAGCCATGGCCATAGGAGTGAGGAAAGACACCCACATCTCCTTGGAGTTCCTCTATGACAATCTGGGTGAAAAAGGAAAGAAAGTCCTGGACGTCGGCAGGTATACACTCTTGCTGGCACTCGCTCTCATGATGACGTACTACTCATTCCCCATGATCAAGATCGGCATGACCAATAACATGCCAGCTACAGGGATATCAAGGGCAATACTCTACGCACCAGCTCTTGTAGGAGGGCTTTTGATGAGCCTCTTCTCCTTTGTCAACTTAATCGCAGTCTTTACCAAGGAGAAGCTAAGCCATGAATAGTTTTGGTATCTTGCTTTTGTTCGGAAGCTTGGCGCTTCTCATGGTCTTGAGGATTCCTATTGCCTTTTCCCTTACAATATCCTCTATAATAACCGCGCTCTATCTAGAAATCCCCCTGTTGTTCATTTTCCAGAAAATGGTAAATGGACTGAACAGCTTTACCTTTCTAGCCGTCCCTTTCTTTATCCTGGCAGCCCAGATAATGATCGAAGGGGATATCAGCAATAAGCTGATGGCCTTGGCCAATGTGCTGGTGGGAAGGATTCGCGGTGGTACGGCGATGGTCAATGTGGTTACCAGCATGTTCTTCGGAGGCATCTCCGGCTCTTCGGTAGCTGACGTCTCTTCTGTCGGATCCTTCCTCATTCCCGCAATGGAAAACGAAGGGTATGACAAGGATTTCAGCGTTGCAGTTACTGTCACTTCGTCAGTGCAAGGGGTCATCATTCCCCCCTCGCAGAACATGATCTACTACTCACTGGCAGCCGGTGGACTCTCGATAGGGAGGCTCTTTGTTGCCGGCTACATCCCTGGCATCATGCTGGGCATCAGCTTGATGCTCACCACCTATATCATCTCCGTAAGAAAAAACTACCCCAAGGGAAGAAAATACACCCTCAAGGAAGGGGTCGTTGTTGCAAAGGATGCAGTGCTGGGCCTGTTCATGATTGTCATCATTATCGGAGGCAT
Organism: uncultured Sphaerochaeta sp.; assembly: GCA_964588005.1. Classification (GTDB taxonomy): domain Bacteria; phylum Spirochaetota; class Spirochaetia; order Sphaerochaetales; family Sphaerochaetaceae; genus Sphaerochaeta. The sequence continues at coordinate 7,458 of CAZPOJ010000040.1, forward strand.
AGTACTGGGTATCTTTACCCCTACCGAAAGCGCCGCCATAGCATCGGCATACGCCTTGTTCATCACCTTCTTTGTGTATAGGAATATGACGTTCAAGAAATTGTATAAGATATTTGTGAATACCACGAATATGCTCTTGCTGATCATCGCCATCATAGCAGCCTCCTCTGCATTCGGCTTCCTACTGGCCTATATGCGAGTGCCCTTGATGGTGACCAATTTCTTCCTCTCCATCTCCGACAATCCCTTTGTCATCCTCATTTCGATCAACATCTTGATGCTGGTATTGGGCTTGTTCATGGACATGGGAGTCCTGATCCTCTTGCTTACCCCGATCCTCTTGCCTGTTGCAGTAAGCATCGGCATAGACCCGATCCATTTCGGCATCATCATGATTCTCAACCTTGGTCTGGGATTGTGCACGCCCCCGGTAGGCACCTCGCTGTTTGTCGGTTGTGCGATCGCTGATCTCAAGATTGAAAAATCCATTAAAATGCTCTTGCCATTCTATCTCACGATGATAATCCTTTTGATCATCTTGATAGCCTTCCCACAACTCTCTCTCTGGTTACCCAATAAGGTTTTAGGTTAGGAGTTTGTTTGTGAAAGAGAAAATTATAGCAAAGTCCGTCTTCTCCAACTCCCCGGTGGAGTTGGAGGTTGAAGATGGAGTGATCATTTCCGTAGTACAAAGCAGTGTCAGTGAAGAGATTGCCTTGGACTATATCGCACCGGGATTCCTTGATATCCAGATCAACGGCTATGCAGGCAAGGATTACTCGTCAACGTTGAGTCCTGATGAGATCCTGCACTTGGTAAAGCAGATCGCTTCAAGTGGTACAACACAACATATTGCCACCATTATCACCAATAGTGAAAAGCAGATCATCAGCAGCATCAAGGCGATAGTCAAGGCAAGAAAAACTCACGATATGGTTGCCAAGGCCCTCGTTGGCATCCATATCGAGGGACCGTTCATCTCCCCCGAGGAAGGGGCAAGGGGGGTCCATGACCCCCGCCATATCCGAGGGTGTGACTATGAGGAGTTCCTCAGATGGCAAGAGGCGGCCGAAGGGCTGATCCGCATCGTCACCGTCTCCCCCGAAGATGAGAAGGCCTTGGATTTTATCCGAAAGGTCTCCTCCACTGGGGTCATTGTAGCCATAGGGCATACCAATGTAGCGCCCTCCATGATCGCGGCGGCAGTCGATGCCGGGGTCAGCCTTTCCACCCATTTGGGCAATGGAAGTGCCTCCATGCTTCCTCGTCTTGAGAACTTCCTGTGGAAGCAGCTCAGTGAGGACCGCCTGAAGGCAAGCATCATAGCAGATGGATTCCACCTCCCCCCCTATGTTCTAGACAGCTTTACCAAAGCTAAGGGCAAGGAGAGAATTCTGCTGATAAGTGATGCTGCGGCATTAGCCGGCTCTCCCCCGGGAATATACCAATGGGGCGAGATGCACATTGAAGTGTTTGAAGATGGGCATATGGGATTGGCAGGGACATCTAGTCTTGCTGGTGCTTCTTTGTTGCTTGATACCTGTGTTGCACACCTTAGTGAAGTCTCCGGTTTCTCGCTTGCTGCCTCTGTGGCTTGTGCCACTGCCAATCCCCATGCCCTGTTTGGAGAGAGTATCTGGACAGGTTTACCAAAGGTAGGAACTGAGGCTGATTTCATCCTCTTTTCCTATAACAAAGGAGAGGGTAAACTCTCTGTGAAACAATCCGTATTAGGAAAGCATACGTTATTTCAAAAAGAAAAACGTTAGTATAAGGAGAATACACATGATGAATCTATCGATTAGTAAGAATAAAGTGGAGCTTGGCGCTCTTGCAGCCAAGAAAGGCGCCTCCCTTATCAATGAAGCCATCAAGGAAAAAGGAGCCGCTACCATTATCGTAGCTACAGGGGCCAGCCAGTTCGAAATGCTGGAAGCTCTGTTGAAAGAAGATATTGACTGGACCAAGGTAGAGGCCTTCCACCTGGATGAGTATATCGGAGTTCCTGTCACCCACCCCGCCAGCTTCAGGAAATATCTCAAGGAGCGGTTTGTTGATAAGATCGGCAACTTGAAAGAGTTCCATTACATAGAAGGTGATGCACAAGACGTCGATGCAGAACTAGATCGCCTTGCCGCCCTGATGGAAAGCAAGCAGGTCGATGTCGCCTTTGTTGGCGTCGGTGAGAACGGACACCTCGCCTTTAACGACCCCCCAGCAGACTTTGATACAGAGAGGCCTTACAGCGTCGTAAACCTTGATGATGTGTGCAGAAAGCAGCAGCTTGGTGAAGGGTGGTTCGCCACCTTTGACGATGTGCCACAACAGGCCATCTCCATGGGAATACGCCAGATCATGAAGAGCCGGCATATCATCAACACCATCCCTGATGCCAGGAAGGCAACCGCCGTGCAGGCCACTCTTACAGGTCCTGTAACAAACATGTGCCCAGCTTCTATCCTCCAGACCCATACCAGCTGCTACTGGTTCCTGGATGTTGATTCAGCTGCCCTGTTGCCCAAGGATTTTGTCAAATAAGATTTCCCTTGTGTGTATCTTGTAACACTGGAGACCTGCGTTCCCTTGGGGATGCAGGTCTCTTTTATCTATATTCCGCTTTGTTTATTTTTACTAATTTCTTTTATGCTTAGCTTGTAGATCTCTCATCCAGGGCCCCTATCGTATGACTAGGTCTACCCTTGGAACAGAGCCTAATACCCCAAGAATGGATCGTAGACAATCCTTTTGCCCTTCACCTTGAGCCCCTTTAAGAGGGTACGGGTCGAACGGATAGCCTCAAAGGTACCTGCTACATAGTAGGTGGCACTCGAGCCATAGGTCAGGGCAACGGCTGTCAGGGCCTGCTTGAACTCCTCACGGTCAGATACAAAGGTAAGATGGATCGCATTGTTCTCCGTTGCAAGTTGCTTGAACTCTTCACCAAACAGATGAAAATCCTTGGCGCTGTGTATCAGATGGATCGGGCGGCTTGTCTCAGAACGAAGACTGTAAAGCAGGGAGCGCATCGGGGTGATACCCACCCCTGTGGCGAGCATGACGATGGGAGTCTGCTCATCTTCCAGGACAAACCATCCAAAGGGACCGCGCATCTTGATAAGATCACCTTCTGTCATCTCCATGAGGGCTTTTTTAAACGTGCTGGGAGAGGTGCCGGTCCTGGTCCCGATGAGGAAGGTATCATCCCCTGGAGGGCTGGCGATACTAAAGGCCCTAAAGGATTTTCCCTTGAACTTCTTGGTAGGGAGAGTAAAGACGCTATGCTGCCCAGCTTCCCACTTTATGGGATGTGGAGCTTGCATCTTCACCAGGATATAGTCACCTGAGACCTCTTCCATACTGACAAACCGCATGGAATGCGTTTTGAACAAGCCCTTGAAATGTCGTAGCTTCATAGATACCTCCATATAAGTGATATATTCCTATCATAGGTCTTTTTTTGCAAGAAAACAATTATGGCCGGAGGATAGGGCGTATGCACAGTGCGCTTGTCCTATGATGTGTGAAGCTTGTATTTGCATGGAGAGATATAATGTAGTGTATGTTTGAGTATTACTCTCACTTGCTTCAGCGTGCACCACCCTATCATTTCTTGACTTAATATCCTTTATGGGGAAAAATGGACCCACCCAAGACAATTAGGAAACTAGGAGGTGAATTCCTTTACCATGAGAAAGTATAGGAGCCTTACAGCTATTCTTTTCATACTTCTTGCACTCCAGCACATCCTCTGTGCCTCGATTCTCCTTACAGATGAGGAGCGCTCCTACATAGCCACACGAGCTCCTGTACGCGCTGTCTCTGTCGATGGTGCGGCTCCTATCCAGTACACAGACTCTAAAGGGGTGATCAGGGGAATTTCAATACAAGTCCTGGGCGAGATCAGCAAGCGTACAGGCCTCTCTTTTGAGTACAAGCTCCATGAAAAACTGACACAAGCAGGGGTAGCCTATAGTGATGGCACTGAAATTCTCTTTGGTATTCCCGACCAATACGCACGTCCTGGCTACCAGGTTTCCAAACCTTTCTTAAGGACACAGACCATCTTGTTTGCAAACAAGAAGGCAAACTCCCAAGCCTTGGAGAACATGCGCTTTGCAGCCACCTACACCAGCGCCCTACCCGAAGGGATAACAGAGGAGCAATCCATCTACTACCAATCGCGGGAAGAGGCTATCAAGGCAGTGAATGCAGGCGAAGCCGACTTCGGGTATGGCAACGCCTACTCTGTTGCCTTCTATACTTTGCGACATGGGTTTCAGAATATCTACACCGTTCCCCAGGGCAAGGAGGAGAGGTTGTATAGAATCCTATATATAAAGGATGACCCCCTCCTCATCTCGATCATGGAGAAAGCTCTCTCCTCATTCACCACCGAAGAGCTGCAGGCCTTCACCCTTGAGGCGACAAGCCAGGTCGAGCGTGTCATCACACCCATGATGATACTGGACACCTATCGAAGTCAGGTGCTACTCATCGCCCTTGCAATCATAGCCATCCTGTTGGGATCTCTTGTTTTTGTGCACCGATCACGAACTAACCTGAATCTTGAAAAAATGAAGTTCAGGGCTATTGCCGAGGTTTCCAACGAGTATCTTTTTGAATATGACACCCAGGAGCAGACCCTGGTCCCCTATGAGAAGCTCAAGACGCTCCTTGCAACACCCGAAGCCTTGAAGCTAGCCAGGAAAACTATTCTTTCCTTCCTGGCAGAACAACCCTCTGATGATGAGAGCCCTATCTTGGAACTGGAGTTAAAGGGTGGCGAGCGCGGGTTCTTCAGACTATCAGCGAGCAAGGTAGCCAGGCAAAAAGGGAGAGGTGAAACGTGGATTGGGAAACTCCAGGATATTAGCGAGGAGGTCGAAAAGCTAAACCACCTGGAGGACCTTGCCCAGACAGACGGTCTTACAGGGCTGCTCAATGCAACGACCACTCGCCTTCGCATCGTACAGCGTCTCAATGCCAAGAAACCCTCTGGAATTGATTTCTGCATCCTCTTCGACCTTGATGACTTCAAAACTGTCAATGATACCAACGGCCACCTCGCTGGGGACAGGGTACTCAAGAGTGTAGGAAACATCTTGTTGCAAAGCAACCGATCCAAGGATGATATCATAGGCCGTGTTGGAGGGGATGAGTTCTGCATCTATCTGGTGGCGATTGGCACCGAAGAGGCAGCATTCTCCTACTGCACCTCCCTCTTGGAGCGTGTACGGTTCAAACTGCACGCAGAAGGGGTGACCATCAGCATGGGAGGCTCTCAAGTTGGGCAAAACGATACGTATGAAAGCCTCTATGCCCGGGTTGACTACGCACTGTACCAGGCTAAAGGCAAGGGGAAAAACAGGATAGAGGTTTCCGACTACCAAACAAGCACTCTTGAGGCGAGTCATACGACTGGTCTACATTCCTAGCAAAATCATAGGTCTTAGAGTATATTCTACACCTTTCCTATGCTACTATTAGGGACACCCTCGCAAGAGTGTAGCGCTATAGGGTACGGGTTGTTCATGTGCTTCGGTATACAATTCTGGATAAGGTATCGTGCTATACAGAAGACAAAACCATCTTTATTGCGGTACTCTCTATATTTTTAGGTTTTTTCTTGAATATAGGGTAATCTGTTGTATTATAACTAGTGAAATGGATAGTACGTCCATCATAGGCAAAGAGTATTCCTCTAGGAATATCCATAATACGAAGAAAGTTGTACGATACATATAGTAGGCTTCTCAGAAGTAGGAGGAAAGCAATGAAAATAATAGGGAAACCCTTGAACAGGGTCGATGCCAAGCAAAAAGTCACAGGTGAGGCTAAATACACAGGCGACCTGGTGAGTCCTCATGCCCTTTTTGCACAGGTTCTGCATAGCACCATCGCCAATGGCCTTGTCCTATCCTTTGACTTGGAAGAGGCATGGAAGGTTCCAGGAGTCGTTGACATCGTCACCTGTTTTGATGTGCCGGACATCCAGTTCCCCACAGCAGGACACCCTTGGTCCACCGTCAAGAAACATCAGGATATTGCTGACAGGAAACTCCTCAACACTCGAGTACGTTTCTACGGTGATGATATAGCCGCGGTCATTGCAGAGGATGAACTCTCTGCAAACGAGGCGATCAGGAAGATCAAGGTCACCTACGAAGAGTATGAGCCGCTGCTCTCCATTGAAGCGGCCATGGCACCCGGGGCAAGGGCCATCCACGAGGAGAAGCCCAACAACGTCGTAGTGCAATCCTCCTATGAGGTGGGCTCCTTTGATGAGGCCATCAAGGAAGAGGGGCTCATCAGGATCGAGGGCAACTACGATACCCCCATCGTCCAGCACTGCCATATTGAAAAGGCTTCCTCCTTTGCCTATATGGAGAGTGGAAAGATAGTAATCGTTGCTGCGACCCAGATTCCTCATATTGTCAGACGTGTCTGCGCCCAGGCCCTTGGCATCGGGTACGGGGATATCAGGATTATCAAGCCGTATATCGGAGGAGGCTTCGGCAACAGGCAAGATGCCCTGACCGAGCCCTTGAACGCATACCTCACCACCCGTGTGGGAGGGAGGCAGGTCCGCCTGGAGTATACCAGGGAGGAGACCTTCGCCTGTACCCGCGTTCGCCATGCCATGAAGTTCCACATCGTATCCTACGTCCGTAAGGACGGCTCCTTTGCAGCAAGGTCCATCGTTGCCTACTCCAATCAGGGAGGGTATGCATCCCATGCGCACGCCCTGGTTGCCAATGCTGTCAACGGCTTTCGCATGATGTACCCAGTGGGGGCCATCAAGGGCGAAGCCTACACGGTCTACACCAACCTTCCCACAGCCGGGGCGATGCGCGCCTACGGTATCCCGCAGATCGGATTTGCCCTTGAGGCACATGTTGATGATATCGTGAGGAAGACCGGCTTTGACCCTATTGCCTTTAGAAAGCAAAATATGATGAAGTTGGGATTTATCGATCCGATAACCACCATCCAATGCCACTCCACCGGCCTTTCCGAGTGTATCGACATTGGGGAGAAACACCTCAACTACAGTGAAAAACGAGCCAGATATGCCAAGCAGGTCGGTCCGGTACGACGGGGCGTCGGCATGGGAATTTTCTGCTACAAGACAGGGGTCTACCCCATAAGCTTGGAGACTGCAGCATGCCGCATGTTGCTCAACCAGGACGGGTCGCTGCAGCTGCAGATGGGAGCGACGGAGATCGGCCAGGGAGCCGACACCGTCTTTGCCATGATGGCAGCAGAGACTGTAGGGCTCACCATGGATAAGATTCACGTGATCAGCAAGCAGGACACCGACGTCACCCCCTATGATACCGGAGCCTATGCCTCAAGGCAGACCTATGTCTCGGGCATGGCGGTCAAGAAGACTGCAGAGGTGTTCAAGCAGAGGCTGCTGGAGTTTGCTGGCTTCATGCTGAACAAAGACCCTTGGGACCTTGATATCAAGGAGAACTACATCGTCCACACGAACAAGGACGAACAGTTGCTAGCGGTCAAGACAGTTGCCGAAGAGTCATGCTACAGCCTGACCAACTCAAAGCATATATCAGCTGAGGAATCACATCACTGCACGGACAACACCTACTCCTTTGGGGTCTGTTTTGCCGAAATCGAAGTTGACATCCCCATGTGCCAGATCAAGGTGCTGGACATTATCAACGTCCATGACTCAGGAAGGATCATCAACCGCCAGACTGCCGAAGGGCAGGTCCATGGAGGAATGAGCATGGGACTGGGCTTCGGCTTGTACGAGCACCTGGACTTCGACCAGAAGACAGGACGAATGCTCAATGACAACTTGCTGGACTACAAGCTGATGACACCGATGGATACTCCGGACCTGCATGTTGCATTTGTGGAGACCGAGGACCCCACCGGTCCTTACGGTAACAAGTCCTTAGGGGAGCCCCCTACCATCCCAGTTGCACCAGCTATCAGGAACGCTATGCTCAATGCTACAGGCGTAGCGGTGAACTCAATCCCTCTCAACCCTGAAAAACTGTTCTACGCAATTCGAGAAGCAGGACTTATAAAATAAAGGAAGACGAGCATGTACGATATTAAAAACTTATATGAGCCAAAGACAGTGGAAGAAGCACTGGCCCTACGAAAGGAACACCCCGAAGCACTGGTCCTCGCCGGAGGAAGCGATATCCTCATCCAGATCCGTGGAGGCAAGCTTGCAGGGTGCGACCTTATCAGCATCTTCGCCCTTGATGAACTGCGTGGTATCTGCCTAGAGGATGACGGAACCCTTCTGATACGGCCTTTAGCCAGCTTTACCGATATAGTGATGCACCCCCTTATCAAGGAGCATATGCCGGTCCTCGGCGAGGCTGTCGAGCAGATCGGGGGTCCTCAGATCAGGAACATCGGTACCATCGGGGGAAACATCTGCAACGGTGTTACAAGTGCTGACTCTGCAGGAACCTTCAAGGCGTATGATGCGATGCTTGAAATCGCCAGCTTGGAGGGCACACGAGTCCTCCCCTATGCAGAGTTCAACATCAAGCCAGGCACCGTAGACCTGCGCCCTGGTGAAATCCTCACAGGGATTCGTATCCCCAAGGCAAGTTACGAGAATACCTATGCACACTTCATCAAGTATGCAATGCGCCGCGCTATGGACATCGCTACCTTGAGTTGCTCGGTCAACGTCAGGCTCACCGAAGACAAGATGAAAGTAGAGAGGCTGCGCATCGCCTTTGGCGTTGCCGCACCTATTCCCATCCGCGCGCGTACGGCAGAAGAGAGTGCCAATGGGCATCTGCTCAATGAGGAGCTCCTCAACAAGGTGGCAGAGGGTTCACTTGCGGACGTCATGCCCAGGACAAGCTGGAGAGCTTCCAAGGAGTTCAGGCTCCATCTGGTGGAAGAGCTTGTCAGGCGCGCCACCATCACATCGATTGAGAAAGCTGGAGGAAAGATCAATGGCTAGAAGAACAGTGACATGCACCATAAATGGCAGTAAAAGAGAGTATTCAGTAGACGTGCGATCCTCCCTTTCGGATATGCTTCGAGGCCAAAGCGGCCTGGACAGCATCAAGCACGGCTGTGACGTGGGTGAGTGCGGAGCATGTACCGTCCTCATTGACGGCCAGCCCTTCAACTCCTGCATCTATCTTGCCATCTGGGCAGAAGGCAAGACCATCCTGACCTTGGAAGGCCTTTCAGACAAGAAGGGTGCCATATCAGACATCCAGCAGGCTTTCATCGATGAAGGGGCTGTGCAGTGCGGTTTCTGTACCCCAGGGTTCATCATGGCGTCTATTCCCATCATTACCCAGGATGAAGTTGCAAGCAGGGACGAGATCCGTAAGCAGGTTGCAGGCAACCTTTGCAGATGTACCGGCTATGATAAGATCATCAATGCGATCGAGAAGACCCAGCATAAGAGGATCGAGGAGAAGAAGGCGAAATAGCTACAGTGGACAGTACTCCAGTAGAGACTTCGCTAAAACATACAAAACTGCATAGGGTTCCCTGTGCAGTTTTTTGTGTTTAGAGAAATGTATAGTTTTAGATTTACCCAAAGTACTTTTCCATATCTTGCGATATAGCCTTATACCGTGCAAATCGCTGCTTATACACATCGGCCCCAGGGCCAGGAAGGACTTGTCTGCCAACAGTGGACATAGCACGTGACGCCTCTTTCAGATCACCGAAGTCATTGCATGCCACCGCCGCTACCATGGCGCTGCCAAGGGCTCCGAGTTCCTTCACCCCTACAACTTCAACAGGGTATCCTGTTACGTCGGCAAACATCTGGGCCCACACTGCAGAATTGGCTGCGCCTCCTGCAAGCCTAATCGATTTGAATTCGGTCCTATTCATAAGGAGCTTCTCTATATGCACCATGTGACAGAATACAATCCCTTCGAAAACAGCCCGTACCATATGCGCCTGGGTATGGTGACTGCTCATTCCCAGAAAGCATGCCTTGGAAGAGGGATTGTAGTTTGACCCATAGAGGTAGGGAAGAAAAATGATATCCCCGTCCTCTGGTTTGACAGACTCAACCAACCGGTCACAAAAAGCATAGATGTTCATCCCTTGAGCTTTTGCTTCTACTTTTTCCTTTCCCATGAACCGGTTGATATACCATTCCAGGTTGCCCGCAGAAGTAGGACTACTCTCTTCGATCAAGAAGTAATCATCGTAACAGTAATAAGAGTTCATCATAACCGTCTGGTTGAGCACAGGCTTCCTTGCTATGTACTCGTTGATACTCCAGGTCCCTGCTATGACACAAAGATAGTTGCTGTCCACAATGTTCATCGCGATGGAGCATGCATCAATGTCAAACATGCCTCCTGCAACGGGGATGCCTTCAGGAAGGCCGGTCAAGGCAAAGACCTCCTTCGTTACATACCCACAAATATCAGCAGACCCCTTCAAGGGGGGCATGCAGTCAAACATCTCACTGATGGAGAAAAGATCAAAAAGGTCTTGGGAATAGGCTCGGTTTGTAAGGTCCAGCAGGTTCGAGCCTGAATAGTCGGTAATTTCCGAGTAGGCCTCACCGGTGAGACAGTATCTGATATAGTCCTTCACAGCAAAGACCCATCGTATATTATTGTAGTTTTCAGGCTCATGGTCTTTCATCCAACGGAGCAAAGAGACCGGCTGGCAGGCAAGGATCTTCTGGTAATTGCGCTCAAACACTTGAGAAGCAGTACCATCTTGCTCCCATTGGTCTACATACGAAGCAGCCCTGCCATCGGTTGATACAATACCGTTTCTGACTGGGTTGCCCTCCTTGTCCAGGACATACAGACCTTTGCCATGGCCGCTGCAAGCAACACCTCTGATGAGCTTCGCTTCAATACCAGAAATACGTATGACCTCGCTGATACACTCTATATTCTTCTCCCAAAGGACCTTCATGTCTCTTTCAGTATGGAGAGGATGGGGGGTAATCATTGCAAGCATCCTACCTGCAGAACATACTTCATTGCCCTTATTGTCAAACAGGACAGCCTTGCAGGAAGTCCCGCCGTTATCAAGGCCCATATAGTAAGCTTTCATTCTATCCTCGCTTTGTTATCAATCACTCTATGAATATCCGCTACATTTTACCTAGAGGTACGTGCAGTATAATGCTAAAGCATTCCCAATGAAACCTGCCATCGTGTCATGTGTTGTGGTGGTGATCATCAGCAGCTTGATTTCTTCCTTTTTTTTCTTGCCTGATAGTATAATTCTCTCCACACAGACTGCGAGTGTGATCAAACAAACCCTCTTCCTTCAACTCAATATGATGATTGCAAACTCTTTCTATTCTTTCTTTACCTTACACCGGCAAAAAGAATACACCGGGGGAGAATACATACGAACTATCCATCCTTGCTAGCTCTTCCCTATGTATGGTACCTTTGTCTTGGATAGTTCAATGCATCGTATCAAGGTGGTAACAGTATGTGGTCGATTCTTCCAATTCTCCTGTTGTTTGTCTTAGGCTTTATCCTACAAAAGTCAAAAAGCTTTTCAGAGCCGACAATAGTTGGCATAAAGCGCATAGTCTCCGACCTGGCCCTCCCAGCTTTGATGTTCCAGGCCTTCTCAACCCTGGAGATTGAGAGCAGCTACCTCATCTTGGTGATGACCATCTTCATGGTATGCCTCTTGATGGTCCTCATAGGCAAGGCCCTGGCTAAACCCTTGGGCATGAACGCCTCATACTTCCCCCTTATGATGGGTGGCTTTGAGATGGGGATGCTCGGCTATGCACTGTTCATCTCTGTCTATGGGGTGGAACACATAGGAAAACTCGCCCTGGTCGATCTTGGCCAGGTGCTGTTCGTCTTCTTCGTCCTGATGGCATTACTGATAAAGGAACGCGATGGAGTGCACAATACAAAGGTGTTGATACGCCAGTTCATCACCTCCCCTGTCATCATAGCCATATTCCTAGGAATTATCGTGAGCCTCTTTGCCAAGGGTATTGAGCCAAATGCCCTCTTCACTGCCCTAGGGGAGTTCATCACCCTGCTAGCAGGGCTGACCGTCCCCCTTATCGCCATATCCATCGGCTACGGTATCCATATCAAAAAGGAGGGGCTGGCCCAGGCATTCAAGACCATCCTTGTCAGGAAGTTTTTCTTGATCATCCTGGCCCTGCTCATAAACTATTTCCTAGTAGACAAGCTGCTGGGAATGGCTGCCATCTACAGATATGCAGTGCTCCTGATGTTCCTCACTCCTCCCCCCTTCATCATCACCATATTCATGCGCAAAGGGGATAAGGAGAGTGCTGACTATGTGGATAACACCCTCTCGATGGATACCCTTGTCTCCATCATCATGGTGATGGTGGCTACAACTATATATACGTAAGAGTCTTCATTTCTGTCAGGCGCTTAAACACCTCTTCTCGCCCTTCTTCAGTGGCGAGATTATGAGTTATGAATATGTAAGCAGGTTCTATTACGCCTGTTCGAACAGGGTTTTGAGTTTTCAACAAGGACAATACTATGAAAAGAATTTCTTATAGCTTGATTATGCTTTGCATTCCATTAGCACTATTTTCAGCAGATATTTTTGCTGTTGCATCAACAGGGGATGCTCTGCAAATTCAGCAAGCGGTTATTGCTGGTGCCGATATCCACGCAAGGACAGAGTATGAATGGACGGCTTTGATGGTGGCTGCTTTAGAAAACACCAATACCGAAGTGGTCTTGACTCTGATCGACTTAGGATCTGAGGTGAATGCAAGGACTGAGGAAGGCTGGACAGCATTGATGTTTGCTGCGGGAGGAAATACAAATACAGAGATCCTGTCGGCTTTGATCAAAGCCGGTGCCGAGGTAAACACTAGGGCTGAACGCGGACAGTCTCCATTGATGTTTGCCGCGGGAGGAAACCTTAATACAGAGGTAGTGTCGACTCTTC
>CAZPOJ010000041.1:0-20235 GCA_964588005.1 uncultured Sphaerochaeta sp.
GTATAAGCATATTTGGATTGATGTTACCTTTGTAAAGACTAATCAGGGGCGCCCCGTCTCAATGGAAAAGGGCTACTATGTGACACAATTTATGGCAACAGACCCTACTGGACTCAACTACACGCTCCGCCTTATAGGGGAAGTTAACAAAGGGCAGGGACAATCTCCCTCTTCCTACTATTACGGAGTCGAAAAAACAGTTCCGGACTTTTTTCCTTTTACCGACATGCAATATAAAAACTCTTCCTCAAATTCACTTAAGGTAGGAGAGCTTCTCTACTTGTCTCCTACAGACAAAGCCGAGGTCAGGTTTGCCTCTGATCGGGCTGGCTCGCAGGCTGATTTCATTTTTAATCCCTTGGGTGCAGGAGCAACAACACCTTTCAATTGTACGCTGGTGTTTGATTCTATAGAGCCAAATGAAGGTAGAAAAACTATAAAGTCACCAAATAAAAAATTCAAATCGAAAAAAAAGGACGTGATGTCGCCTATTGACGGAAGAATAACCTCTTCTCATATCATTAAAGGCGATATCTATATCTATGTAAAACCAGGCATCCAGCCCTCTTCAGGGACGTACCAGACTACTGTTTATTGCATCCTTACTGTTGACTGATCGGGTGTCGCACAGTTGTGTTTGCCTGGAACCCAAGTGTTGTCAAAAGCGTAGAGGTGATCAAAGGTAAAGGTTTTTTCCTCGCAAATCATCTAAACCTCTTCCTGCTCTTCGCTATATATTGCAGAATACAGAGTATGAAAAAGAACCACCTCATCCACCATCACAACAAGAATACCAACGTCACCTATCTCTACTGGGGACATTCGACCTATATTCCAGGCCAATCCTACCCAAAGGTGGACAAAAAGTGCATAGGGAAGATCGATGAGAAGGGTGTGTTCTCTCCGAACAAGAACTTCCTTGCCCTCCCTCCTGAACAGCAAGTGGCGACAGGGGTGTTTGAGAAATGTGCTCGTTCTCATGATGATGGTACTGTTTCTTTCTTTGATCTTACCAATGGAAAGGCTGCATCCATCTTTGCCTCCCTAAAGGAGAGCAGCCAGATGACGGTTATCCACGACAATCGCCCTATAGGGGTTCTGCTGAGTGTCGAAGCGTACAGGGACCTGTTGGAGAAGGCTAAAGAGGGTGCCAGGCTTGAGAGCCTTGGTGTAACACCTGAGGCACATGAAGAAGTCCTCTCCGATGAGGTGAATAGCACCTGTCTGGGCAAATAAAAAGACGTCCTCTTGTAAGGACGCCTTCAACTAGTACAAAAAAAAACTACTCTGACTTTTCTTCCTGAATCTCTTTTCTGCGTTCTTTGCTAAGTTTAGCGATTTCGGCCAAAGCCTTCCGTGCTCTAGCTGCCGATACTTTTACGCCTTTCTCAGTGAACTTTTGGTTCTCTGCAAGGTAGGTCTCATACTGTGCAACGATTTGCTCGTGAATTGTCATGGACTCCTCCATTGGTCTTGGTTATCCATATTCTAGCATGGTTTCATCTATGTGCAAGGGTAAAACGCTAAACTAGTGCCTTAATCGTTGTTTTATTAGGAAATAAAGCGTCCTTTCCACATAAAACCCTTACCGCTGACCTTTCTGTAGTATCCATGGAGATACATCACCACCACTAAAACAAATGCTATGGGACCTTGTAGGGCTACTTTCAGGGGGAATCCATGGTAAAGACCAGTAGCTGTCCAGGAGCCAAAAAGCAGGAGGGACCCTGTTGCAAGAAGCAGGAAGGGCAGAGGTGAAAGGGCAGGATTGACCAGGAGAGCTATCCCAAAGGCAAGAGTTGCAAGGGGGGCTATGGCACAGGCAAGCAGGACTCCTGCCGCTAGCAGGACCAAGGGAACCATAAATGCCTTGATATTGATGACACCGGTGATGCTTCTTTCTATTCCCTCAAATCCTGTTTTAAAGGTGGGGAACATCTGACACGAAAGGGCATCCTTCATATCAGCAAAAACATACTTGTGCCCGGCTCTCGTACAAGCTCTTGCCAGCATCACATCATCGCAGATGACGTTGGATATCCGGGTAAATCCCCCCATCTCCTCCAATACGGTTCGCTTGAGCAGAAGATACTGCCCGATAGCCATGGCAAACGGTGTCCACTGGAGTTTTTGCTGCAATCGCAGGGGCATGTAGAGCACCGTATTGAAGAGCATGGTGCTTACCACTGTCTGGGCCCAGAGGCCCTCTCCCTCCTGCCTTGGGTAACCGCTGACCATGGAGGCCCCTTCATTGATGAGGATGCCCAGTCCATACTCCACGCTGTTGGGGTTGTGAAGGGTGTCCGCATCAGTGAAAAGGATATATTCGCCCCGACTCTCCTCAAAAAGCTGTTGCATGGCATAGAGCTTGCCTCGCCACCCATCCTTGAGGGGTTTGCCCTTGATGATCTTCACTCGGGGGTCGCTCTCCTGCAACTTTTCAACCAGTGCAGCTGTATTGTCAGTGGAGTTGTCGTCCAGGATGAGGATCTCAATATTCTCATAGCTTTGGCCAATGAGTGATTTTACGCACCTTTGGATGAAATGCTCTTCGTCGCGTGCGGGGATGGCGATGGAGACAAGAGGCTTCTTGGCAAGTGGATGAGGCTTCTTCAGCTTCTCCATCACGCGCCTATTGGAAAAGGAGAGAAGGGTGGCCCAAAGGCCAACGACAAGGACAAGCGATCCATACAGTATACTCACAACAAACTCTCCACTTGAGCGATATAGCTATCCAAAACAGCATCAAATGGGTAGATGGCCTTGGAGGCTGCAAGGTATGCCTTTGCGTTTTGATAATCCTTGAGCTTGAAGCATGCGATACCGATACCGCTGTACAGCGAGGAGCGGTCCCAGGGTGAAAGGGAATCTTGTGCATCCCTTTGGATAGCGAGAAACATGTTCAATGCACCTTTGGTGTCACCACCTGCAAAGGAAGGGGCATAGAGCATGCTGTTGGCCTTCAAGAGATGAGCCAGGACCTCCTGGGGAAACTGCTTGAAAGCCTTGTTGATCTTCCTGGAGCTGGCCATGCCTTTGCCCAGGCTCCTTGGATTGAGCAGGTACCAGATTCCATTAATTTCAGAGTCTAGGACAAGGGCGTGAAAGGAGTCGCCATCGAGGCTTTTGAGTTTCTGCTCAGCTTCCTGAAGCAATTCTTCAATCCTCTTCTTCTCTTCGATTCTGGTCTCCACATAGAGGCGGGCGAGTGTTGTATTGATGCGAACCTGCTTGATGGTAGCCTGGGGCTCCGCTTCGTCTTGAGCAAAGAGGCGAAGTCGGAGCTCTTCAGCTTTATCTATACTGCCATCAGTCTTGACTGCCGACATAAAGGCTATAAAAAGAGGGTCTCTTGTCAAAAAAGAGAACCCATCGGTGAGACTGGCCCCTGCAACTGCATGCAGTGCAACAAGAGTAATACTCAGCATAAGAGCTAAACGCCTAACCATATCCTCTATTTAACCACAGATAGACGGCGAATGATATACCCTTTGCGCAAGGGCTTGTCACTGTGGATATACTGGGTCTTCCCATGGTCGGCTTGCCCTACCTTTTCAAAGTTCTCATCCAACAGGGTAAAGGAGGAGTCCTCTATGAAGAGGATATCGGCTCCAATATACTCCAGGGTCTGCTCCTCTCTGATCTGGTTGCGCAACTCAAGAGCGTATACTCCTTCTTTCTCCTTGACCTCATCTCCGATAAAGCCACAAAAAAGATAGTGCTGCAGGTACCCGGTGTCGGTGCTCTTGTCTATGGAGGTTCCCTTGTCAGGGTCGACCGGACCTTTGCCGAAGAAGAAGCCGGTGGAATACTCGCGGTGGCTGATATTCATCAGGTCATCGCGATAAGCCTTCCAGCTTGTATCACCGGTATGCACTGCATCCAGGGCTTTGCGATATGCACGCGTCACCACCGCCACGTAGTAGCTGCTTTTCATCCTCCCCTCGATTTTCAGCGAATCGATGCCTGCATCAAGGAGCTCGGGGATATGGTCTATCATGCAAAGGTCCTTGGATGAGAGGATGGTGGTATACCCATCCTGTTCGGCGATGGGGTAGTAGACCCCTTCGCGCTGCTCCTCTTCCAATGCGAGCTCTCCGCTAGCAAGTTTTTCATGGAGGCGGTAGTTCCACCTGCAGGTGTGTGCACAGTCGCCTTGGTTTGCGCTGCGACCGCTGAGGTGGCTGGAGAGCAGGCACCGACCCGAGTAGGCCATGCACATAGCTCCATGGACAAAGGTCTCCAGCTGAAGGGTGGGAACCGCTTGTTTGATCTTTTTGATATCCTGTAGGGAGGTCTCCCTTCCTAAGATGACGCGGGAGAAGCCCATCTGGTGGTACATGGCGGCACTGCTGCTGTTGATACAGCTCGCCTGGGTAGACAAATGAAGCTCTACCGAATCTCCGAAGGCCTCCTTGAGGATCGGGACCAGCCCAATGTCGCTGATGATGAAGGCGTCAAAGGGCCATTCCCTGATCTGGTCAAGTTGTGCTTGCAACTCTTCCAGTTCGCTCTCGCCAAAGAGGATGTTCATCGTGCAGTAGATTTTCTTACCTGTCTGCTCTTTTAAAAGCTGAACTTCAGCAAGATCGCTCTTGCTGAAGTTCTGTGCATTGGCACGAAGGGAGAAATCAGTGAAGCCCATATAGGCGGCATCCGCTCCATAGGCGAAGGCCACCCGCAGCTTTTCCATATTGCCCGCTGGGCTCAATAACTCAACGCTCACTCAAAGCCTCCCGGACTGCTAGGGCAACCGCCTTGGAGATCGCCTCCATCTCAGAGAGGTCTCTGACAGGTGTTACCGGGACTACCGGTGGCATAGCCTTGCGCTTGTCGTCATCAGGGAAGGCGTGGGCGAGCACTTCTTCCATGGTTGATACCAGGTGGAACTCTATACCCTTGGTCACCGTCTCATCAAGCTTGTCCAAGTCGCGCTTGTTGAATTGGGGGATGAGGATCGTATCGATCTTATTCCTTCTTGCAGCAAGCACCTTCTCCTTCAAGCCTCCGATAGGCATCACCTTACCCTTCAAGGTGGTCTCACCTGTCATAGCCAGACTCTTCTTGATCGTCTGGCCTGTGACCAGCGAGAAGAGGGCGACGGTCATGGTGATACCGGCAGAAGGGCCATCCTTGGGCGTGGCACCTTCGGGGACGTGCACGTGAATCGCATTGTTCTCAAACCAGCTCATGTCGATCTTGTGGTCGACGGCATGGGCCTTCAGCCAGGTATAGGCGATGTTGGCAGACTCCTGCATCACATCTCCCAGCTGGCCGGTGAGCTTGATCTCCCCCTTGCCCGGAGTGTTCTGCGCTTCGATGATCAGCGTATCGCCGCCCATACTGGTCCAGGCGAGTCCAATGGCCATCCCTGGCTTGTCTGCTACCCGTATCTCGTCTTCGACAAAGACCGGTTGGCCGAGGAACTCAACGAGCCGCTTCTCATCAATTTTGACCGGCAAGGGGGTATCGGGATTCTCCTCCAGCAAGAGGGCAACCTTACGGTTGATCTTATGCAGGGATTTTTCAAAGTTACGTACTCCGGCCTCCCTTGCATACTCCTCTGCTATCTTGAGCAGGATTGTAGGGGTGAAGCGAATCTCGCTTTTGGCAAGGCCATGCTTCTCCAAAGACTTGGGTACCAGGTACTTCTTGCCGATGGCAAGCTTCTCCTCACTGGTATAGCCTGAGAGGGTGATGATCTCCATACGGTCCAAAAGGGGCCGGGGGATCGTCTCCAAGGAGTTGGCAGTACAGATGAAGAGGATCTGCGAAGCATCGAAGGGGATGTCCAGGTAGGTGTCCCTGAAGGTTGAGTTCTGCTCGGGGTCCAGGACCTCAAGCAGGGCACTGGCAGGGTCACCCTGGTAGGAGACACCCATCTTGTCGATCTCGTCTATGAGGAAGACAGGGTTCTTTGCCTTGGTGATTCTCAGGCCCTGGATGATCTTGCCGGGCATGGCTCCGATATAGGTCCTTCTGTGGCCCTTGATCTCGCTCTCATCATTCATACCACCGACGGAGAAGCGGAAATACTCCTTCTTCAGTGAACGGGCGATGGAGATACCGACACTGGTCTTACCCACTCCAGGAGGGCCGACAAGGCAGATGATCGAGCCTTTGGTATCCTTTTTCTTTCTTCGCACAGCGAGGAACTCAAGGATTCTATCCTTGACATCCTTGAGCCCGTAGTGGTCTCTTTCCAGGATCTTGCGGGCACTCTCTATGCTGAAGCTTTCCGGCTTGGGGTCTTTCCATGGCAGGTCGCTGATGATCTCCAGGTAGGTGCGCGTGAGGGTATACTCGGGACTGCTGGGATCGATAGCCTCAAGGCGTGAGAGTTCACGGTCCACCGTCTCCTTCGCCTCGGCGGAGAGAGGGAGGTCCTTGAACTTCTTCTTCAGGCGGTTGATGAGCTCAACTTTAGGGTTGGTCGTCAGACCCAGCTCCTGTTGGATGCTCTTGAGCTCTTCACGCAAAAAGTAGTCGCGCTGGTTTTTCTCGAGCTTCTGATTGACGCGAGCCTGGATCTTGGCCTGGACCTGGGCGATGTTCTGCTCGTTCTTGATGAACACCAGCACCTTTTCGATGCGCTTGCGCACGACAAGGGTCTCAAGGATCCCCTGCTGCTCCTTGCGGTCGACGTTCAGGATGCTGGCAATGAAGTCTGCAAGCTTGCCTGGGTGGTCGATGTTGACCATATTCAGGCGCATCTCCTCACTGAAGAGCTGGTTGTTCTTCGTAAGGGTTTTCATCTCGGTGAGCAGCAGCCTTGTCCATGCACGCAACTCCTCCGGCTCATCTTCGATATCCTCGAGGTAGGAGACTTCAGCGACCAGATAAGGGCCACTAGGGTAGTACTGCTTGGTCTCAAAGCGCTTGAGCGTCGAGATGAAGATACTGATACCCCCGTCGGGGAGTTTTATTTTCTTTACTATCTTGGCAACGGTCCCAACTGTGTAGAGGTTCTCCTTTGCGTATTCTTCCTGGTCAAGGTCTTCCTTGACCAGCAAGAGGCCCAGAAATCCTCCGTGCTTTATGGCCTGGTTGACAATTTCGACATCTTGGCTGTCGGTTATCATCAGGGGGGTGAACAATCCAGGGAATACGGGGTTACCGGTCACAGGAAGGATAAACAGATTATTGGGAAGCAATTGCTCAATTGGCAAAAGTTCGTTATTAGACATAGCGCCTCCATATACAAATACTTAGGACAGGATTACTCACTGTCCTCACTAAAGGTAATCAAACTTTACGAAGAAGGAAAGTGGCTAATCCTTCTTGGAAAGCCATTTCACCCCCAAATAACAGAGAGGGGTGTCGATCAGGGCAAAGATTACCTTGAATATCCAGTAGGGGATGATAAGGGAGAACACATAGGCCACGGTAAACTTCGGGGTGAGCTGGTAGAAGGCTATGAACATGAAGATCACCGTATCAAAGAACTGACTCGTTGCAGTGCTGATGTTGTTGCGTAGCCAGAGGTTTTTCCCCTTGCTTATCTTTTTGAAGAGCATAAATATTCGTATGTCTATATTTTGGCTTACTGCAAAGCTTGCCAGGGAGGCGAGGCTCATACGCATGCTCATGCCGAATACCTGGCTGTACTGCTCCTGCAGGTCCCACGTGGGGTGTGCAGGAATCTTCACGCTGATGGCGGTCATGACAAAGAGGAGTCCCAGCATCAAGATCGACATCCTGACAAAGAGGGTGGCATGTTTATGTCCTTTGACCTCTCCTACGATGTCGGTGACCAGGAACAAGACCGGCATGAAAAATATGCCTACTGAGACGCGTACGCCAAATAGGGTGATGATTTTAGATCCTATGGTGTTTACCAGAACCATACTGGTAATATACAGGGCAAATAGGAACATCTCTTTTGTATCTAGGGCTGTTGTTTCGTGCATGGTCACCTCGTTGGAGCGGATTCTATCAGAAAGGGGGGAGGCGGGTCAAACGATGGGAAAAAAAAGAGAAAACCCCTCTAGAACAACGGTAAATCTGTTGCAACTTGTTGCGTTCATGCTATGATGCATACGAAATGTATGAATAAAAAGAGGAGCTCTGGATGGATAGCAAGCTTATAGTAATCGCCATAGGCGGCAACTCACTTATTGAAGATTCGAAACACGTAACGGTAACTGCCCAGTATGAGGCGGCTCGCAAGACAGCGGCTCATATAGTCAAGCTTGTTGAGGCAGGTCACCGGGTAGTCATAGCCCATGGCAACGGCCCCCAGGTGGGCTTTGTCCTGCTTCGGGCTGAGTTTTCCCGTTCTATTCTCCACTCTGTCCCCCTGGACAGCTGTGTTGCCGACACCCAGGGTGCCATCGGCTATCAGTTGCAGATGGCTTTGAACAATGAGTTCACCAAGGTGGGCATTCGTCCAAACGTAGCTACTGTAGTTACCCAGGTAGAGGTCTCCGACAGTGATCCCTCCTTCCAGAACCCCACCAAACCCATTGGATCCTTCATGCAAGCAGATGATGCAAAAAGACGCGAGGAGCATGATGGGTGGGTCTGTGTCGAGGATGCAGGACGTGGCTACCGCCGCGTAGTGGCAAGCCCCAAGCCCGTGGCTATCGTTGAGGTCGAGACCATCAAGGTCCTCTTGGAAAACAAGGTCATCGTCATCGCAGCCGGAGGAGGGGGTATCCCTGTCGTCCGTGATGATAAGGGTTTCCTCAGCGGCAGGGAGGCTGTCATCGACAAGGACCTGGCTGCAGCTCTCATGGCCAAGGAGTTGAAGGCCGATCTTTTTGTCATCTCCACAGCGGTGGAGAAGGTCTGCCTCAACTACGGCAAGCCTGATCAGAAGACTTTGGATACCATCACTGTAGCAGAGGCCGAGCAGTATATCGCCGAAGGGCATTTCGCTCCTGGGAGCATGCTTCCCAAGGTGCAGGCCATTGTTGACTTTGTGAAGAGTACCGGCAATACCGGCCTTATAACCGATCCTGCGCACCTCTATGGATCGTTGTATGAGGGCAAGGGGACTAAGATTGTCCTCTAAGAAGCGAGGCAAGCCTCTGTTTCCAAACCGCAAGAGTGCTGTTATCAGCAGTGCTGTTGTACTGTTCCTACTCGTCTTTGCCATTGTTGCGATCGATCAGAACAATGTCTCGCGCCTGAAGCGCTACAGGCAAGAGGCAACTGTGTATCTGGATAAGAGCGTAGAGGCGATGGACGAGCGCTTCATGTACGCTCAGACCCTGGTGGGCCTTTTGGAGGATAGGGCTTTGGCAGAGCCTTTTCTGCCTACGTTCGACTCCTATGCAAAAGATCTCTCTCCCTCCTCTCTGAGTACCCTCTACAGCAAGCTGGACAAGGATTTGGCCTTGTTGCAGAAAAAAGTCTTTACCGATGAGCAGTATCCGCTCTACGCTGCGTATTTTGAAAAGATCTACGAAGCTGAGCAGAAGATGGCCGTGCACGTGGAGAAGTACAACGAGAAGGCTCATTTTTATACTGTCCAGAAGGGAGGCTTTCCCGCCTCTTTTGCTGCCAAGCGCCTGGAAATGCCCGCCTTAGAGCTGTTCACCGTCGGTCCTGCCATGAAAGGTCGCCCCTGACAGCGCGATAGGCAAGACCAGCAGGATGACCTTCAGGTTATCCTGCACAAGCAGCGATGGCAGCAGGCCCTTTGCTAGTAAGAGGGCAACACTCACCAGGGCCATGCCTTGAAAGGTCCTCCTTGCCAGGGGGGCCCTTTTTTTTGTCTGCTGTTCCTTGTTGAAAGCTGCCCTGAAGGCAGATGCCATACCGAAAAAGAGCAGAGGGTTGATCAGGACTATGTTTTCGTTAAACCACGTCATGTCCATATCCGAGAAGCTCATCATAAAGAGTAGGATACTGCCCAGTGTGCCAAAGGCCAAGAGCAGCAGCGCGTACAAAAATGCGGTTGTTCGGATGTACCGTTTACCCAGCAGATGCAGCAGCAGGGCCAAGACGATGCCTGCTAGCGCGTAGGCCCAGTCATGGTTCACATTTTTACTGTGTGCCTTGAAGCGTACGTTGCTGTCGCTGGTGTCCTGGAGTATTGTTTCCTGTGCGACAAGGGAGGGGCTAAAGTCCAGCACCGCCTGATGGAGGCTCTCGGGGAGGAACATCTCCTCATAGAGGTTCATAGGTCTGTCTATGCGCTTGCCCTGCAGGAAGTCAAGGGTCCAGAAGGTAATCGGTGAGTGGCTCATGTACCGCTGGACAACTTGACGAAGGCTGGATGAGGTGGGCTGGTCTTCTGCCCAGCGGCGGAACTCGCCTCCTGTCGCTGCATTGATGATGTCACGGATTCTGGTTGCACAGTTGTCATCATAGAAGTGGTAGAGGTAGGTGCTGTTCTCCTCTTTTGCGTTGTTCTGCAGGAACTTGATGGTGGCTAGCTTTGCCTCGGGACTCAAGGAGAGCTCGATAAGCTTTACATCGCGCTTGGCCTCCAAGGCATCCTCAATCCTCCAGGGGGCGGCGCTCTCCCAGACTGAGTAGTACATCCGTCCACGGGCAAAGTTCAGGTAGAAGTTCTTCTGGTCGGGGTCAAAAACCCCGTAGTCGTACATCACCTCTCCTCCTGAGGGCTGGCCTATGATGAGGGCACTGTGGCCGAACCAGGAGTAAAGGGGGTCCCCACTTCCCACCGTCAACAGCGAGACGGTAGCCTTATCCACCCACTCCCTCTGGTTTGGTGCCAAGGCCTTGGTGAAGTCAATCTTTCCAAGCTCTATTTCGCTGTCAAAAGGTTGTTCCTGAGCCGGTCTTTCACCCACACTGAAGCCCAGGAGGGCTGTGAGGGTGAGGGTGGCCAGGAGCAGGGATAGCAGTAGACGTTTCATGGCGCAAATCATATCACAGAGATGAGGTTCTTCCAACCAGTTGATTTTTTACCTTCACTGATCTACTCTTGCCTTGGAGGGTTCATGGAACGAAACGTATCGTCTTTGGCCATTGTGCTGCACAGCATTCGGTACGGAGAGTTGAACCGCAGGCTCAAGCTGTTGACAGTTGATTTTGGCCTCATTGATGTGGTCAGTTATGGGGCAAGAAAGTCAGTGAAGGCTGTAAAGGGGGATGTTTTCTCCGATGGACAGTTCTTCCTCTATTACAACCCTGTAAAACGCAACTATACGCTCAAGGATGTCCAGCTCATCGCTACCCATGATGAGATTCGCACCGATTTGGGTGCAAACTATGCAGCCTTGTTTTTCTGTGAGATGGTAATCAATACCAATGGAGGGGACAGCGCCTCCCAGTACGGGGTGTTGAGCAAGGCCCTGGATATGCTTTGTTCCCACCCGGAGCTTGTTGCCAGGATCCTTATCCAGTTTGTGCTGAGGATGCTTGATATTTGTGGTCTTCAGGCAGATTTTACCCAATGTCCCATCTGTGAACGAGCCTATGATGGGCAAGAAATCCTCAGGTTCAATGCACAGATGGGCAGCCCTTGCTGTGCTTCCTGTGCCACCCTTGATTCTGCCTTGGTCCTCGGACCCGGTGCCCGAAGGTATCTGACGCTTACCAAGGGGATGGATTTCCATAGCGCTGTGGCAGTTGAGCTCAGCGAGCGGGCAACGCTGGGCATAAAGGCGTATATGTTGCGCTATGCCGCCCTGGTAAGCGGCAAGGAGCTCAAGACGCTCACCGGTGGGATGCTGGAGACCCTGTTTTGATTGAGAAAATTTATTGTAAGGTTGTTATATACATATGGAATGGAAAAAAAAGGCTGTATCGTCCCAGGACGTGAAGCATCTGCACGAGCAGTATGGTTTGGACCCCTTGTGTTCTTCGATTATGGTCAGGCGCGGGCTGACCTCAAGCACCCAGGTGAAGTTTCTTCTTGAAAATGAACTGACCTACCTGCACAACCCGTTCCTGTTTGATGACATGGAAGAGGTTGTCGACCGCATCAACGGCGCTGTCGCTGAGGAGGAGAAGGTACGGGTCTTTGGCGACCGTGATGTCGATGGCATCACCAGCACTGTCCTTATTGTCCAGGAGTTGCAACGCCTGGGCGTTGATGTCTCCTACAAGCTCCCCGAAGGGGATGAGCCCTATGGCCTGACCATGGAGGGCGTCGACCTAGCCTATGAGGAGGATGTGACCCTCATCATCACCGTAGACTGTGGAATTTCCAACAATAGTGAGATAGCGCATGCCAGGACACTGGGTATCGATACCATAGTGCTGGACCACCACCTCGCCGGTGAGGAGCTTCCTCCGGCTCTTGCCATCATAGACCCCAAGATAAGTGGGTGTGGCTACCCCTTTGAGCACCTTGCGGGGTGTGGGGTTGTCGCCAAGGTAATCTGGGCCCTGCGCTTCAGCCAGACAGACTTCTACCACGAGGAGTGCATTCTGCTGCATGCACAGCCCGGGCACGATACGGTTATCATCCAGGCCATGAAGGTGGAGAACCTCCTGGTCATAGACCGCGTCATCGAGGAGATCAATCCAGGGATACTTCTGCCTTCGCAGAGCAAGGTCCTCAAGTTTCTCTCCGCCGGAGTCCCTATCCTTGTCCTGGATGCGGCTAGCGAACTTGCCCAGCTCAGGCAGGCTTTTGGTACAAAGGTGGAGATACACCTGGTCGACATGAGAGCCGAGATGGAGAGTGTCATGCCGGTGATGAAGGGCAAGAGCCTCTTTGCCCTTTCGAACATGAGCCGGGCTCTGAAGTACAGTGTGCATGGGCGCGACGAGCTGCAGGTGCTCTTCTCCCTGTTCACCGCATACTCCATTAAGAAACACCCCCTGCTGGACAGCGGCTACGATGCAATCTTGGATCTGGTCGCCATAGGTACCATCGCCGACCTCATGCCGATGGAAGACGAGAACCGCCTGTTGGTGAAGCGAGGGCTCAAGGTCCTCGCCTCCGGCAGGCGAGAGGCCCTGCTGCCTCTTTTCACGATGCAAAATCTTGTGGGGAAGGTGCTCTCCACCAGTGATATCTCCTGGCAGATATCCCCTGTCATCAACGCCTCTGGGCGGATGGGCACCCCCTCCCTGGCGGTGGAGATGCTGCTTGCCCCTGATCTTGCTGTGGCGGAGACGCTTGCCGGTGAGCTGTTGGGCTTGAACAAGCAACGACAGAAGATGGGCGAGGATGCTTGGGAGCGCCTAGCCTCGCAGGCACAGGAGAGCTTTGAGCAGACAGGCTCGAAGCTGGTCATGGTAGAGGATGCCTCTTTAAGCAGGGGGATAACCGGTGTGATGGCAAGCCGTCTTATGAAGCAGTTCAATGCCCCTGCCATCGTCCTTGCCACCATTGGCGGTACACGGGTGTCAGCTTCCATGCGCAGTCCTGTCGAGTTCAATGGACGGCAGTTTCTCTCGGTCTTTGAAGACCTCTTCCTTGACTTTGGTGGTCACGCCTGTGCAGCGGGTTTTTCCATGGATGTGGAGAACCTGGAGCAGTTCAAGAAACGAGTCATGGACGAGATTGACCATATGGACTGCCAGCAGGAGGTGGATGACTCCATCCTCATAGACTGCACCCTCCCTGTTGCCTATATGACCCCTGATATCATCAAGGTGGTCGAGTTCTTTGAGCCCTATGGCGAGAAGAATCCCCCTTTGGTCCTCATGATGGAGGGAGCGGTCATCGAGGAGATACAGTTTATGAACAACCACAAGGGGGGCACTCGTCACCTCAAGCTCACCTTGGCATTTGGCCAGTACAAGTGGCCGGCTGTCTATTGGAGTGCTGCAGACCGTGTAGGCCGTGATTTTGACAAGGGCTCGGTGGTTGATATAGCATTCCGTCTTGGAAGGAATTACTATCGAAGCCAGTCGACCTTGCAGCTGACCATCCTCGACCTCAAGACCGAAGAGGATAAGAAAGTAGACGAGCGAGCACTCAAAACAATAATTCGGTGAGGATAATGTAGAGAGTATAGGAGAAATTTTCCTGGATGCTTGACATGCAAGCTCTCTTTGATGCATGCTATCTGAGCAGTTCAGACTCAGTAATCGGGAGAGGGGGTGAGTAGTAATATATGGCATATGTAAAAGTTGACGATAATGAGCCTTTGGAAAAGTCAATCAAGCGTTTTAAACGCATGGTAGAAAAAGAGGGTATCATCCGCGAGTGGAAAAAGCGGGAGTACTTTGAGAAGCCCTCCACCATTCTTAACAGAAAAAAGAAAGCTGCAGCACGCAAGCAGATGAAAAAAGTTAGGAAATTGCACGTTTCCAAGAGTTACTAAGTATATATCCGCCGGTTCGCCGGCGGTTTGTTATTTCAAGTCAAATCCAAGTTTTTGTGGCTTTACAGCAACATGGAGCGACTAATTTGCTCGTTACGTAAAAAATATCAAATTAAATTAGACAAAACCCCCTTTTTAAGTGTACAATCTTATTGTATATTACTAGTACAGGTGTACGCCTGTATAGAAATGCAAAGAGAGGGATGTTAATCATGCTTATACTTATTTCAGATGCCTTCGATGCCGCGCTCGGCCCACGCTTGGAGGCGTTTGGCGAAGTGACAACGGACAAGAGCCGTCTTGGAGAAGCGCATATTGTGCTGGTTCGCAGCAAGACCAAATGTACCAGGGAGTATATTGACCAGGCACCAAATCTTAAGTTGATCATACGCGGCGGCGTAGGTATCGACAATATTGACAAAGAGTATGCTGAGAGCAAGGGGATTATCGTTCGCAATACCCCCAAGTCCTCCTCCATAGCTGTTGCTGAGCTTGCCTTTACCCTGATGATCAGCACCCCTTGCCATCTTCCTGCCTATCATGAGGGGATGAAGCATGGTCAGTGGCTGAAAAGTACCAAGCGCAATGAACTGTATGGCAAGAACCTCTGTCTCTTTGGGATTGGCAACATTGCCAGTCGCCTGGCGGTCCTTGCCAAGGCTTTTGGCATGAGTGTGGTCGCCTATGACAAGTATGTGGACTCCTCCCCCTATGCCGAGATGAAGCTTACCCCCGAGGCTGCCATAGAAGATGCAGATTACGTCTCCTTGCACCTACCGCTCACCGACGAGACCTACGGCATGATCAACAAAGACCTGCTAGCCCACTGTAAGAAGAAGCCTGTGATCATCAACACCGGGCGAGCTCTCTGTGTAAATGCAGAGGATATGGTGGCCGCCCTTGAAGACGGATCGGTTGCCTGGTATGCAACCGATGTCTATCCCACCGATCCTCCTGCTGAGGATTACCCGATCCTCAAGGCTGATAATGTAACCCTTACCCCGCATGTCGGGGCGAATAGTGTAGAGAACCTCGCTCGTATCGGTGAAGAGGCTTTTGATATTATCAAGGAGTTGCTCAAGGGAGGAAAGCTATAATGGAACGAAAGAAAAACTTTTTTGCAGGGCCTTCTGTGCTTCCTATGGAGGTACTCGAACAATTGCGGGACCAGATGGTCGAGTATGACAACCAAGGCCTGTCCATAATCGAGGCAAGCCATCGTGGCGGCGTGTTTGAGGATATGTATGATGAGTGCCTCGCCCTGTTCAGGGAATTGCTCTCTGTTCCTGACGACTATGACCTCTACTTCCTCGGCGGTGGGGCTACCTTGCAGTTCTCCATGATCCCGATGAACTTCCTGCGTTCAGATTCGGTTGCAGACTATATCAAAAGTGGTGCATGGTCGAACAAAGCAGCTTCTGATGCTGAAAAGCTGGGAGCGGTCAACTACTACTATGATGGTACGTCCAATAAGTTCACCTCCCTGCCCAAGGTAGGGGATGTTGTACCCAGTAAGAACAGCAGCTACCTCTATCTTTGTTCCAATGAAACTATAGGAGGTATCGAGTGGCAGGATTTCCCTGACACCGGCGATGTCCCGCTTATCGCCGACATGTCCAGTGACATCCTCTCCCGTCCTGTTCCTGTGGAGAGATTCTCCATGATCTACGGTGGAGTGCAGAAGAATCTTGGACCTGCAGGAGCAACCTTTATCATCATGAAAAAGTCCCTGTTGGAAAAGCAAAATCCCAACCTCCCTTCCTACTTGGATTACAGCTTGCATAGCAAGAACAAGGGCTTGGCGAATACTCCTCCTGTATTTTCCATCTGGGGTGTAAAGCTTGTCCTTGAGTGGATCAAGAAGAACGGAGGTGCTGAGGGGATGCATAAGCGAGCCGTAGAGAAGAGTTCCCTCATCTATGATGTGCTTGACAACTCCTCTTTCTTCCACAGTCCTGTCGACCCGCTCTTCCGTTCACGGATGAATATTGTCTTCCGTCTTCCTAGTGAGGAACTGGAAAAGCAGTTTATCGCCGAGGCTAACAAGGAGGGGATGGTCGGTCTGAAGGGGCATCGCTCAGTAGGTGGACTGCGGTCGAGCATTTATAACTCCCTTCCTAAGGAAGATGTGCTTTATCTAGCCAACTTCATGCAAGAGTTTGAGAGGAAAAATGGGTAGGAAAAAATGAAGGTAAAGATGGACGAGACAAATAAGGCTATTGTCAAGCAACTCTATGATGGGCGCAAGCCCTTCAGTGCAATTGCAGAAGAGTTGAGCATCACCGAGAATACTGTGCGGGCTCGGGTGAACAAACTCATCGACGAGGGGGTCCTGGAGATCTCCGGGTTGGTGAACCCTGAAATGATACCTGGCTTGCAGGTGGTCATGATGGGCGTAAAGCTCAAGACCTTGGACTTGGAGCGCAAGGCCAAGGAGTTTGCCCAGCTCAGGGGGGTTATCTCTGCTGCTGTAGTTACCGGTCGCTATGATTTGATCGTCCAGCTTGTACTTGCTGAGGAGGAGGGGCTCACCTTGTTGGACTTCTTCAAGAAGGAGCTGGATAAGATTGACGAGATTTCAGAGGTAGAGACCTTTGTAGTCTACCAGTCCCACAATTTTAGAATCCCCTATATCCTGTAGGAATTATAGTGCAAAGGCGAAAGGTACCGGTAAAACGGTACCTTTCCTTGTCTTTTCTCCAGGTGAACATATCCAAGTCGTATGGAGAAACCCTTGTATTCATGATATACTTGCCCTTAGCCGGCTAGCTTGTTCCGGCATATCTGTTTTGAGGAGTAACATATGGCAGACTTGTCAACGAAATATTTGGGTCTCAATCTTAAAAACCCCATCATAGTGGGCAGCAGCCCCCTTACTGCAACCCTTGACGCACTGAAGAGATGTGAGGATGCGGGGGTCGGGGCTGTGGTCCTGAAATCCATCTTTGAAGAGCAGATCGAGGGTGACAGTGAAGCTTTGATCAACGACTCACAAGAGTATCTCGTGCATGCCGATGCCTATGGCTTTATGAAAGGTTCCTCCATGGAGCAGGCTATCGACGAACATCTTACCCTCCTAGAGGATGCCAAGAGGGCACTGGAGATTCCTGTCATCGCCTCCATCAACTGTCGTGAAAGCGGTTCATGGATCGAGTATATCAATCGTTTTGTGGCTTGTGGTGCTGATGCCATTGAGCTGAATCACTACGTGGTTGCAGCAGATGTCGCAGTGGACGGATCGGCCATCGAGAAGAACTATCTCTCCTTGGCAAAGGCTGCCCGCAAGAAGACGAAAATCCCCTTGAGCCTGAAGATGGGCTCCTCATTCTCATCCCTTTCCAATCTGCTGTTCAAACTTGACCAGCTCTCCATCGATGGTGTGGTGCTGTTCAACCGTTTCTTTAGCCCCGACATCGATACGAAGAACCTCTCCTTTGGCGCTGCCCATATGTTCAGTAACGAGGATGAGTATGCTCACTCACTCAGATGGACAGCCCTCATGAGTGAAGAGCTTCGCTATGATATTTGCGCTGCTACAGGCATCCACTCTGGTGATACGGTGATCAAGCAGCTGCTAGCAGGTGCCAAGGCAGTACAACTCTGTTCTGTTCTCATGAAAGAGGGACTTTCTACAGTTTCCAAGATGGAAACAGAGATTTCCGCTTGGATGGATGCACACGAATTTACCCAGATTGCAGACTTTACCGGAAAGCTAGCCCAGGAGAGGATCGCCGATCCTTCCAAGTGGGAGCGAACTCAGTACATGCGGTCGTTGATGGGTTCTAAAAAGGACTAAAGATGGACATAGAAGACTATAAGGATATTGCTCCCTATCGAGGAGCCGATGTGCAAGCTGCTATACAAAGGGTCGTCTCTGACAAGAGCGGGCTTTTGAAGATACTTGCAGGCTTCCTGCCGACAGAGAGCGCAGAACAACGCGCCTTGAACGACAAGTATGCTGATCAGATGATGCGCGCTCTGCAATCAGTCAATTCCTACGAGGATTTTCAGCGTTATATTTCCGTAGGCTTTTTCCTGCCTGCAATCTTGCAAAAGAGTGTCGATGGTTTTACTTCCAGTGGAATTGAAGGCATCGACAAAGAGAAGGCTTACCTTTATATAAGCAACCACCGCGACATAGTCCTTGACTTTGCCCTCATCGACTATCTGCTGATCAAAGGGGACCGCAATGCCTGTGAGATGGCCATCGGGGATAACCTGCTTACCAACCAGTACGTCACCGATATTTTCAAGCTCAACGGGGGGGTGACCGTCAAGCGGACGCTGCCGATGCGCGAGAAGTATCTGGAGTCCATCAGGCTCAGCACCTATTTTGTCGAGCTTGTCACCGAGCTGAAAACCTCTATCTGGGTAGCCCAGAAGAGTGGTCGGGCAAAGGATGGCCTTGATGTGACCACCCCAGCCATCATCAAGATGCTCCACCTTGGGCAAAAGCGAAAGGGAGGAGCACTTTTCAGCGATGTCATCAACAGCTGTAATATTGTTCCTGTCTCTGTAAGTTATGAGTATGACCCCTGTGACATCATCAAGGCGGTAGAAGAGGTGGCACGCCTGAATAAGGGTGAGAAGCCCAAGAAGAAGTATGAGGACCTTATCAGTATCTCCCGGGGGCTGAAAGGGTACAAGGGGGGAATTCATATTGCTTTTGGCGAGCCATTGAAGGGGGACTTCAAGGACTCTGATGAAGTAGCGTGCGAGATCGACCGTCAGATCCATCTCTCCTACAAGCTGTGGCCAACCAACTGCTTTGCCTATGACTACCTTGAGCAGACTGATATGTTTGCTGACCAGTATGCTGATTTCGATACCGAGGCTTTCCTTGAACGTTTCAAGAGTCAGAAAGAGGATGTCAGGCTCTATGCACTGAACGCCTATGCCAATCCTGTCCGCTCATTTCTTAAAGCTCAGGCTCTGTAGGCATGAAGGGAAAGTTGCACGTTCTCTTACTAGGCATCCTTGCCTTGGTCCTCACCTTCTCCTGTGCACGCCCTCCCTTCTCCCTGACGGGCGTACACTCCTCCTTGAGCTCTGTACACCTCCATGATAGGGAAGGCTCTCTCATCTCAAGCTATGAGAGCCTGGGTGTCTTTGTAGAGACTGAGGAGGGCTCCTCCCTACAGATGGAGGTAACCTCCCCTGATGGACTCATCTTCTGGGTCTTCCCTGCAGAAAAAAAGAGCTGGGATGGCCAAGACTTCTATGGACGAGCTTCTCTTTCCCTTGGACAGCAGATGCCTTTGCCTAGAGGGCAGTGGAGCTTGCGCCTGCTTGCCTCAGATGGACGTACCCTTAGCGAGTCCTTCGTGGTGGAGGAGGGCTCGCCCTTTACGCCTTATCAGCATCAAATGGATGCTGATAGGGGAGTTCTTCTCCTAGATGAGGGGGGAGCAGAATATGCCATACAGCTTCTAGACGAGAAAAAGAGTGCTCTCTTTAGGAGCACCTCCACCGAACAGAGGGTGGACCTCACCTCACTTTATCCAAGATGGGATAAGGTGCGCTTTGTAGGGGTTTCCTGGTATGATGAGGGAGCCAAGGCAAGCCAGATAGTCTGGTATACCCTCTAGGTTCTCCCCACTGCCTTTGCAAGGTCATCCTTGTTCAACCTCACTACAAAAGTCCTGCCATGGGGACAGGTGGGTTCCTCCAGGGCGAATACCTGCTTGAGCAGTGATACAGCTGTGATGCGGTCCACAGTATCCCCACTTTTTATCGCTGCATGGCAGGCTACAACTGCATAGAGCCCCTTCTCAATCTCCTTGGCATCACCTGCGTGTTGCTGTATAAAGGCGACGACTTCCTTTTCTATGGCGTTGTACATCGCAGGAACGGCAAGAAGATGCCACACCAATGGCTCTTGTCTCTCAAGCTTGATGCCCAAGGTAAGGTAGATGTCGAGCTTTTCCTGTAAGTACTCATCAACATCCCTTTCCACTTCAAACTCCACAGGCAACATCAGGGTCTGTACCTCCTGACGAAGCCTTACCTTGTCAAAGAGGATGCGTTCATGCGC
>CAZPOJ010000042.1:0-20230 GCA_964588005.1 uncultured Sphaerochaeta sp.
CGATGGTACTACGGTTTTCCGTGGGAGAGTAGGTAGCCGCCGGGCCTTTTTTTTTGCCCAAAAAGTGGTGCTGTTTTCAGCTCTTTTCCCTACCTCTCTGATAGTGTGCTACACTAATCGCCAAGAGGGTGTGATGAGTATGTTGGTGATAGTTCTTTCCTCTGTTCTTGTGGGTGCTTTTCTTCAGGCTACTATCGGGTTTGGCTTTCCTATCATCGCAATGATAGTCTTTCCCCGGTTCTTTGCATTTTCCACGGCAGTAACCCTGACTCAGCTTATAGCCATGGCAAGCACCGGGTACCTGACACTCAAGTACTGGAGCAAAATCCAGTGGAAGACCCTGTCTCCCTTGTTGTTCAGTTCCCTGATCATCGCTGCCTTTGTAACGGTGTTCTCGCTCTCCATCGATGGGGACAAGCTTGTCATCATCCTGGGCATCGCCCTGGTGGCGATCTCCCTCTACTTTGTAGCATTCTCCCAATCAATTCAGATTAAGGCAAGGGCCAGAAATGGCCTGTTCATGGGAACCATAGCAGGTCTGGGCAATGGCTTCTTCGGTATAGGAGGACCTCCGGTCGCCCTATACCTTTTGCCCTCACTCTCGGGAAAGCTGGAGTACCTGGCTACCATCCAGGCTTATTTCTTCTTTTGCAACCTTGAGTCCATCCTGATCAGGGTCGTGAACGGGGCCCTGGTTGTCGAGCAACTTCCCCTCATACCCCTGGGATGGATTACCATCGGCTTGGGCACCTTTTTGGGGCTGAAGCTTCTAGACAAGATACCAGTATCTTCTCTCAAACGAATTGTCTATCTTTTTGTAGGGTTCTCAGGACTCTGGATCATCATTGAGCGGCTTTGGTTTCATCATCCTCAAACTTGAGAAGGGGAGCGCCTGCAAGAGAGACCACAAGGGCATGGACGGCAGCTATAGGGATAAAAGGTATCATGGCAAAGGTGAGCAGCAACTCATAGCCTAAGGAGCTTCGCTCATCAACCTTGCGATACTTGATCCTGTCCCGCAACAACCCAATGGCCACACCCCAGATGTTTCCCACCATCATGATGCGGATGGTGCCTAAGATACCTTTTGCGCCATCTTCCCCATAGACCTCCACTATCTCATGCCAGGCCTGTTTTGAAGGCCTGCCCTTGGTTTCTGCATAGTGTTGGCCGAACAACACTGCCTTGAGCTGCTCCTGGGGGATATTTCCCAGCTCCCCACCGAGCAACTCCTCTATTTGCTGCTCCTCCATCCCCATCTCCAGGGCCATCTTGGTATGGGCATAGGAGCATAGAGGGCACCCGTTTACCTGGGTGACTCCCAGCATGATCCGTTCCATGAAATGCTTGTCCAGCAGCTCCTGTTTGCGAGCCTTCCTTATATAACGTGCAGTCCTGAAAAGCAGGACCAAGGCTGCATACTCTTCACCAACGCTAAAAAGTCGGCTTGTATTCATATGTTCACTCCCTTTCTCTTCATCATCATACAGATGCTGCAGCCTTACAACCCTCATTAGACAGAGGAGGTGTGAATGTATGGATACAGGGAGTGAATGCTCAATACTATACACCATGAACGTTCTGTTAAAATGTATTAAACATGATTAACTGCCTGTATATATGAATTTATTCACATAAATAAGTAAAATAATCTAAAATAGCATCTTCAATGCTTTAAAATTGATAATAATATAAATTTTTAGACAATATTCTATAATTTTCTCAAAAGTAGTTCCTTAATCTTTCTTTTATCGATATAATATTATTCATAAGAGATTGGGCGAAGGAGACACACCTTTGGTCAAGTTCTCATCCAATAGAATAAGACCCGTCAGGGTTATAACGAGGAGATATATATGAGCGTTATGAGTTTTTCAATCCCAAGGACCATCTACTACGGAGACGGTGCGCTGGAGAAGCTCTCCCTGCTGAAGGGCAAGAAAGCTGCACTGGTTACCGGTGGAAGTTCCATGAAGAAGTTCGGATTCCTTGACCAGGCTGAAGCCTTGCTAAAAAAGGCGGGCATCGAATCTATCCTGATCGATGGCGTTGAACCAAACCCCTCTGTAGAGACTGTCATGCGTGGAGCAAAAGAGATGCTGGCCTTCGAGCCTGACTGGATCGTTGCCATTGGCGGTGGATCAGCCCTCGATGCTGCAAAAGTCATGTGGTGTTTTTACGAGCATCCAGAGATCACCTTTGAGTCCATCATCGAACCCGGTTCCATGCCACCCCTACGCAACAAGGCACGCTTTATCGCAATCCCCTCCACAAGTGGAACCGCTAGTGAAATCACCGCATTTTCGGTCATTACCGATACAGCCTCTCATATCAAGTACCCCATTGTAGCTGCAGACATGGTTCCCGATATCGCCATTCTTGATCCAAACATCCCCATGACCATGCCTCCCCACATCACTGCAAATACCGGAATGGACGTCATGGCACACGCCGTTGAGGCTATCGCCTCCACAGCAGCAACCTCCTTTACCGACCCCTATGCCGTTGAGGCAATCAGGTTGGTCCTGGAGAACCTGCCCACAGCGTACAAGGAGCCCAAGAACCTTGTGGCTCGTGAGAAGATGCACGAGGCTTCCGCTCTTGCCGGTATGGCTTTCACCAACGCATCCCTTGGTCTGGTTCACTCCATGGCACATAAGATCGGCGGTGAGTTTGGCGTGACCCACGGTCTTTCCAACGCTATCCTGCTTCCCTACATCATTGCATACAACCGCAAGGTGACCGATAAGTATGCCTACGCAGAGAAGCTTCTGGATATCAAGAACATCTCAAAGGAGATCCAGCGCCTGAACCAGGAGATGGATATTCCCCTTACCTTCAAGGATTGCACCGAAGTTGATTTTTCAGAGGAGAAGTTCCTTGCAGTCCTGGACCGCATGAGCCAGCACGCTTTTGACGATCCTTGCACACTGACCAACCCTGGTACCCCTACTGTAGCGGACGTCAAGATGATATTTGAGGCTGCCTACTACGGTAAAGATATCACATAAGGATACTCCTATTACAAAGGCCGAAAACACAGGTTGTTTTCGGTTTTTTTTCTTTTATATATTGACAATTATCTATCTGATTCGTTACCATATAGATATTCATCAATATGAGAGGCCATCATGGACATTACCAAGTATGTACAGATCTGCAAGGCTCTAGGCGACCAGAATCGTCTGGAGATTATCCTCTTGCTCACCGAAGGGGAGATGTGTGCTTGTGAACTGCTGAAGCGGTTCTCCATTACCCAACCGACCTTATCACACCATATGAAGATCCTTGCCCAGGCCTCCCTGGTGCATGTCCGTAAGGAGGGGAAGTGGTCGTATTACTCCATACAGTGCCCGGTTCTCCAGGATTTCAGGGCATTTGTCGACCAGATTTCCTGTAGTGGGGAGAAGGGGGTATGCACATGTCGTTAGTCTGGGATTTCTTCCAAAACCAGATGCTCTCCATGCACTGGCTCAATACCCTGGTGGGGAGGATGCTCACCTCCTTTGGTATGGATACCGAAAAGAGGGTGGGCGCGAGTGTACAGTTCTTCGTCTATGATACCATCAAGATCTTTGTATTGCTTTCGACCCTTATTTTCATCATATCCTATATCCAGAGCTATTTCCCTCCAGAAAGGACACGCAAGATCCTGGGTCGCTATAGGGGACTTAAGGCGAATATCCTCTCAGCCCTGCTGGGTACGGTCACCCCTTTCTGCTCCTGCTCCTCCATCCCGTTGTTTATCGGTTTCACCAGTGCAGGTCTTCCCCTGGGGGTCTCCTTCTCCTTTCTCATCTCCTCCCCCCTGGTCGATTTGGGTTCCCTGGTGCTGCTTACCAGCATCTTTGGCTGGAAGATAGGCATAGCGTATGTACTGGTCGGCTTGGTCCTTGCTGTCCTTGGAGGGGGTCTTATAGAGAAGTTGCATATGGAGAAGCATGTAGAGCCCTTTATCATGAGTATACAGCATGTAGAGGGGGAGGAGGTTGTCCTGACAAGGGGCGAGCGCCTCTCCTATGCCTGGCTGCAGGTTCGCTCTACAGTGCAGAAGGTGTTCTGGTACGTCATTGTCGGGGTCGGCATAGGGGCGGCCATCCACAACTGGATACCAACCTCGGCCATCTTGTTTGTCCTGGGTGAGAGCAATCCCTTCTCTGTTCTGATCGCCACCTTCGTGGGTATTCCCATGTACGCTGATATCTTTGGCACCATCCCCATAGCAGAGGCGCTCTGGGCGAAGGGTGTGGGGGTAGGGACGATCCTCTCCTTCATGATGGGGGTCACAGCCCTCTCCTTGCCCTCCTTAGTCATGTTGCGAAAGGCCGTAAGGCCCAAGCTGCTGGGCTTGTTCTTTTTGATAGTTGTGGTGGGGATTATCCTCATCGGGTATTTATTCAACGCATTCGGGCCTCTGTTTGTCTGAAGTGTATAGGAGGTTTTTCATGGCACTGTTTGGATTTGGTAAGAAAAAACGTGATCATCAGAAGAGCGAGGATGCTGTCTCTTCACCGGTCAAGATACTAGGATCAGGATGTGCAAGCTGCAACCAGCTTGCAGAGCATACACGCCAAGCCCTGAGTGAGCTTGGCATGGATACCTCCATAGAGCATGTCACCGATTACGTCGCCATAGCAAGCTACGCTGTTATGAGTACCCCTGCCCTTGTCGTCGACGGCAAGACTCTCTCCAGTGGCAAGGTCCTTTCCAAGGATGAGGTTGTAGCCCTCCTTGTTGCCTTAAGGGGGAAAGCATGAGCACGATCAAGCCAAAGGTTGCCTTCGTGTGCGTTCACAACTCCTGCCGGAGCCAGATTGCCGAAGCCTTGGGCAAGGCCTTCCATGCCCAGGTCTTTAACTGTTTTTCAGCGGGGACCGCTGTTAAGGCAGCTATAAACCCTGATGCCCTGCGTCTGATTGAAAATCTGTATGGCATCGACATGGCAAAGGAGCAACGGCCGAAACTCCTGGAGGAGCTGCCTCCTGTCGATATCATCATAACGATGGGCTGTGGGGTAGTATGCCCCACTCTGCCTTGTAAACACAGAGAGGACTGGGCACTACAAGACCCTACAGGCAAAGATGATAGGGCTTTTATGATCGTGATCAAGGAGATTGAAGAAAGGCTTGTAGAACTTGCCCATCGAATTGAGAAAGGGCTTCTTTTCTAGGGCCATTACCTTTTCCACTAGTAGACAGTTTTAGCAAATATTTGTACTATAAGGGGGTAGGGTCCTACAGTTCTGGTTTGTTCCCTTGTATCACCGTTTCAGGAGTTGCCTCATGCTATCGATCCCTAAGGTTTTGCGTGTCAAGAAGGAAAATATTCCCTTGATGTATACCGTGTACTTTGCCTTTTTAATGAGTGGAATGATGAATACCCTCATCGGAGCCATCCTTCCTTTCATGAAAGAGGAATACAATATGAGCTATGTGCTCAGTGGCGCTGTCATCTCAGCGCATCAGGTTGGCAACTTCTTGGCCCTGCTCATCAGCGGGTTTCTTCCCTACCTGATAGGAAGGAAGAAGAGCACGATGTTGCTCTCCTTGGGCTTTGTCATCGGGTTTCTCCTGATGACCCTGACAGGGAATCCTCTGTTTCTCCTGTTTGCCTTTCTCTTGACAGGTATCGGGCGTGGAACCATGAGTAATATAGGCAACGTGGTGATGAGTGATATTGCAGAGAACAAGGCGCCATCGCTGAACCTTCTGCATGCGACCTTTGCCATCGGGGCATTCCTTGCACCGTTTCTAGCCATCTTCTCCACCGCTGTGTTTGGGGTGTACTGGAGGATAAGCTTGTGGACCGTGGTGGTCCTGGAGATCCTGGTCATCTTTTTCTTCAGCCGTTCCACCCTCTCCGGCAAGAGTATCGAAAAGCAAAAGGATGCGCCTACCGAGTTTTATAAGAGCAAGAGCTACTGGCTCAATACAGCAATCTTATTCTTCTACCTCTGTAGCGAGGCTTCCATCATGGGATGGCTGGTGACCTACTTTACTGATTCGGGCATCCTCAGCCCCGCCTTGGCCCAGACGACCAGTTCTGCCCTTTGGATCTTCATCCTCATCGGAAGGCTTCTGTGTGCTTTTCTCTCTGCCAAGGGGAACAAGAATCTCCTGCTGGTAGGCTTGGGACTTTTCCAGATCATCTTCTTCTTTCTTATGGTCAGCTCAACGAACATCGCCTTCATTTATATAAGTGTCTTCGGTTTCGGGCTTGCCATGAGCGGCACCTACCCGACAGTGCTCGCTACGATGAACCCCAAGTTCAATACCTCAACCATTGCCATGGGGACCACCATCGCCACGGCGACAGTAGGCGCCATCAGCATGCCGATCATAGTAGGGGCCGTTGCACAGAACATAGGGATAGCCGGAGGGCTCGCTACCATAAGTGTTGCCTTGGTCTGTATGTTCGCCCTGATCCTCATTAAATTCTTTAGCGGAAAAAAAACTGCTCAGACTGTCTAGGAGTATTATGTCGCTCCCCCCTTTCATGATACACTGTTGTCGAAGGAATTATTGATGATTAAACAAAATAAGCATATTAGGAACATAGCCATCATCGCTCACGTCGACCATGGCAAAACTACCTTGGTAGATGCCTTGTTCAAGCAGAGCGGTCTGGTTTCCCGAGACAACCAGGATAGAATTATGGATAGCGGTACCCTTGAGCGCGAGCGTGGGATCACCATAAGCGCAAAGAACTGCGCCGTACGATGGCGTGGGGTGAAGATTAATATCATCGACACTCCTGGGCACGCAGACTTCGGAGGGGAGGTTGAGCGCGGTCTTTCCATGGTCGACGGTGTCGTCCTGCTAGTCGATGCTGCAGAGGGTCCCTTGCCACAGACACGCTTTGTCCTTGAAAAGGCCCTAAGGCTGAACCGCACCCCCATTATTGTCATCAACAAGATCGACCGTCAGGATGCCCGCAGTGAAGAGGTCCTCGACGAAGTGTATGACCTTCTGCTGGAGCTTAGCGATGATGAGTCTATGTTGGATGTTCCTGTTTTCTATGCAATAGGGAAGGATGGGAAGTGTGGCCTCACTCCCACCGATCTGGATGACAATATGCACCAGTTGATGGATTGTCTCATCGATTATATCCCGGCTCCTACCTATGATGATACCCAGCCCTTTCAGATGCTGGTCAGTGACCTCTCCTACAGCGACTTCCTCGGTCGTCTTGCCATCGGCAAGATTATCAACGGCAGGGCCTCCATGCACGACTCGCTTGTCTGTGTAAAGGAGGGGGGGCTTTTGCGGCCTTTGCGGGTTACCAAGTTGCAGGCCTATGACGGTCCTACCTTCCATGACGCTGCCAATGTTGAAAGTGGGGACATTATCGTGCTCTCCGGTGTCGAGGATGTCTCGATCGGGGATACCATCTGTACCAATATACAGCCTAAGGCCTTGCCTCGGATCAGCATCGATGAACCTACTGTCTCCATGCTCTTTTCCAAGAACATCAGCCCCATAGCAGGCAAGGAAGGAAAGATCATCGCCTCGGCAAAGATCTGGGAAAGACTGGAAAAGGAAGCGCTTAGAAACGTCTCCATCAAGGTCGAGAAAAACCCTGACGACACCTTTACGGTAAAGGGACGAGGGGAGTTCCAGATGGCGATCATCATCGAGCAGATGCGTCGGGAAGGGTTTGAACTCTGTGTAGGAAGGCCCCGCACCATCTTCAAGGAAGATGAGCAGGGAAGAAGGACCGAACCCATCGAGTACCTCTATGTCGACTGTCCTGAAGAGAGCAGCGGCCAGGTGATGGACAAGCTTGCCAAGCGCAAGGCCAAGATGAGCGATATAACCTATACAGAGAGTGGAAGGGTCAAGATGAGCTTTGAGATACCGGCACGAGGGCTTATAGGCTATCATGACGAGTTCATGACCGATACACGGGGGCTTGGCATCATGAACAGCGTCATGAAGGGCTACGAGCTCTACAAGGGTGATTTCCCAGACCGTTTCAGCGGATCGCTTATCAGCGACCGCGCGGGAGTTGCCGTGGCGTATGGACTTTGGCAACTTGAGGACAGGGGACGATGGTTTATTGTACCGGGAGACCCCGTCTATGAGGGGGAGATAGTAGGAGAGAGGAATCGTGAGCAGGATCTCACCCTCAACCCGACAAGGACCAAGAAGCTTACCAACATGCGTGCTTCCGGCCATGACGATGCCTTGACGCTCACCCCCATCACCAAGCTCTCCCTAGAGCAGGCCATCCAGTTTATCAAGGATGATGAGATGGTGGAAGTAACTCCACTTTCGGTGCGGATGTGTAAGAAGATTCTCTCCACACAGGAGAGGAAGGTGTTTGAAAGATAAGAGGTACGATACCCTCCCTATGCTGAGCCGCACTGTGTCCTATAAGTAAGGGTATGGGCCGGTATAAGGCTTGCTATATGACAATATACAACAAAGCCTGAAGGAGACCCTTCAGGCTTTGTTGTGTACTTGCCATGTTTGCCATATTTGTACCTTTGTCCTTGGCTTTCCTTGTTAGAGGGACAGGGTCAACACTACCGGGGCATGGTCGCTACCCAGGATCTCGGCATCGATGCTGCTTTCTGCAATCTTGCTCTCCAACTCCTCGCTGACAAGCCAGTAGTCGATACGCCACCCTGCATTGTTTGCCCTGGCATTGAAGCGGTAGGACCACCAGGAGTACGCTTCAGTTCGGTCTGGATAGAGGTACCTGAAGGTATCTGTGAAGCCTGCTTCCAGAAGGAGGGAGAATTTCTCCCGCTCCTCGATGGAGTAGCCTGCATTCTTCTCATTGGCCTTGGGGTTTTTCAGGTCGATGCTCTTGTGCGCTACATTGAGGTCGCCGCAGATGATGACATCCTTGATATCCTTGAGGGAGGTGACATACTCCCTGAAGGCATCGTCCCAATCCATACGGGTCGGCAGGCGGGCAAGCTTGTCCTGGCTGTTGGGTGTATAGCAGCATACCACAAAGAACTCTTCAAACTCTGCAGTGATTACCCTGCCTTCACTGTCGAGGGGGTGCCCGATACCCTCTTCTACCGAGATAGCCTCTCGCTTTGAGAAGAGGGCTACCCCTGAGTACCCCTTCTTCTCTGCAAAACTCCAATAGGTGTGGTAGGCGGGGATATCCAGGGTAATCTGGTCCTCTTGCAGCTTGGTCTCCTGCAGGCAGAATATGTCTGCATCAATGGCGGCAAGATACTCCTCGAAGCCCTTTTTCTGGACGGCTCGCAATCCATTTACGTTCCAACTGACAAGTTTCATCCCAAGCTCCTACATGATCGTGATATTTTTTCTTTTTGCCTCATCGTGAACTTCCTGTGGCCATACAGAGGACTGCACCTCTCCAATATGCGCCTTCTGCAGCAGCAGCATGCAAAGCCTGCTCTGGCCAATACCGCCGCCAATTGTCTGGGGCAGTTCTCCGTTGAGCAGTCTCTGGTGCCAGTACAGCTCGGCTCTTTCCTGGCAATTGCGGATCTCAAGCTGCCGCTTCAGTGTCTCAATGTTGACACGAATCCCCATCGAGGAGAGTTCAAGGGAGTCACCGCGAACGGTGTCCCATACAATGATGTCCCCGTTGAGGCCTGTGTGCTCGTCGTCACTGGGAGTTGACCAGTCATCATAGTCGGGAGCCCTGCCGCCTTGGCTTACCCCGTCGGCAAGGGGGAAGCCGATGCCTATGAGGAAGATTGCACCGTACTTCTGGGCAAGGACCCTCTCCCGTTGCTGGGGTGTCAGGTGAGGATACTCCTTTTGTGCATCTTCTGAGTAGATGAAGGTGATGCGGTCGGGAAGAGTCGGGGTACAGGTGGGAAACATCTCACTGACCAGAAACTCGGTGCGTTTCAGCGAGGAGTAGATCTTCTTGACAATCCTCTTGAGGAACTCTATATTCCTATCCTTTTCCGCCATGACCAGTTCCCAGTCCCACTGGTCGACATAGAGGGAGTGGATCGCATCAATTTCATCGTCAGGGCGGATGGCGTTCATATCGGTATAGAGTCCGGTGTTTGGCTTCAGGTCCATATTGGCCAGGGCCAGTCTTTTCCATTTGGCCAGGGACTGGACTATCTCCATCTCCATATTGTCAAGATTACCGATTTGAAAGCGTACAGGCCTTTCTATGCCATTGAGGTCATCA
The DNA here is from genome assembly GCA_964588005.1 of uncultured Sphaerochaeta sp. Taxonomy (GTDB): domain Bacteria; phylum Spirochaetota; class Spirochaetia; order Sphaerochaetales; family Sphaerochaetaceae; genus Sphaerochaeta. The sequence goes on from CAZPOJ010000042.1 coordinate 10,141, forward strand.
TTGATACCTGAGCCCCGCGGTACAAAGAGGGGGCTGGTCACCCTGCTGAGTTTCAGTCCTGCCGACAGTTCTCGTTCAAAGGTGTCCTTGATGTACTTGATGGCTCGCTCAGTTTGTATCTGATTCATTTTAGGGATGTAGTCTGCTGGGAAAAATTGGCTCATACGGTATTTCACTCCTTGGTTCTTGGTAGAATATCGTATTTTCAAAATCTATGAAAGCACTAGAAGATTTCCTTCTCCTTTGATAAGCTTGCCGTATGGAAAAAACAATTCGTCTCTGTATGTTTGATATGGGCGGAGTAGTTGCCAAACACTCCGACTCATCGTTGGAGCGGCTGATTCTGCGTGACTTGGGCATCACCGATCATGAGAACTTCACCTCTCTTGACCCCTCGCTTCGTTCTCTGCTTGAACAGCATAGCAGGGCGGACATCTCCGAAGAGGAGATGTGGCTTCGCTTCTCTGAAAAGACCGGCATAGCAGTCCCAGCCTATAAGGACTCGCTCTGGGGCAGGTATTTCAAGCCGGAGCTTGACGAAGCTGTCGTTGCTATCATCGAGGAGCTCAAGGAGAGAGGTACGCGTGTGGTCTGTGCTACCAACACAGAAGCCTCCCATTATGCGCATCATAGCGAAGAAGGCCAGTATGATGTTTTCGATGCGGTCTACGCTTCGTTGCACCTAGGTGAAGTGAAACCCGATCGTGCATTCTTTGATAAAATCCTCGCCAAGGAGAAGGTGCAGCCTCAGGAGACAGTATTTATCGATGACCTTGTAGAAAATTGTGAGGCTGCCGTGAACCTGGGTATCGATGCGATTCTCTATAATGACGCTGTCGAGTTGCGTTGGCAGCTTGCTAGTATGGATTTGCTATAAAAAGCATATTGTTTTGATAAGGTAAATAGGTAAATTCAAATTAAAGCTGTATAGGTCTTAAGATTGTACAGCAAAAGAACTTTGTTCTAGAAATTGCATAAGGTTGTGTGCTCCAGCAAGCTGTGCTACTGTTTCCTGTAAGGAGGCAGCCTCTATCGATGGCTGCCCCTGTTGTGGTCGGATATATTTTCAACAGCAATGAAGGGTGGAAAGCATGCAACAAGTGCAGTTTGATGGGGATTTCTTGTGGGGATGCGCAACAGCTAGTTACCAGGTGGAGGGTGCCATCGAAGAGGGAGGGCGCAAGAGCAGCATCTGGGATGCGTTTACCAAAATCCCAGGAAATGTGATGAACGGTGACGACGGCAGTGTTGCCGCCGACCAGTACCACCGCTATGAATCAGATATACAGTTGATGGCTGACCTCAATTTCCAGGCCTACCGATTTTCAATCGCTTGGCCCAGGATCATCCCCGATGGGGTTGGTAAGGTCAACTTGGCAGGTGTCGACTACTACATTCGCCTGAGCAAGGCCCTCAGGGCCAAGGGCATCAGCGTGGTTGCCACCCTCTATCACTGGGACCTTCCTCAGGTACTCCAAGAGAGGGGCGGGTGGGCGAACCGTGAGACAGCCTATCACTTTCAGGCGTATGCACAGGCGTGCTACGAGCATCTTGGACCCTATGTCGATCGCTGGATCACCCTCAACGAACCTTTCTGTGCCGCTTATCTGGGGTATCGGACTGGGGAGCATGCCCCCGGTATCAAGGATGAGGATCAGGCAAACCGTGCAGTCCATCACCTGAACCTCGCCCACGGCCTTGCCATGCAGGCCTACAGGAGGACAGGTCTCACAGCACCCATCGGAACGACACTCAACCCCATCATGAGCCGACCGGCATCAAGGAAGGCACAGGATATCTTGGCCAGTGAGTGCGCAAGGGCCTTTAACACCGATGTGTTTCTTCTTCCCCTGTTCAACAAAGGGTATCCCGCCCTGGTAACTGAGAATATGGGTATCACCTACCCCATAGAGGACGGTGATATGGAGATCATAGCAGAGAAGATCGACTTTCTTGGGATCAACTACTACCAGGAAGGGGCTGTCGCCTATGATGAAAATGCAAGTACCAAGTATAGGGAGGTGCCCGTATGGCAGCCTGTAACCAACCAAGGGTGGCCTGTGACGCCTTACGGCCTGCTGAGGATCCTACACTACATCCAGGACCTCGATAGGGACCTTCCCCTCTATATTACAGAGAATGGGTGCGCCAATGATGATAGTGTCGAGGACGGTCGGGTACACGACCTGTTCAGGTGTGACTACGTCAACAAGCATCTTGCCATCTGCAAGCAGGCCATCGATGAGGGCATCAACTTGCAAGGGTACTTTATCTGGTCTTTTCTGGACAACTTTGAATGGGCTTGGGGGTATGACCGAAGATTTGGCATCGTCTATGTTGATTATGAAACCCAAGAGAGAATTCCCAAGGATAGCGCCTACCTGCTGCGTGATGTCATAGCCGGGTATTGCGAGCTTACCTGAACCCAGTGCAGTGAAGGCGTTCATGCTTGTTCCGACAATATCCCCCCCCCCATATGCTATATCGTCAGTTCATGTACAAGAGGGGGGGAACAGCAAGAGGCAGGTTGCCTCTCCAGTAGATGCCCAATGAAGGCTTGCAGAAATGAGCATATCTTGGAAAGAGACGGCCCTTGATGCACAGAAAGTTCTGGAATAGGGCGAACAGGCGAACTAAGGGAGACTCCCCTTTTAGATCCTGTCACATTGAGCAATAGGATTACCCTTCCTTTTGTAGGATACTTTATAGAATCAGTTTGTTTTTATATAGAAAGCTACTATTATCATAGCAAAACACATAAGAAATAGTTTTATATAATATTGCTTGTGCTTGCAAAAGAGTGGGTATATACTATGGCAAAGGAACATATGACTAAGCCTATTTCCTTCCCCTAGCAGAGAGCTCCCTTCTGCCGGATTTTTTTTGACTCAAGGCTATGTCCAAGCTCCATAGGGTTCCTGTTTATGAGCATGGAGGCTCCCTTGGCTAAGGTTTTACTGCTGCTGAGGATGACGGCCTTGATAGATAAGAAATGTGTAAGTCCTCTATATACAAAGAAAACAAGGGTAGTAACCCATATTTTTTATATCAATACAAACTAGTACCTTGGAAAATTGGAGATAGAAATGGCTTTTAAAGAGAACGAGTTTGAACTTGTCGCTGAGAGTAGTTTCAGCACTCAAAAGGCAAAACCGCCTAGTACCGATGAGGTGAAGAAACCTAAGAAAGAGAAGAAGATCCTGACTACCTTTTCCATTGAACCTTCATTTAAGAAAGAACTGGAAGAGCTGTTTTCCAGCATGGGGCTAGGGTGGGCTGCAGGCATTCGCTTCTCCCTCAGGGAGTTCATAAAGAAGCATGGAGAAGCTTGATTTGTTTCTCCAGCGCAAGAGCGAGGTACCAACCCCCCTTTACTCTCTATCACATACGTGAAAAATCTTCTTGCACGCTCGAAAGAGGTTTTTACTGTCCCGTTCCTCTTGTGCCTGCTGTATACTACTGTCTAGGAGTTTTGCATGGACTTAGCTTGGTGGCAAGATTGCATCGTGTATCAGATATATCCAAGAAGCTTTCAGGATAGTAATAGTGACGGAGTTGGAGATTTGCCAGGAATCATCCGGCGCTTGGATTACATCAAAAGCCTGGGAGTTGATGCTATCTGGCTGAATCCCATCTTCACCTCTCCCATGGTAGATTTTGGTTACGACGTTGCCGACTATCGGGATGTCGACCCTCTGTTCGGTGCCCTCTCTGATGCCGAACTTCTCATCGAAAAAGCCCATGAACTCTCCCTCAAGGTCATCTTCGACCTAGTTCTTAACCATACGTCAGACCTTCACCCATGGTTCTTGGAGAGCCGTTCGTCCAAGGACAATGAAAAAAGTGACTACTATATCTGGAGCGACAAGATACCCAATAACTGGAAAGGAGCATTTGGAGGCAAGGGGTGGACATTTGACAAAGAGCGTGGGCAGTACTACTTCCACTCGTTTCTTCCCCAGCAACCCGATCTCAACTGGAGAAATGGAGCTACGGTAGACTCCATACTGGAAGAGGTGCGTTTCTGGCTTGAGAAAGGAGTCGATGGGTTCCGTCTCGATGTTATCAACTCCATTATCAAGGATGAGTCCCTGAGGGACAATCCACGGTACTTCACCGGCAGGCCACGCCCTTACGATATGCAACGCCACATTTTTGATAGGAATAGGCCAGAGTCTCACACAAGGGTCAAGATGCTGCGAAAGCTTGTGGACAGCTATCCTGACAGGATGCTTGTCGGTGAGATCATGGTCGAGCATCCCGGTGAACCTGAACTGGCTGCATCGTATCTGGGAAGAACCGGTGATGAGTTGCACCTCTCTTTTGACTTCTCCCTGATCACCACAGGCTTCACTGCACATAAGTGGCAACGCAGTGCAAGGCGCTGGTATGAGGCGGTGGGAAGACACCGTACCCCTGCCTGGGTCTTGAACAACCACGATGTGAAGCGTTCGATATCGCGTTTATCAAACAATGAACACAAGGCCAGGTTGGCAGCTTTTTTCCAATTCACCCAGAGAGGGGCCATCTTTATCTACTACGGTGAAGAGTTGGCTCTGAAGAACTCCTTTGTAAGCAGAAGGAATATGCATGACCCTGTTGGTAAACGCTATTGGCCACTGCATAGGGGACGAGACCCCCAAAGAGGTCCCATGCCCTGGACGGTGGGAGGAAATCATGGCTTTACTGATGGGGAGCCCTGGCTACCCTTTGCCAAGCATGCTAACTACAGTTCCGTTGAAAACCAGGAGCTTGAAGAAGACTCCATGCTCTCCTTTTACAGGTCCTTGAGCAGGTTGCGCTCGAATGAGATTGTTCTCAGACAAGGTGTATGCATATTTCATGAACAGAAGAATGCCAACCTCATGGTATATACCCGCACCCTGGAAAAGCAGCAGTTGCTCCTAGTATTGAACTTCTCGGCTACCAAACAGTCTGCACACCTTGGTGAGTTTGGCCTGAGAAGCTCTGCCAGTGAAGAGATCTTCTCCACAGCCTCTGCCTTGGAACAGCCTCGGTTCTCCTATGATGCAGTGGTCCTTTCCGGGTTTGAAGGGGTAGTGTTCAGACTCTCTTAGAAGTAGAGTGCCACCCTTGCCAGGCTGGTGAGTGTTTACTACAAGAGCCCGTAGGTAGTGTTTGCCTGAGAAGGGAAGGGCACTAATACACACATACCAAACCCTGCTCTCAAAAAGGTTGGTCTGGGTGTACATCATGAAGCTGTTTTCCAAGAGTGAAGTATGAACTTTAGAGAGGTTGCAAACAAGGACCAACTGCTAAAAAAGATAACCCAGGAGCTGGACAAGAGTCCTGAATTCCGGCTTTATACCCGGCTTGCCTTCGTCAGGATCGCTCTTGCAGGGCTTCCTGTGGAGGTTCTGGCCACGCTTTCCGGCAAATCGAAATCCTCGATCAATCTCTGGATACGCCTATTCACCGAATCAGGGACAGAGGCCTTGCAGTTGCATCAGGGTAAGCTCCCGAAGCTCTGTACCTCCCAGATGGAGCAGATCCGGTACGACTTCAACCATGTGCCCTCCGACTTTGGCTACAGCAAAAAGCGCTTGGACAGGGGAGCTGCTCAGCGAGCATATTTTAAAGATGTACAATCAGTTCCTCCATCCCAGGCAGTGCCAGAGGATGTTGGTGGAATTCAGAAAAAGGGAGTGGATGCTTGATTCCAGAAGATGGCGTATACCCTGATCCTGGTAGATGATGGCATACTACAGTCTTCATCGTTTAGCTGCTGTTCGCTTGATGATTTCACCTGCAGTATTGACCGTTATATAGTGAGTTCCATCACTGATGCAAAACCCATATTTTCCCAGAAGAAGCTCTTGCATACGTGGCTCTCTCATCAGGGTCTCTCCGTTCAGATGCATCAACTTGTCGGGGTTGTAGATTCTGTAACAACAGTATTGGGTCAGGTTTTCATAGAGGAATGGGAGCCACTGAACTACCTCACCTTGCCTGTCAATGATCCCATAAGCAGTGTTGCTTCCCCCACCTTCGACGATAGCATACTCTCCGTTGTAGCCTTCGACTAACGGGTATTCACAAGGATACAGGTGTTCTCCATCCCTATCGATAAAGCCTTTCCATCCATCAAGCTCCTCTACCCAGGCATTGCCCTGCATGAATGTAGTGCACCTGATGAATGTACGAGCAAAGTGTCGTTTTCCTGTAGCATCAAGGTAGTGGCAGGGGCCCTCATACTGGTTTTGTACGACACAAAGACCATCAGAGCCGAGCTCCCCCTTGTAGAGGTGCCCTCCGGTGAGGCTTTCCATACGGGTATTGAAGAGGGTAGTACCACACGGGGTATCGACACTGCATACTCCACCCTTGAAAGCGCTCACCGTAGCATCTTTGAGATCTATGGCGACCTTTTCTTCGTACATGTCACTGATTTGATAGGTGTAATTGGTTTTCAGCTCAGGGAGAACCCCGCACTTTTCAGTGGCGGGGTCAATAAGCTTTTCAGACGATGTTTCCAAGAAATAGCCTTCTCCCAGATATTCCACGCATGATTTTCTAGGCCAACTTCGTACTATCCTGCCCTGCTTATCGTGTGCCCTTACCCTCCCTTGCCTTGTGTAAGAGAGATACCACACGGGGCCGGGAAGTTCAGTCATAGCGAGCTTGTAGTAGTGCGGCTTAATGATCCACGAGCCGTCGGGGGAAATGAGGCCATAGGCTTTTCGCCCACTCTTAGTCCGTACTTGCACGGTGTAGCCCTCAGAAGAGCAAGAGGCGACAGCAAGAAATCTTATAGGGGTCAAGAGATGCAGGGCAGCACCATAGAGCTGATAATAATCTCTCTTCTTGATAGCATAGGTATCATTTTCAAACTGTGTGATAGCAGCATGCTCACAAGCAAGAGCCGTTTCACCGGTAGGGGTGAGTAAGCCATACCGGTGGCCATCATGCGTGACTATCAAGGCCCTTGGGTTAGTCATCCAAATTACCCCTCTTTCTTCTTCTTTTTCTCCCTTGGTGGGAAGGTTTCCTAGACCCTACAGCCTGAACAACAGGTCGTCATAACTGGGGAATGGCCACATGTCCTTGTTCGTATACGTCTCCATCACATCAATGTTGCTTCGCAGGGCGAGCATCTGGGTGGATACCTCGTCACGGTAGAGCTGTGCCTGCTTGAGGACCTCGTCCTTGTACGATAGGGCCTTGGCAATGCTCACGTGCAGTTCCTCAGTTGCAGCGATACTCTGGTTGAGGGAGGAGGAGAGGGTAATAGCAATCGTACGTTGTTCGGTTGTGTCCAGCCCGATGGCCTCTTGGTTTGCTATGCTTTCACTCAGCACTCCCAGATATTTGGTCACCGAGGGAATGACATATTTTCTACACATCTCAACCATGATTGCCGCTTCAACGTTGAGCTGCTTGCTATAGGTCTGCAGGGCGATCTCAAGGCGTGACTCTACTTCGCTTTTGGAGAGAACCTTCTGGCTTGAGAGAAGATTGAGGTTCTTTTCACTCATCATCTCGGGCAGGGCACTGACCGTATCGCTGAAATTGGGCAGGCCCCTTCTTTTTGCCTCAGCTTCCCATGCTGCATCATAGCCGTTGCCATTGAAAATAACCCGCTTATGGTCTTGGTAGAACTCCTTGATGATGAGGTGGCTTTCAAGGTCGACATCTTCAGCGCTCTCCAACCTCTGTGCAACCTCTTCCAGTACCGAGGCCATAGCGGTGTTCAAATAGATGTTCGCTATGGATACTGTCTGCGAAGATCCGACCATGCGATACTCAAATTTGTTTCCGGTGAAGGCGATAGGACTGGTACGGTTTCGGTCTGTCAAGTCCTTGGGCAGTTTGGGAAGCATGGAGACGCCAAGCTTCACAAACTGGCGGTCTTTCTTGCCGCTGTGCTTCTCCTCTGAGATATCATCGAGGATCGTACTCAGCTGTTCGCCGAGGTAGAGGCTGATGATGGCCGGAGGGGCCTCTGAGGATCCCAGACGGTGGTCATTGCCGGAGATGGCCGCCCCACACCTGATAAGGGGTGCATACTCGTCCACAGCCTTGATAAAAGAGGTGAGGAAGAGCAGGAACTGGATATTATCCTCTAGATTCGATCCTGGTGAGAGCAGGTTCGTTCCATCCTCGGTGGCAAGGGACCAGTTGTCATGCTTGCCCGACCCGTTGACTCCTAAAAAGGGCTTTTCATGGAGCAAGGCAACCATTCCGTGGCGCAGGGCTACACTTTGCAATACATCCATCAGTAGCTTGTTGTGGTCTGCTGCAAGGTTTGCCGCTTCGTAGACCACCGCTATCTCAAACTGGTTGGGGGCGGCTTCCTTGTGCTGGGTCTTGCTGCTGATGCCGAGCTTCCACAGTTCATAGTTGAGTTCGCGCATGAAGATGGTGACCCTGTCGCTTATGGTACCGTAGTAGTGGTCGTTGAGTTCCTGCCCCTTTGCTGCAAGGTTTCCCATCACCGTCCTTCCGCTGATGCGAAGGTCCGGTCTCATCTCGTAGAACTGCTTGTCGACAAGGAAGTACTCCTGTTCGGGGCCGACGTTGACGATTATGCGCTTTGCACTGGTGTTGCCAAGAGCGCGCAGTACCCTGAGGGTCTGTTTCTCAATGGCCTGGTTGGAGCGCAGGAGCGGAACCTTGTGGTCGAGGGCCTCTCCATTGTAGGAGAAGAATGCTGTGGGGATATAGAGAGTCTTCACCCCGGAGACATCCTTGAGGAAGGCAGGGGAGGAGGTGTCCCACGCTGTATAGCCACGGGCTTCAAAGGTGGCGCGCAGTCCCCCGTTGGGGAAGGATGAGGCGTCCCCTTCGCCTTTGATGAGTTCCTTGCCCGAGAACTCCAACAGGACCTTGCCTCCCTTGGTTGGGGTAATGAAGGAGTCGTGCTTCTCTGCAGTGAGACCTGTAAGAGGCTGGAACCAGTGGCAAAAGTGGGTGGCGCCGCGGGTCAGTGCCCACTGTTTCATTGCACTGGCCATATAGTCTGCAAGATCGGAGGTAAGTTCACGTTGACCACGCTGCACCTCTTTGAGCTCCCTGATGGCAGGGTCGCTGAGGTATTTTCCCATTTCTGTCTCGGTAAAGCAGTTGCTCCCATAGAAATCCGTTACCGGGGTTTTTGCGTAGTCAATTTCGAACATGTATGATCCTCCAAGTATTCACTATGAGGATACACAGTTTCCACGCTCTTATGCAAGAAGAGGGAGTATTCTCTCTAGATCTCTCCTGGATGCATTTTTACTAATCGACTGCAGTGATGTGCACCGTTATGGTATCCTTGTAGGTCCCTGCAGGAGCTCCCTCGGCATCATCTTGGATGACGCCTGTAACTCTGATCTGTTTCTCAGGATGGTTCAAAATTTGTCCCCATCGGATATCCTGTCCAGGCACCACAAGGTCCTGTTTGAAATAGAGGTAGTAGGGTATACCGTAGGCGTTGAGGTTTCCATCCAGATGGAGATGGAACTTCCCTTGCTTCACGCTGTTGCTGTCAAAGCTGATATCTACCTTGTAGTTTGTTCCTGGTTCTGCATTGAGGATTTCAATCCTGGCTTTGGCAACTGGTGTCTTGTTAGTCCCATAGGCATTGGGAAGGTAGATCGATTGTTCTTCGATGATGGAGAGCAGATACTGCAAGACCTGGTGGGGATGCTCATCATCGACATAGGGTACGGAAGGTATTGTTGTTGTTCCTCCCCCAGACCCGATGATGGGAACGGGGTTGGAGGGAGGCTCATTCACAGCTCCAACTTCTTGTCCATTTATCGAAATATAGTCTTTATGGGTCCAGATATTATTGTTTGTGGTTACAGCAAGATTGAAGGTTCCGATGGTTCCTGTATACAAATCATATTGTTCCCCTGGAACGAAGACTGAACTATTTTCTTCTGAAACAAAGTAGAATTCTACCTTGAGAGAGGATACATTGCTGATGGTCAGAGGGTTTGTCAGAAAGACTACGTTTTGATAGAGAGATGAAAAGCGGTTTGCAGTGTTAGCTGAATTCACATAGGTGACTGCCTCAATATGAAATCCAAATATACTTTCAAAGGGAACCCAGAAAATATTTTCCCTCAGACCTCTAAAACTGAAA